>DAIRFV010000242.1:0-9407 GCA_036794905.1 Pyrinomonadaceae bacterium | reverse complement strand
CGCTTGACCTCGCGGCACGCGGCGCTTGCGCCGCACGACTCGATCTCGTTCACCCAGAAGTTGAGGCCCGAAGAGTCGGGCTCGCGCGAGAGGAAGTCGCGGTAGTGCTGCGCGACGAAGAACTGCGAGTTGTCCGAGAGGTTCTGCCCGCCGGGCACGCCCTGCGGCAAGTCCACCGTCAGCCCGCCCGAGATGTAGGCCACCTGCCCGGCCGAAGAGAGCGCGCGGACGCTGTACTCGCCCGGCGGGGTCAGGATGCTCAGGTTGATGTCGAAGGAGATGACGGGGATGCCGAAGCCGTTCAACTGCTGGATGTTCGCCACCGTGATGAAGGGCGAGTTGACGCTGATGCTGACGCCGGCCACGGTGCCCGACGGCGCGGCGGTCATGTTCTCGCCCGCGACGAGGATCGTCTGCGACTGCCCCGGCACGACGGGGACGGCGACCGTCGAGAGCTGGAAGCTCGCGCCCGTGCCGATGAACATCGGGTTGATGAGGGGCACCGAGCCGGGGACGCCGACGTTGAGCGTGGCCGTCGCCTCCGCGCCGACCGTCACCGTCCCGGCCTCCGTCGTCGTGAAGGGCGGCATGTTGGCCAGAGTCGTCGCGGGGTAGCCGCCGCCGTTCGACCCGATCTGCGAGGCGAGCACGGGCTCGTCCAACTGCTCCACGACGACGCGGTACTGCCCCGGCGGCAGGCTGTCGATGCGGTAGTTGCCGGCCGCGTTGACGACGTTGCCGCCCGCGACGCGCCCCGTCGTCACGTCCTCCGCGAAGACGTGCGCGCCGAAGGCGGCCGCACCCGTCGAGGAGTTGTAGCCGACGCGCCCCGCGATGCTACCCAAACCCGTGCGCGGGCCGTAGATGGCGCGGATGCCCGCCACGTCGTCCGCAGAGAGCGTGCGGGTCGTGAGGTTCGGCAGATTGTAGGTGCCGTTCGTCCCCTGCCGCGGCTGCATCGAGGCGGAGACGACGCCCGAGTGTTCGAGCCCGAGCATGTGGCCGATCTCGTGGACGAAGGTCGATTCGAGGTCGTAGCTGCCGTCGGCGCCGTCGGTCGAGAAGAAGCTCGCCACCGGGTTGCCCGTGAAGGGGTCGAAGCGCGTGACGAGCGGGTTGATGGCGAGGTCGGCCTCCGTGATGTTGCCCGAGCCGTCGAAGGTGACGCGCGCGCGCCCGGGCTGGGCGCCCGTCGAGAAGAGCGCGCGGTTCGAGCCCGTGTCGGCGATGGTGATGAGGCTCACGCCGTCGGCGACCGCGTTCTCGTTGCCGCTCGTCGTGACGTTGAACTGGAGGTTGGAGGCCAGCGCCCAGCGTGACAGGGCGCGGCGCGCGGCCAGCATGACCTGCGCGCCCGTGGCGTGGACGTAAGCGGGCGGGTTGTTGAGCGAGGTCGAGAGCGCGACCGTGATGTTCGTCGTCGGCCAACGCACCTGCGTGGTGGCGGCCGTGTTCGTGAACTGTAAGGTGTAGGCGCGCGGGCTGGAGGCCGGCGCGAGAATCAGCGCTGCAAGGATGAATAGCGTTGCGGTCAGACGCATGAAATACCCCTTGTCGGCTAGGTCGCAAAGATGGGGGAACGGCCCGGCGGGGAGAAAGACGCTTCGTGTGTGGGGACGAAGGCCGCGAGCGCGCGGCCTGGGGATGATAGCAAAGCGGGCGGCGCGACTACAAACAGAATTTTTCGGGAGGAGTAGGCAGCCGGCAGATGGCAACAGGCCGTCGCTCCGCGTTATGGGAGTTGAAAGGTTGATTCGGAGGTTCTGACAGCAGCACTTTCAACTGCCTGCTGACTGCTGCCGACTACTCTTCACCTTCTCGGGCGGCGGCGGGGCCTGCGCGGGGCGGCGGCGGAGCCGTAGGTCGTGGCGGCGGCGGCGGGCGCCGTCCCCGTCAGCCCGTCGGCGATGGCCGCCGCGTCGTCCGCGGGCGCGGGCGCGAGCGCGGACGCGGGCTGCTTCGCGCCGTGCAGGTCGGAGAAGGCGACGACGAGCAGGAGCCCGACGACGCCGAGCGTGCAGATGAGGTAGAGCAGGGCCACCTGCTCCAACACCAAGAGGACGATGATGACGACGACCGCGGCGGCGCTCACCAGAAGCGAGTTCCGGCGCCGCCTCTTCCGCACCCCGTCGGCCGCGGCGCGGCTGTAGTTTCGACTCATGACAGACTCTCCCGAAAAAATTAGTGCCCCGACGAAACCGATAATCTACCACACGGGGGCGCGGGGCGGCCAACGGCGGCGGCGTTGCAGACGAAAGGGGGGCCGGCCGTCTCTCACGGCCGGCCCCCCTGGTGAAACGTCGGCCCGGGGCGCGCCCGGGTTAGTAGATGACCCGGAGCGGCAGACCCGTCGCGGCCGAGGTCAGCGACCCCGTGCCGGCGCCCATAATCAGGTTGCGGAAGATGGCGCTGGCGCTGCCCGAATTGTCCGGCACGTCCACGATGTCGTAGGGCTGGAGCTGGATGTCCTTGATCTTCTCCTTCTGGATGTCCTTGAAGTTGACGATCAGCTTCTCCGGCTCGGACTGCCCCTTCTTCCTGCGCCAGATGACGACGGCGCTGGACTTGGCGTCCTTCGAGAGCCCGCCCACCATCGCGATGGCCTGCTTGAGCTGCATCCCGTCCTTCAGGTAGAGGCTCATCGGCGTGCGCACCGAGCCGGTCATGTAGACGGGCTGGGACTCCTGCACGATGACGATGTCGCCGGGGCGGACGACGGGGTTGGCCTCGGCCTTGCCGTCCTTCAGGTCGCGGAGGCTGTAGATGTCGTAGCCCACCTGCGTGGGGTCGGCCGGCTGGAACGTCTCGGCGGGCACGGCCGCGAGGTCTTCGGGGTCCGGGCACATGATCGGCTCGGTGTGGAAAATCTGGATGTCGCCGCCGGCCGCCTCGGTCACGCCGCCGCTGGTGGCGAGCAGGTCGAGCAGCTTCACCTTGCGCTGCATCTGCACGCGCGAGGGCGAGCGGACGGCGCCGAAGACGACCGCGGGCGGGCGGCTCTTGGCGTCGGTCAGCCGGAGGTTGACCTGCGGCTTGTTGAGGTACTTCGAGAGCGCCTTGACCACGTCGACCTTGATCTCGCGGTCGGAGCGGCACTGCGCGCGGATCGGCGCCTCGATGAACGGGACGGCGATGTTGCCCTCGTCGTCCACGACCAGCGGGCCGTTGAACTGCGGCTCGTTGTAGACGCGCAGGTCGAGCACGTCGCCGGGGCCGAGCAGGTACTTCTTGACGCCCATCGCGTCGAACCCGCCGGACGAAGAGGTGTTGCCCCCCCCTCCCTGCGAGCCGGAGCCGCCGCCGTCCTGGGCGACGACCACGGCGGCCGCGCAGCAGAGGGCGAGCGCGAGAAGAACGAAGCTTTTAAGTCTCATAAAACACCTTCCTGTGGAAGAGGGGCGCCGGGCGTACCCCGCCGTTCAGTCGAAACCGGAAACCGCAAACCAGAGGCCGGAAATGGTAGATGCCGCGGCGCCCGTGACGGCTGCCCCGTGCGCTCGATTTCGGTGGCTCAATCGTCCCGCCCGCCCGCGCGCCCCGAGCCGCCCGGGTGTTGGCGGCGCTGTGGGCGGCGGCGGTGCGTGCCGCGCGCCGGGACGGTGCCCGGCAGGGCGAACCCCCTGAAGAGGAGGTTGCAATTGTCGCACAAGAGGTTGTAAACGCCAATCATCCTGAGCGGCCAGGGCGTGTCGGTGTAGCCCCTCCGCACGCGCGAACTCCGGCACTTGGGGCAGCGCTGCGAGATCAACCCGCCACCTCGCCCCCGTCGCGGGGACGGACGCGCCGCGCGCCCTCGACCCCCGCGTCGCCTTCCGACTCGTCGGCCGACTCGGAGGTGCGCGCGCGCGCCCTCAGCATCTCGATCTCGCGCTGGATGCGCGTGGCGGCCTCGTCGCGCGCGTCCTCGCTCATGTCGGCGCGCGAGAGGTAGAAGAGCGCGTCGCGGTAGCGCGCGATGGCGCGCGCGTACTTGCCGCGGAAGGCCGCGCGCTCGGCCATCTCGACCCACTGCCCGACCTTCACCGACGCGACGAAGTTGCGGAGCGCGACCGAAGAATCGACCAGCTCCGCCTCGCCGGGGTAGACCCGCAGCGCCTCGCCCAGAACTTCGAGCGCGCGCTGCGCCGTCTCGATCTTGTCGGAGTGGCGCACGCGCCTCTGCGCCTCCTGCGTGAGCCGCGTGGCCTCGCCGCGCGCCCAGGCGAGCAGGTGCTTGCGCTGTAGCGCGCGGACGCGCTCCTGCCCCGAGCGCAAGGCCGCGCGCATCTCGGCCGCCCCGCCCGGCGCGCGCAGCGCGTCGTCCGTGTTGGCGAGGTACTGCTCGCACAGGCGGTAGGCTTCGAGGTGCGACTCGGGCGGCGTCGCGGGCGTGTCGAGTTCGGCGAGCCTTTGCTGGAGCGCGCGCAGCGCCGCCACCTGCGCCTGCATGCCCGGCCAGTTGTTCGCGGGCGTCTTCGCCTTGAAGGGGAGCCGCGCCGGGTCGCCCGCGCCCATCACCATCTCCATCTCGCGCGTGTAGCGCGCCCACGCGCGCCGCATCACGACCTCGCGCGCGGCCGCCGCGAAGAGGATGACGAAGCCCGCGGCGAGCCCCGCCGGTATCCAGGGCGCCTCGTCGCCTTCCGAGCGCAGGAGCACCCAGATGATCCAGAAGAGCGCGAGCGAGAGCGAGCCCGCGACGAACATGTAGCCGGCCGTCGAAGGCATGCGCGGGTGCGCGTGCACGCGACGGCGCCCGCCGCCCGCTTGTGTGCGCGCGCGCTGCTGTGCCGCCTGCTCGGCTGGGCTGGTGGGCAATGTCTCTCTCCGTTTGAAAGGGGGCGCGGGCCGCGCGCACGACTTAAAAGGAGGCCGGCGCCGCTGCTCCCCGACGCCGCTTGCGGCCGAAGCCCGGATTATAGTCTTTCCCGCCCGACGCGTCCATCCGCATAGGATTGCGTGACTGCCCATTTGCCCGTCGAATCGACGGGCAAATGGGCAAATCGGGCAATCACCCAATCCGATTATTCTGGTTGGAAGTCGCGCCCACAGCGTTTATACTTGCGTTCCGTTTGCGCCGGGGTCGGTTTCGCCGGCGGGCAAGGGGGAGTTGAGGAAGATGGAGAAGCGTTGTCAGAAGTGCGGCTCGCCGGTCGGTGCCGAGCAGGCTTTCTGCCCGAAGTGCGGGGCCGTCATGGGGATGAACCTCGGGACGACCCAGGTCGGCGGCGGGTGGGACATGGCCTCGACGGTGGTGGGGCAGCGGCTCCCGAACACGCCGCCGCCGTCGCCGCGGCCTTCGGCCGAGCGCCGCGGGCACCCCGGCCGGCCGGAAGCGGCGACGCAGCCCGACCCGCCTGCCAAGAGCGGCGGCACTACGATACTCCTCGCCGTCATCGGTTTCGTGGCCGTGCTGCTCATCGGCGGCCTGCTCATTCTGTTACTCTACCTGAACTCGCAGGGGTAGCCGCGGGAACCAGAGTCGCCTCGGCCGCCCTTCGTCTCCGCCGCCAAGCGCGCGGACAGCCATATGGATCAGTTCCCCGCCCCGACCTACCCCGGCCTGAGGGTCTCGCCGCCGGCACCGGCCGTCAAGCGCGGCGTGCTCCGCTGGGCGCTCGGCGTGGCGGCCGTGCTCGCCGCGCTCCTCACCGGACTCTGCACGCTCTGGCTCATCGGCTACGAGACGGGCGCCGTGCCCTTCTTCGCCGGGCTCGTCGCGGCGGCGCTCCCCGTCCCCGTCTACGTCATGCTCGTCCTCTGGCTCGACCGCTACGAGCCGGAGCCGCCGTGGATGCTGGCCGCGGCCTTCTTCTGGGGCGCGCTCGTCGCCGTCTTCTTCGCCATCATCATCAACTCGCTCGGCGTCGCCGTCGTCGCGGCCCTGGCCGGCGACTCGACGGGCGAGACCTACGGCATGATCGTCTCGGCCCCCGTCGTCGAGGAGACGGCCAAGGCGCTCGTCCTCTTCGTGCTCTTCTTCTGGCGGCGCGACGAGTTCGACGGCGTGACCGACGGCGTCATCTACGCCGCGATGGTCGGGCTCGGGTTCGCCATGACCGAGAACGTCAAGTACTACGGCATGGCCGTCGCCGAGAACAACGCCCTCGGCGTCTTCATCGTGCGGGGGCTCTTCTCGCCGTTCGCGCACCCGCTCTTCACGGGGATGACGGGCGTGGGGCTGGGGCTCGCGGCGCAGACGACGAAGAGGTGGGTGAAGTTCGTCGCGCCCGCCGCGGGGTTCGTGGCGGCCGTGCTGTTTCACGCGGGCTGGAACGCTTCGGCGCGCCTGACGGCGGCGTACGAGGACGGCGCGTACGCGCTCGTGACCTACTTCCTCGTGATGATGCCGACCTTCTTCGGCATGCTGCTCGTCATCTTCCTCTCGCTGCGGCGGGAGGGTCGCGTCCTGCGCGAGCACCTGCGCGCGGACGTTGTGCGCGGGCTCATCACGGAGGCCGAGTACCAACGCCTCTGCTCGGTGACGGGGCGCGCCGGCGCCACCTACAGCGCGCTGGCGCGGGGCGGCCTCTCGCACTGGCGCGCCCGCACGCGCTTCAACCGCGCGGCCAGCGAGCTGGCCTTCCACCGCTCGCGCGTCGCCCGCGGCGTCCCCGCGCGCGGCGCCGCGCCCCACGAGGTCGAGGCCGACTACGTGCAGCAGCTCTGCCGCCTGCGCCAGCAACTGGAGGGAAAGTGATGGGTTTCGGGTTTCGGGTTTCGGGTTTTGGGTTAAAAGCAACTTGTCTTAACCCAGCACCCAGCACCCAGCACCCAGCACCCAGCACCCTGTCTCAGTGAAGATCAAACTCCTGCCGAGCACGATAGACTCCGAGGGTCGCGCCTCGCCGGAGCAGCGTCTGAGCTGCTTCGTCGTGGACGGGCGCGTCTGCATCGACGCCGGGAGCATCGCCATCGGCCTCAACGAAGAGGAGCGCGCGGCGGTGCGCGACGTCATCGTCACGCACCCGCACATGGATCACGTCGCCACGCTCCCCATCTTCGTGGACGACCTCTTCAGCTTCCTCGAAGAGCCCGTGCGCGTCCACGCGACCGCCGAGGTCTGCGCGCTGCTCGCGCGCGACGTGTTCAACGGGACGGTCTACCCGCCCTTCCAGAACTTCGACAACGGACGGACGCGCGTGATGGAGTTCGTCCCCTTCCGCGAGGGCGAGGAGTTCCGCGCCGCGCACCTGACGGTGAAGCCCGTCGCCGTCTCGCACATCGTCCCGACCGTGGGGCTCGTCCTCTCGGACGGCGCGCACACACTGGGTTTCAGCTCCGACACCTCGGCCACCGAAGAGTTCTGGCGCGTCGTCAACCGCGAGCCGCGCCTCGACGCGCTGCTCATCGAGGCGTCGTTCCCGAACTCGCTCCGGAAGCTCGCGGACGCCTCGGGCCACCTCACGCCCGAGGCGATGGCGCTTGAGCTTCGCAAGCTCGCGCACGAGGACGTGGACGTCCTCGCCGTGCACCTCAAGCCCTCCTTCCGCCCACAGCTCGTCGAGGAACTGGAAGCCCTCGGCCTCCCGCGCCTCGTCGCGATGGAGCCCGGCCGCGAATACGAATGGTGACAGACGCAATACAGACAGCACGACTCGTCCTGCGCATGTTCCGCGAGTCGGACACGGACGCCTACGCCGAGATGGTGTCAGACCCGGAGGTGATGCGCTTCCTCGGCGGCGGCAAGCCCGTGGAGCGCGCCGAAGCCTGGCGCAACATGGCGATGATCCTCGGCCACTGGCACCTGCGCGGCTACGGCATGTGGGCCGTCGAGGAGAGGGAGGGCGGCGAGATGGTCGGCCGCGTCGGGTGCTGGCGCCCCGAGGGCTGGCCGGGGCTCGAAGTCGGCTGGACGCTGCGCCGCCGCTTCTGGGGCCGCGGCTACGCGACGGAGGCCGCGCGCGCCTCGATTGATTACGCGTTCAAGGTGCTCGGCCAGGCGCGCGTCATCAGCCTCATCGACCCCGACAACGCCAACTCGATCCGCGTCGCGGAGAGGCTCGGCGAGAAGCCTTCGGGCGAGTGGGAGGTCCTCGGGACGAAGGTGATCGTCTACGCCGTCGCGCGCGAAGAGTGGCCGGGACGGGAGTGACTGCCGCGGAGGAATTCGTCCGGCAGGATGGGCGGGACTGACATCTGTGAAAGATGATTAAGGCGGCCGGGAGTAGTTACTCCCGGCCGCCTCAACCTATGGCCTCGAACTCGGACTCGGCGTGGTCGCCGCTGAACTCTTCGAGCATGACGCGTCCGCTCGGGAGGACTTCGGCGACGCGGAAGGTGCGCTCGGCGCGGTCGCGGCCGGGCATCAGCTCGGCGCGGAAGGTGACGTTCATGCCGGGGCGCGCCCAGCGGTCGGAGTCGCGGCGGTTGTACTCAGGGTAGATGGATTTCGACTTCTGCATCTCCCCGCGCCGCCTCAGCATCAGCGCCGCCCCGACCGCCCCCGCGGTCAGCCCCGCGAGGCCGGCCAGCGCGCCGAGCCAACGTCCCCCCTGCTTCCTCTTCACGCGACTCCCTTAGCAGAGCGGGTCGAGCTTCTCGCTGATGATCGGCAGGCCGCTCAGCGACTTCTCGGCGTTGATGGCCGTGTAGTGCTGCCACTCCTCGGGCACCTTGTCCTCGGCGAAGATGGCCTCGACCGGGCACTCGGGGACGCAGGCGTCGCAGTCGATGCAGGTCTCGGGGTTGATCCAGACGGCGTTGTCGTCCAGGTGGAATGCCTCGACGGGGCAGACGACCACGCAGTCCGTGTAGCGACAGTTCACACACGGTTCGCAAACGACGTAAGTCATTAACAGAAGCCTCCTCGGGAATTTTGTATGACGGCTGCGGCGCGGATGTTAACGAAACTCTCCGCGGGTGCGGCTCCGGCCGGCTATCAAGGGATGCTCACCACGTCCGACATATTAACCACGAACCCGCGATATTTGAAAGCATAAATTTTCAGTTTTCAGTTTTTGGCATTCGGTTTTCAGGAAGAGACTGGCCCTTCCGAAAACCGAAAACTCACCTCCCCCATCTCGCGCGCGGGACTCCGGCCGAGAAGTCGTAGAAGGCGAGGTCGTCGTCGGCGAGCATCTTGGTGAGGAGGATAATCTGGCCCGTGTGCATGGAGAAGTGTTCGACGGCGTGGAAGACGGCCGAGAGCAGCGTCACGTCGAGCCCCTGCACGCGCCGCGTCTCAAGCAGCGACGCGGGGTCGAGGCGCGCGAGCGCTCCGTCGGCCTCCTCGACCGCGGCGCGGAGTGCCGCCAGCAACTCGCCGCGGGGCAAGAGACGGCGCTCGGCGAACTCGCGGTCGCGCACGCGCGCGTCGGCGGCGCCGCCGACGCCGCCGACGACCCACTGCCGCAGGTTGCCTTCGAGATGTAGGAGGAGGTTGCCGACGCTGTTCGAGCCCTCGGACGCGCGCCACCAGACCTGCT
>DAIRFV010000034.1:0-34578 GCA_036794905.1 Pyrinomonadaceae bacterium | reverse complement strand
GTCTTCAGTGCCCTCCCCACCACCAGTCTTTTAAGTGCCGTCGCCATGATCCTTCGGTCTCCCCGTCAGTTAAAGTTGAAGCCTGGTTCCGTGTAGAAGAAGTGGTTCCCCCGGGTTACGCGGTCGTTGCCCAGCGAGGAGCCGGGCCACACACCTCCGGCTCCTCGGCGCCGGACACGAGCCGCCGCCGGGGCGGGAGCGGGCTTCAGTTGTGGTGGGGGTATCGCGGCCTGCGGTAGTGCCGGAGCACCGGCACTGCGGGCCGGGAGTCGGCCGGCAGCGGGAGGGGTGGAGCCATTTTTTCAAGACGGTCGAGGCAGGAGGCGCCGAGCGCCAGCAGGGGGAGCGGCAGCACGAGGAGGACGGTCCCGGTCACATCCAGGAATGAGCCGAGGGAGCCCACCGGCGCGAACAGCCCAACGAACGCCCAGGCCAAGGCCCCGAGGACGAGGGCGAGCAGGCCCCCGAAGAGGCTGACGGCCGCGGCGACGGCTTCCCACGACCCCCGGTTCTTCCCCATGAGGAGAAGTATCCTTCGGTAGATGTCGCCCCGCAGCTCGTCTTTCGGCAGCGTGTATATCTTGTTCATCGATCTCACCCGGTCGCAACGAAGGGCGCGGCAGAGCTGTCTGCTCCCGCGCCCCGAACGACCGCGACGTCTTCAGCCCTTCCAATCGAGCCTACGGGGTTAGCTGACGGGCTCGGACCTGGAAGTGTCCTACGCGCGGGCGGCCACTCATCGGCCGCGCCTGCTGCGATGCGCCCCTGCCCCGGCGAACGCCCGGGCGTTGGTTCCCCCGCGCCGCCCTTCTGGCCGCCGTTTTCAGGCGCGGCGGGCGGCTTCGGCAGACGAATTGTCAACGGGCGTGATGTTACGGCCCCGCGCATAAGGATGGCGTAAAGGGTTTATAAAAAGTTCGTAAAGACGTGAGGCGGAGGGCGGGGCCCGCTACGGGCCGGGGTTGAAGCGGTAGCCGACCCACGGTTCGGTGAGGATGTAGCGCGGGCTCGAAGGGTTGGGCTCGATCTTTTTGCGGAGCTGGCCGACGAAGACTCTCAGGTACTCGCCCTGCTCGGTGTAGTCTCCGCCCCAGACCGCGCCGAGCAGATTATGGTGTGTGAGCACTTTGCCCGCGTGGCGCAGGAAGTAGACGAGCAGGTCGTACTCTTTAGGCGTGAGGTGGATCTCACCCCCGCGGACTATCACGCTACGCGCTTCAAGGTCGATGTGGAAGTCACCGTCCTCCAGGGTTGCGGAAGGGGCCGCGGCCGGGGCCTGCGCGCGTCTGAGCTGCGCGCGCACTCTCGCCAGCAGCTCGTCCATCCCGAACGGCTTGGTGACGTAGTCGTCGGCGCCGGCGTCGAGCGCCTCGACCTTCGTCTTCTCCTCGCCGCGCACCGAGAGGACGATGATCGGGAGCTGCGAGATTTCGCGCAGGCGGCGACAGAGTTGGAGCCCGTCCAGGTTCGGCATCGCGAGGTCGGTCACGACGAGGTCGGGACGCCAGTCGCCGAAAGTCTCGAGAGCCGAGACGCCGTCGGCCGCGACCCTTACGTCGTAGCCGTGGGTCTTGAGCCCCGTGCGCAGGACGCGCGCGAGCTGCGGCTCGTCGTCCACTACGAGGATGCGCGGCTGCTGATTCACAGGCTCCCCTCTGCCTCCCCAGCCGCAGCCGAGGCCGTCTCGCGCGGGCCGTCGGCCGCAGTATATTCGTCGCCGATGGGGAGCGTAAACACGACGCGCACCCCCGGCCCCCCGGCGCGCCCCTCGACCCGGATGTGCCCGCCGTGAGCCTCGACTATCCCGCGGGCGATGGCGAGCCCCATGCCCGTGCCCGCCGGACTGTGGCCGCCGGCGTCGCCGTCCCGCGTCGCGCGGAAGAACTTGTCGAAGACCCGTTCGCGGATGTCGGGCGGGATGCCTTGCCCCTGGTCCTCGACGGTGATGCGTATCATCTCATCTTCCGCGCGCGCGGCCGCGACGCGGATGATCGTCCCCGGCGGCGAGTATTTCGCCGCGTTGTCCACGAGCGTGTAGACGACCTCCGCCACCGCGTGCGGGTCCACCCGGACGACCGGCAGTCCGTCCTCAAGCTCCACGCTGACCCGGTGACTCTTGGTGAGCGGCTCGGCGCGGGCGAGGGCCGCCGAAAGCACCTCGTCCACGGCGCCCCACCTCAGACGGAGGCGTAGTTCGCCCGCCTCGATGCGCGCCAAATCGATGAGCCCCTCGACGAAGCGGTTGAGGCGATCACTCTCCTCGTCGATGACCTGCAGCATCTCGTGCCTCGCCTCCTCGTCAAGGGCTACAGCCCGCCTGTCGGTGCCCCCCCCGCGCAACTCGTCGAGGAGTGTCGTCACCGACGCCTTGATCGACGTTAGGGGCGTCCGAATGTCGTGCGTGACGGCGTCGAGCAGCGCCGACTTCAGCCGCTCGCTCTGGCGGAGCGCCTCGGCGTGACTCGCGCGCTCGAAGGCCGCTCGCAGCTCTTCGTAGAGCCGCCCTATCTCCAGGCGACCTGCCTCGGCCTCCTCGGCCCGGTGGCGCGCGCGCGTCGAGAGTTGTCCGGCGACGACGGCCGTGAGGAGGAAGGCGGCCAGCGCGACCCAGTTCTCCGGCTCCGAGATGTGCAGCGTACCGAACGGCGGGAGGAAGAAGAAGTTGAAGCAGAGCATCGCCAGCACCGAGGCGACGAGCGCCGGCCCGCTCTCCATCCGGGCGGCGATGAAGAGCACGGCGAGCAGGAGCGCCAGCGCTACGGTGGTCGAGTTGACGCCCCCGCCGAGCAGCTTGAGCGCGGCCGTCAGCGCGGCGACGACCGCCACCGCAACCAGGTAGCCCGCCCGACTCCGCTCTAGCCTTCTCCACCACACGGGCCGTAATTGTATGACAAGACGGCGGAAGTCTGGGCGCAAAAAGGGCTCGAGCCGGTCCAGGCACGAGCGTGGAGCGCCCCGGCCCGTCCTCTCACTATCCTCCGACGTGTACCGCGGGCCTACGTTCCGGGTCATCCTCGATCTGGCGCAGGATCTCGCGCGTGATGGGCGCGGTGTCGCCCTCGCCGAAGGCGATGTAGCGGAGCAGGTACATCAGCGGGTTGCCCTCGCTCCAGCCGAAGTAGACGTGCGGGAGCTTCCCCGTCGTGTCGCGCAGGTGGAGCATGAAGGCGGCGATGGCGTTCGGCACCGCCGGGCTCTCCGTCCGCAGCACGCGGTGGCCCTCGATGTCTGAGCCTTTGATTTTCAGCACGCCGGAGAACTCGGAGGCGTCGCCGGGCGTGACCTCGAAGAAGAGGACGGGGTCGCGGGTGGGGATGTGGTTGTCCTGCCGCTTCTCGCGCTCCTTGAAGCGGTACTCGGCCGCGTCGCCCGCGTCGCGCCGGTTGGCGACGATGCGGATCTCGCTGTTGTGCTCGATCAGCTCGTCTAAGAAGCCTTGCGCCACTTCGTCCAGCTCGACCTTCTCCACCCTCAACTCGGTCGTGCGCCACACGCGCGACACCAGCGAGGTGAGGATGATCGCCCCGATGAAGAACGAGGCGATCTTGATGCCCTCGGGCCGCTCGATGACGTTGACGACTGTCGTGTAGGCAAAGACCAGCGCGATGAGGAGGAACGGCAGCCAGCGTTTACCCTTCCGCCACACGGAGAGCGTCACGGCGATCGCCGCCGAACTCATCAGCACGAGCACGCCGGTCGCGTACGCGCCGCCCTGCGCGTTCACGTCGGCCTTGAAGATGATGGTGACGGCGAAGGCGACCGCCGTGAAGACCAGCGCCAGCGGGCGCGTCGCCTTCGCCCAGTCGGGGGCCATGCCGTAGCGTGGCAGGTAGCGCGGCACGATGTTCAGCAGCCCCGCCATCGCCGACGCGCCGGCGAACCACAGGATGAGGATGGTGCTCAGGTCGTAAGCCGTGCCGAAAGCGTCGCCGAGGAAGTGGTGCGCCAGGTAGGCCAGGGCGCGCCCGTTCGCCTCGCCCTTCTCCGGCGGGAAGCCGGGCGTGTTCGCATCGCGGAAAGCCTCCGCGGGGATGATGGCCGTGGTGATGAGGCTGCTCGCGATGAGGAAGACGCTCATGATGAGAGCGGCCGTCAGCAGGAGCTTGCGCGTGTTGCGGACGCGCCCTCGCGGGTTGTCGTGCGTGTCGCCCGCGTCCCCTTTGACGAGCGGCATCACCGCCACCCCAGTCTCGAATCCCGACAAGCCGAGCGCCAGCTTCGGGAAGAGCAGCAGCGAGATGCCGACCATCAGAAACACGTTGCCGTTGACCTGCCACCCGTGCGCCTGCGCCGTCATCAGCCTGCTCGTCCAGCCGGAGAGCAGGTCGGGGTGGGTGGCGACCTCGTAGAGGCCACGCGCGACCACGATTAGGTTGAGCAGGAGGTAGACGGCGACGAGCAGGACGGCGATGCCGATGGCCTCCTTGAACCCCTTGAGGAAGATCGCGCCGAGGAAGGCGACGAGGGCCAGCGTGATGCCGACGGTCCAGACGTGACTCTCGACATCCCACCCCCGCGCCTCGAAGAGGTGATGGACGTAAGGGTTCTCGACGACGTGCGCGGTGGCGTCGGCCGCGGAGAGCGTGATGGTGATGACGAAGTCGGTGGCGACGAACCCCAGGAGCGCCAGCACGAAGAGCTTCCCCTTCCAGCGCGCGAGGAGGTGTTCGAGCATCGAGATGGAGCCCTCGCCGTGCGGGCTCTCGGCGGCGACGCGGTTGTAGATGGGGAGCGCGCCGCAGAGCGTGAGCAGGACGAGGATGAGGGTCGCGATGGGCGAGAGCGCGCCGGCCGCGAGGGCGGCGATGCCGGGCTGGTAGCCGAGCGTGGAGAAGTAGTCCACGCCCGTCAGGCACATCACCTGCCACCAGGCGTGCGGGTGGTGCTGCCCCTCCCGCTCGTGCGGCCCCTCCATCTCCTTGAGGTGGCCCTTGAGCAGCCAGCGCTTAAAGGCGCTCCGACTCCCTGGTCTGTTCTCCGAACTCTTCTCCGGCGTCTTTACAGCGTCCACAGTCATCCCTCCGCGATACCAGTCTGCTCGACCGCTCGAGTCGCCGCGCACAGCTCCGGCCGACGAGCTGTTCCAAGGGCGGCGGCGCCGCGTAGGATGGCACAAAAGGTATAAGGATTTTGTAAAGATGCCGCCCGCGCTCGGCCCGAAAAGGCCTACGGGGTCTCCGCACTTGGCGCAAGCGGCTGCTTCGTCGAGAGCAAAGCGGCCGTAGGGGCGACCTCATCTGGCAGGTGATACTCCTTGAGGTCTCCCACTACTCCTCGCAGCCCAGCATCAGATCACCTTTGCAGCGACAAGATACGTCTTTACAGAACGCTCCACGAAAGATACCTTTCGTGGAGCGTTCTGTCGGCCGCCCAAAACCGGAGACCCATAAAGTGCCCCGTCCTTCCGCCGCGCTGGAGCCACAAACAGCTACACGAAACAGTTCGGAGGGGCTCATCCGCCTCCCCAAGACGTTCCCAGACACGATCTCCTAGTGGGCGCAGCAGTACCTCACCCACGAGGTCACCACTGCCGAATCCTCGCGCAAGGTTCAGCGGCGCGACATCCAGACCTTCATCGACTTCATGCTCTCCGAGCTGGGAGCCGACAGGCGCGCCTCCTGGACGCCGCGGCTCTCCCGCGCCTTCCAGGACTCTTTGCGGAAGGGGAAGACTCGAACCGCATCCTCGCCTCCTTCGTAAGCTCTCCGATAGGACCGTCAACCGGGTGATGTCACACCTGAAGACCCTGGCGGCGTGGGCCCACAAGCTCTCCCCGTTCCCTCTGGGGAACCCGATGGAAAAGGTCCGCCTCCTCCCGGTCGGCACGGGCCTGGAGGTCGAGCGGGCGCTGACACCGGCCGAGAGGCGCGGGCTTTTGGACGCGGCCGACCTGCTCGCCGAGGTCGGCGGGCGCTCGTCGGACCGCAACCGCTACAGGAACTCCGAGCGGCCGACGCGCAAAGGTTTCCGCGGGCTTCGCAACAGGGCGATCGTGTATTTGCTGGTCGAGACCGGGTGCCGGCGCTCGGCGGTGACGAGCCTCAACGTCGCCGGCATCGACTTCAGGCGGAAGACGGCCACGGTCGTAGAGAAGGGGGGGCTCAACCACACCTACCGGATCAGTCGGGAGGGGTTAGAGGCCGTCCGCGACTACCTGGAGCGCGAGAGGCCGCAGGACGCTGAGAGATGGCAAAGCCCCGCCCTCTTCCTGTCGGCGAACACCAACCCGCACGGCGACGGCCGGCTCACATCCCAGGTGGTCAACGACGTGTGGAACCAGCTCGCGGCCCCGGCCGGGGTGGAGGGGCGCACACCGCATAGCGCCAGGCACGCGATGGGCCGGCTCCTCGTCGAGCGCACGGGTAACGTCGCGGCCGTTCAGCGCCAGCTTGGCCACCGGAATGCGAGCTACGCGATGCAGTACGCCCGGCTGACGGCCGAGGAGCTGCGGGAGGCCATCGAGGACCGCTAGCATAGACGGAGGGCAGGGAACTGGGGAGTAATGTTCTGTTGCGCCGCCGAGGGAAGCCTTCACAACGTCTCGACCAGCGCACGAAAGAGTCGCGGCCGATCTCTACATCGGCCGCGACTCTTTACACTACGGAAGTTGACGCGGGACATTGGTGGGCAGGGAAGCGACCACTTACCCACACACCTGGTCTACACTCTTCACGGAAGGGCCAAAGTGTGAAGAGTTCATGAGAAGGGCGCCGCCGGTCTAAACGGCGCCGGGCTTTGAAAACACTTACGTCTTAGCCTCGGCCTCGTCCCTTCGCCCGGGGTGGTGGGACTGCACCAAGGCCGTCTGCCCGTCTCTCACCTCCGCTGTGACTCGACGCGCCCTACCAGTTCGGCGAAGCGCGGGTCGCCGCGCAGGGAGTCGAGGGCCGGGTCGCCGAGAATGTTGGGCATCTCCAAGGAACGGTTCTTCAGGGCTTCGTTAAGATAAAGTAATGACTGCTCGCGCTGACCCGAGAGCGCCGACAACTGGGCTATGAGGTAGGCGGCGGAGCCGTTCGCGTCGTTGGCTTTGAGACTTTCCAGATTCTTGAGCAAGACACTCTGCCACCCGCTCTTCGCATATATAGTTTCATGGTTTTTTAGCGTTTCGTCCTTCGTTCCGATCAACTGCAGAAGCTTCATAAGGGCTTTATAAGCTCGCGGGTGATCTCCCTTCAGGTGATAGGCCCGCCAGAGTACGCTGTAAGCGTAAGCACGGTTTGGATCCATTTCGACCACACGCTCCAGCTGTGTGATCGCGTCGTCATACCGCCGGGCGTAATAGAGCGCGTAGCCGTACCAGATATGGTAGACGACGTAGTTGGGGTTAAGGTCGATGGCGGTTTTAGTCATGGCGAGGGCCTCATCGGAGCGGCCCTGCATGGATAGCTTGTGGGCATACCACACGTAGAAGATGTCGGAATGCGGGGCAAGCTCGATGGCCCGTAAGAAGTGTTTCTCGCCTTCGACGTGATTCCAGTCGTAGTCATTTTTGATGATGCCGAGAACCGCGTGGGCCTCCGGGAGATCGTTGTCGAGCGCGAAGGCCCGTTCGAGGGCGGGTCTGGCTTTGGCGAACTCCGCGTCGGGCGTGTTGCCGCCCGTGTGCGCGAAGAGGCAGTGGGCGCGGGCCTTGCCGGCCCAGGCTTGGGCGTAGTTCGGGTCCAGCGACAGGGCCAGGTCGAAGAGTTCCACCGCGCGTTTCGAGTCGTCCCGGCTCTCTTTCTCAACCAGGTACGTTGCTTGCAGGTAGAGCCGGTAGGCCTCCTCGTTCGTCGTCCCGCGCACAGCCTTCGGACCGCTCGAACCGGCCGCGAAACGCGCCAGCAGAAGTCTCCCGACCTCTTCGGCGACCGCGTCCTGCATCGCGAAGACGTCGCCCGCGTCCTTCTCGCTCTTGTAGGTCTCTTCGACCTGCCCGCTGGCGACGTTGAAGAGCTGCGCGGTGATGCGAATTCTCCCCGCGGCGAGTTGGTAATTCGAGGCGAGGACGTAATCCGCCTGCTGCTCCCTCCCGGCGTCGAGCGGGTCCTGTTCGAGGCCGGCGTATCTGCGCGTCGCGCTCAGCGGCCGGACCATCAGACCCTTCACCGCGCTTAGCCGGTGAATCAGCGAGTCGGCGATGCCGACTTCGTAAAGCTCGTCGCGGGCGCCGGCGCCTATCGGCTTGAGCGGCAGGACGGCGACCGATTTCTTACCGCCCTCGCCTGAGACGGCCTTGTCCCGGCTGGTCGCCAGGTAGGTCAGGCCCGTGGCGCCGACGAGCAGGACGAGCAAGGCGGCGGCGATAGACTGACGACGTTTGAACCTGCCGACCACATATCCGACGCTGCCCGTCGGACGCGCCGGGGCGACGCTGGCGGTACGCGCCCCCGGCTCACGCGCGTAGTCGGCCGCTCCGAATCCGCCTCCACCCGCGGCGAACTCATTCCTCCCTGAGTTCGGCCGGGGCCCCCGTCCGAGTCTCGCCGCGACCTCCAACTCCTCCTTCAAGCTCTTCAGGTCGAGGGCCATGTCGCGGGCCGTCTGGTAGCGCTCCGCCCGGTCCTTGCGGAGCGCCTTCGAGATGACCCTCCACAGGTCAGCTGACACTTCCCCGTCGGCGGGGAGGGGCAGCGGCTCGCGTTCGAGGACGGAGACGATCACGTCGCTATTCGTCGCCCCCTCGAACGGCGCGCGCCCTGCCGCCATCTCGTAGAGCAACACCCCGAGGCTCCACACGTCGGTGCGCGCGTCCACTTCGAGCCCGCGCGCCTGCTCGGGCGACATGTAGGTGGCCGTCCCCATGACTACGCCCGTCTCGGTCCGCACGCGGGGCTGCGCCGGCGCGGCCGCCGCGTCTGCGGGCTGTGGCGCGGTCAGCTTGGCGAGGCCGAAATCCAAAATCTTAACGACGCCGTCGGGCCTGAGCATTACGTTCTCGGGCTTCACATCCCTGTGCACCACGCCCGCGTCGTGCGCGGCCGCAAGGCCGGAGGCGATCTGGACGGCCACGTCCAACACCTCAACAAGCCCCATACGCCCGCCCGACATGCGCCGGCGCAGCGTCACGCCCGCGACGTGCTCCATCACGATGAAGCGGCGGCCGTCCTCGGCCTCACCCACCTCGTAAATCGTGCAGACGTTCGGGTGGTTGGGCGACGAGGCGGCGCGGGCCTCCCGCTCGAAGCGGCGCACGCGGCCCGCCTCGGCCGTGAGTGATGCCGGCAGGAGCTTGAGCGCTACCTTGCGGCCGAGGTCTCTGTCCTCGGCTAAGTAGACCTCGCCCATCCCTCCGGCCCCTAGTGAGCTGATGACCTGGTAGCGGCCGACGGACTGGCCCGGCGTGAGCCCCGCGGGTTCCTGGCCCGCCAGAGACCTCGCCAGCACCTCGAAGGCGGGGGCGTCTAAAAACTCGCCCTCCTCCTCGTGGGCCGAGACGAGCAGTGACACCTCGCGACGCGCTGCGTCGTCGTCGGCGCAGGCCGAGTCGATGAACGAGGCGCGCTCGGCCGGGGGGCACGCCAGCGCCCCGTGGAAGACTTCCTTGATGTGCCGCCACCGCTCAGGTGTCATATCGCCGCCCCGACGCTTTCCGGTCTGAGAAAAATTCCCCGACAGCCCCCATCCGTACATGCGCAAAGCACCCTGTAACTCCCTCACGCTTCGCGCCGGGGCGTTAACTCAACTCCTTGCGCAGCCAGGCCCGCGCCAGCGCCCACTCCCTTTCGACCGTCGCGTGCCCGACCCCGAGCGCCTCGGCCGCCTCCTCTATCGACAGCCCACAAAAGAAGCGCAGCTCGACGACACGCGCCTGCTGCTCGTCGAAGGCCGCGAGCCGCTCCAGCGCCTCGTGGACGGCGAGCACGTCAACCGCGGGCGAGCCGGCGACCTCTTCGGCGTGCCCCAGCGAGACGGCCTCGCGCCCGCCGCCGCGCTTGTCGGCCCCGTGCCTGCGCGCGTGCTCGACGAGCACCTGGCGCATCAGCCGTGCGGCGATGCCGTAAAAGTGCTTGCGCCCCTGCCAGCGCCCCTGCCTCTGCCCGACGAGCCGCACGTAGGCCTCGTTGACGAGGGCGGTCGCCTGCAAAGTGTGGCCGGGCCGCTCGCGGCGCAGGTAGGCGGCGGCCAGCTGACGCAGCTCGCCGAGGACGAGCGGCGTCAGTTCGTCGAGGGCGGAGCGGTCGCCGCCGCCCCAGCGCTCCAGGAGCTGCGTGACGTGGCCGGGCTGGTCCGAAGCGGAAGACATCGAGCGACGTGCGCCCCGAAGAGAGGCGGGCGGCGATTTTACCATTTCGTCCGGCGGCCTGAGGGAGTTTTTCCGCGGGCCGCGCATGTACGGGTGAAGGGTGAAATCGCCCCGCAGTTTTTCTTAACAGGAGGCAGGAAGATCAGTATGAGAAGGATTTCGGGTTTCGTCTGCGCGCTCTTCGTCGCCGCGGGTTTCGGCCTGCAAACGGCCTCGGCGCAGCTGCCCGGCGGCCTGAAGGTTCCGAAGCTCCCGAAGCGCGAGAAGGCGCAGCCGGCCCCGGCGCCGGCCGAGGCCGCGCGTCCCACGCCTTCGGAAGAGGCGACGCCCGACGCGCGGCCGCCGCGGCAGAACGCGGCCGCCGCGCCGAACTCCGCCCCGGCCGCCGCGGCGGCCGGGGCGCAGACGGGAGGTCCCGCGCTGGTCAAGACCCGCGTCCAGTTCTGGCCGTACACGCTCACCTCCTATCAGGGGAAATATGACGACGTCTGGAGCTGGGTCCCCACGGTCAAGTTCGTCGCCGAGGGGGCGCCTCTGCCGAGCGGCGCGCACTACTACGTCGAGGTCGCGCAGCCGGGCGGCGGCGCGTGGCTGAAGATCAGGTGCGAGAACAACGGGGAGAACTACTCGTGCCGGGGGCCTGAGGACCGGGACGCGAAGAGCTCCGTCACGACCGGTGTCTTCCCCTTCGCCATCAAGATACGCAACCCCCTCGAAGGCACCGACCAGACGGTCTTCACCGGCCGTGCGAAGGTCGAGAAGGCGCTCACGACCGGGAACATCCCGCCGACCAGCAAGCAGTTCGTCTACTACGCCAACCACGACGCGAACCTGCCCGTCGGGCAAGTTTACTTCAACGAACAGTACAACAAAGTGGGGGTGAAGTTCTGGGTCCGCGGCGACAGTCCGGGCCTCGTCCCGTACCTGTTCTACAGGGGGCAGGAGGTGACGATGAACTGGGCGGGCGAAGTGCGGTCGGGCGGCAGCTGCTCAAGCGACCTCCAGTTCGAGCCCGCGCGTTCCGTCTCCGGCACGCTGCCGCAGGGGGCGAAGTGGAATCGCATCGACTGCTACCTCGCAGGCGCGGACTTCAAGCCGTCGGCGGACAACCCGGGGGCCCACGCGATCACCGCGAAGCCCGGCGAGTACGAGGTCAGGGTGCTGCGCCACGGGAAGCTGGCGCGCACGATCAAGTTCACCGTCGGCCCCGACGGCCAGCTTGTGAATAACGGCCTCGGCGCGGGCATCGGGATGCCGTGGGTCAACTTCGTGCCGGTCGCCGTCCACGGCGATCAGGACGGGCCGTGGGACAGGACTGCTTGGAAGACCGAAGCCATGTACGGTAACCCGCTGGGCGGCTTTAACTGGCCGCCCCAGTAGGCGGCGCGCCCCGCGGAGGACGAGGCACCATCTCCCGCGCGCTTTCCGAAGACATAAGGAGCACCGTAATGAAAAAGCAGCTACTCGCCGCCGCCCTCCTATCCATCGCCTGTCTCGGCCCGCAAGCGGCCAGGGCGCAGCTACCCGGCGGCATCAAGATTCCGAAAATCCCGAAGCGCGAGAAGGCGCAGCCCGTTCCGACGCCCGCCGCGGCCGAGAGAGCGCAACCCGCGTCGTCCGCTCAGTCAGGCGATGCTCAGCCGGCCGCTCGGCCGAGTGCGCCCGCCGCGACGAGGACGGCCGCCGCCGCCGCGCCCGTGCAGCCGCAGGCGACGGCGGGGCCGGCCGTCCTGAGACATTCGGTCGCGGTGCACGCCAGAACGGTCACGTCCTACAAGGGACAGTACGGCGCTTACAGTTGGACGCCCGCCGTCATGTTCAACTTCGAGGGGGCGGCGCCGAACGGCTCGCACTTCTACGCCGTGGTCTCGATGCCCGACGGCTCCCCCTGGGTCGAGTCGGGCTGCGAGTGGAATGCCAGCAAGAACTATTACCAGTGCGGCGGCCCGAACGTCCCGGAGGAGAAGGGCATTATCGCGACGGGCGTCTTCCCCTTCACGATCAAGATGCGGAACGAGCTGCGGGGCGTAGACCAGACGCTCTTCAGCGGCAAGGTCAGAATCGACAAGGCGCCCGACGACAGCGGCACGCCCGCCGAGCGCTCTAAGAAATCCTCCTTCTTCCCCGTCCACGACTGGGCCATGCCCGTCGGCTACGTCTACTACAGCCCCCAGGAGAACTTCCTCTACACCGCGTTCTGGGTGCGCGGGGCCTCCGGCCGCATAGCCCCGCACGTCTTCTACCGGGGCAAGAACATCGTCCCGGCCGGGGAGCCGAGTTGCCGCGACGTGTTGGAGGTCGGCGACGCATACATCCGCTCGGTCAAGCCCGCCCCCGTCTGGCGCCTCGTCCAGTGCGAACTCTACGTTCCCGTCAGGGACAGGGGGGGCGAGTACAGGACCCCGCCCCACTACCTGGCGGCGAACCCCGGCGAGTACGAGATCAAGGTGCTGCGCGAAGACGAGCTGTCGCGCTCCATCAAGTTCGCCGTCGGGGCCGACGGCCAGCTCGCCGGCGTCGCGCCCGTGCTCTACACGTTACGTTGGGCGGACGGCGACCGGCAGCCCGGCGTCGTCGTGCCGGTCGCCATCCTCGACGGCCGGGACGGGCCGTGGGACAAGAACGCCTGGCGGAGCGAGGCCTTCTACGGCAACTCCCTGAAGGGCTTCACGGCCGCGCCTTAGTGGAAAGGGGCGGCGCGGAGCTGTAGACACACGGCCTTTCGCCGGAGACGGCGCCGCCCGGATGAGGAAGGAGGATTCGGTGAGAAGGTCATTAGCCTGCGTGCTGTCGGTTCTATTTATCGTCTTGTGTGCGGCATCCGCGCACCGGGGGCAGACGCGGCGCCCCGCCGGCGCGGGCCAACGCGGCACGCCCCCGGCGGCGAAAGGGGATGCCCCGGTCGCCAAGGGTGGGGCGGACTTCGACGCCCTGTCGAGGGCGGTGACCAAGTCCGACGCGTTGGAAGACCTCGAGAAACTGTACGGGGAGGCGTTCAGGCTGCGCGAGTGGTACTTCGTCGCCCGCGGCAAGTTCCCCGAAGTGCGCCCCTACATCGCCTCGAACAAGGGCGCGGCCGGCGGGAGGTACATGGTCCGCGCCTTCACCGACACGGACCGCCTCTTCCGCTTCGCGCGGGAGAACGGCCTCACGGAAGGGGTTAACGCCGGCGATGAGAGCGCCCTGATCCTGAGCATCCCGACAGACAAGGTCGTCGACTACCTCGAGCAGTTCATCCGGCAGGGGGCCTACGGGGTGTGGTTCAACTCGGACTCGAAGAGCGACGGCTTCTACGTCCCGCTGAAACAACTCCGGCCCATCAGGGAGCATTTGGAGAGTAAACGCCCGCCCCGCAGGTAGAAGAAGGGGAGGGAGATGAGAAGGGGTCATCTGTCGGTTAGGTTAGCTCTGGCCCGGTGCTGGGGACGTCAGCGAGAGGGGGCTGGCACTGCTCGTGCCCGCCCTGCGCGACGGCGACGATAACTTCTTCGGCGTGGAGGGGCGGGTGCGGGTCACGGTATCGTTGCCGACTGGCGTGCTAGAGGTGGGCGGGGTCACCGCCCGCTACGAGCGGGGCGGCAGCTCGGGCCCCGGATCGTTCTTGATCTGCGTCGAGGTTAAGGACGAGGACGATCCTGCGGCCGCAGCCTGGGCCACCTTCTTCCGGGGGCACACGACCGACGACTGTCGGGGTGACGAGTAGAGTGCCTACATGGGGTAGCCCTCCGTCAACTCAACGGGCGTCGAAGTCAGGGCGATCGTTGCCGCGGCCTGTGCCCGCTCGTTCACAAGGTATTCGGAGGCCTTGTCGGCGGGCATCGGCTTCGAGAAGAAGTAGCCTTGGCTGTACTCGCAGCCCAGGGCCTCGAGCTGCGAGCGCTGACCCCGCGTCTCCACGCCTTCGGCCACGACTTCCATGCCGAGCGTGTGCGCCAGTGAGACGATGGTGCGGACGATCTCCCGGTACTCGCTCGCCTCGTCCATCCGGCCGACGAAGGAGCGGTCCACCTTGAGCGTGTTGACGGGGAAGCGGTGGAGGTAGGAGAGCGACGAGTAGCCCGTGCCGAAGTCGTCGATGCCGAGCTGCACGCCTATCTCGCGCAGGCGCTTGAGCATGGCCGTCGCCGCCTCGGCATTCTCCATGATGGCCGTCTCGGTGATTTCCAGCTTCAGGCAGCGCGCCTCGAGGCCGGAGTCGGCGAGCGCCCGCTCGACGACTTCGACCAGGTCGCGCTGCGTGAACTGCTTGCCCGACAGGTTAACGCTCACGAAGAGTGGCTCCTCCGCGGGGAACTCGCGCTGCCACACCCGCGCCTGGCGGCACGCTTCCCTGAGCACCCACTCTCCCATCGGGATGATGAGGTCGGTCTCCTCGGCCGCCGCGATGAACTCACCGGGCATGACCAGCCCGCGCTCGGGGTGCTCCCACCTGATGAGGGCCTCGAACCCGGCGGCGCGCCCGATTTCCGTCTTCACGATGGGCTGGTAGTGGAGGCGGAACTCGCCGTTTTCCACCGCCCGCCGCAGGTCGTTCTCCAGCCGCAGGGTGGTCACGGCCCGGGCGTGCATCACCTTGTCGAAGACCTCGTAGCGCCCCTTGCCTTGAGCCTTGGCCCGGTACATGGCCGTGTCCGCGTCGCGCAGCATCTCGTCGGGCTCGCCGTAGCCGAGCGAAGAGAGCGTAATGCCCACGCTCGACGAGGTGAAGACCTCGTGGTGGCCGAGAGCAAAGGGGAGCGCCATCTCCTCGCGGATGCGCTCGGCGGCGCGGACGGCATCGGTCGAGTGGCGGATGCCGTTGAGGAGGACGGCGAACTCGTCTCCGCCGAAGCGCGCCACCGTGTCCTCCGGGCGGACGCACCTCTTCAGCCTCTCGGCCACGGCCAGCAGGAGGCTGTCGCCGTGCGCGTGGCCGAGCGAGTCGTTGACGTTCTTGAAACGGTCGAGGTCCATGAAGAGGACCGCGAAGAGGTGGTCGTCGTGGCGCCGCGCCCGCTCCGTCGCGAGCCGGAGATGGTCGGAAAAGAGCGTGCGGTTGGCTAGCCCCGTCAGCGAGTCGTGGTAGGCGGCGTGCTGGAGGCGCTCCTCGGCCACCCTACGCTCGGTCACGTCTTGGACTTGGTAGACGAGGCGCAGGGGGTGCCCCCCGGTGTCGCGCACGAGCGAGGCGCTCAACTGCGCCCAGATCGTGCCCCCGCCGCGGCGGACGAGCCGCATCTCCAGCGTGTAGCTGACCGCGGCCCCCTGCGTCAGCCCGTAGACCTGTGCAAGGTGTTCGCCCAACTCCTCGGGGTGCACGACCGACTGCATATCGGTTCTAGCCAGCTCCTCCTCCGAGTATCCGAGCATGGCGCACAGCGACTGGTTGGCCTCGACCCAGCGGCCGTCCGGCGCGACCAGCGCCATGCCGACGGCCGCGTTGTCGAACGAGCTGCGAAACTGCTCCTCGCTCTCCCGGAGTTGCTGACTGACGGCCCGCTGCTCCTCGGCGTGGCGCTCGGCCTGCTCGGCTTGCGCCTGCGTCGCCTTTAACTGCTTCTGGTAAGTCCGGTAGGTGAAGTACATGACGCCAATGACGGGGACGACCACCATCAGCGCGTAGAACCCGTGCCCGCCCGCGAGCTTCGCGATCAGGGCGGCCGCCGAAGCCCCGGCGAAGTAGGTAACGGAGGTCCAGAGGTAGTGCTCGCGCCAGACCTCGCGGAAGGGCAGGTCGAGCTTTATCGACTGCCGGAATGCCGGGATGCTGGAGTTGACCACGAACTGCACGAAACCCATCAGGCCGACGGCCGTGACGAACCTGCCGGAGAACGCCTCCTGCCCCAGACCTACCGGCGGGCCGAAGAAGAGACTCAGCGCCGAGGCCGTGGTGAAGGTGGAGATCGCGAGCAGCCCTAGGTTGAAGAATACGGTTATCCAGAGCCTGGCGAAGCGGAGGGAAGAGCAGAAGGCCTCGGCGGCGGCGAGCAGGACGGCGGCCTCAGCGCCGTAGAGGAGCAGCGTCAGGAAAACCAGGCTGTCCGAGACAGTGACCTGGACCTTATGCTTAGAGAATTCGACGCCGAGGCGCGAGCCGAAGCAGAGCGTGACGGCGGTCAGGACGAGGAAGCGGAAGTCGAGATGCGCGAGGGGAAGCCTGTAGGCGCAGTACAGGCAGACAGCCGCGCCGAGGGCGGAGATCAGTCGCAGGTAGAACTGGTGAAGTCGTTGTGTGTCCAAGGATACGGCTCTCGGCAGATGCTTTAACGGCGGACCGCACTTGGCAGCCGGACACACTTATAGCGAGCGCCGTGCCAGCTTGCCTGAGTAGGCTCTCGGGGGATTTAGCCTGAGGATCGGCCTGAGGGCGGACGGCGTGCGGGCGTGCAGCCGTCAGCCTGACCGGAAGGCCGGTCACACCGGCGGTTCTCCGGTCAGGCTGAATAGAAGGGTAGGGGGCTACTCGAAAAGAGTTGCTGGCGGTGGTAGCGCCGGGGGTAACTCCACGGCGGCTGGCCGGTGGCGCGTTCAAGGCTACAGGTAGACCTTGTCGTAATTGCCGACGAGGACGCCGCCGACCCCCCTGTAGAAATTTCGCGCCGCGGGGTTCGCGGCGTTCACGAACCCGCAGAAGGCCGGGGCCCTGTCGAGCAGTGCGCGGCTGAGCGCCGCCCAGCAGCTCCGCCCGTACCCCTTGAGGCGGTGAGCCGGGTTGACCCACACGCCCTCGATGTAAGTGGCCTGCGGCGTTTCGGTGACGACGTCGGCCTTGAAGATCAGTTCCCCGTCCTCGATCAGCGTCCACACCTTGCCCCGCCCGACGCGGAGGGCGCACCGCTGGCGGAAGCCTTCCGGGTCTTCGGCCAGCGGGTTGACCCCCGACTCCTCGAAGCACATCCGGGCGTGGGCCGAGACGATCTGATCTAGGTCGTCGGGTGTCGCCTGCCGCAGTCCCGTCACCCTTCCGCCCCCTTTGAAGGGGCGTGAGAACTCGTAGAAGAACTCGCGGCAGAAGAGGCGGGGCGCCTGCTCGCCCGCGGCGTAGTGTCCCCAAAACGTCTCCAAGTCGCCCGCCTCGCCCATGATCATCCTGACGCTCGGGCAGAGTCGCGCCTGCCGTGCGAAGGCCGAGAGCGCCGAAGGTGTCCGCGCCTCGAACATGGTGGCGCGTCCGACAAGGGCCACCCCTTCGAGCTGCCCGCTCAGGTCGCGGCAGGCGTAGAAGCTGCCCGCTGGCGAGGACACCACAGTCCCGTGCTGGCGCAGCAGCCCCGCCATGATCACCGTATGCAGGGGGCGCTCGCCGAGGAAGGCGAGCGCCTCTTCGGCGTGACCTTCGGTCAGCGGCGCGATGCGCGTCGGTGTTGCCTTGGCTGTGTGGGCTGTTGCGGTCATAGGGGCTCCGGGTAAGCTCCGTCGTGGCGGTGTCAGAAGGGCGGCGGGCCATAGGCCGTTACGGCTCGCTCCCGTCGTCATAAACGACCTTCATCCCCCTCGTGTTATCACCGTTGACGAGCACGTTGAGGGCCCAGAAGCCGTCGGAGATCATGATGCCGTCCGAGATCATGATGCCGTCCGAGATCATGATGCCGTCGGCCAGCGGGTAGCCGTCGGAGATCATGATGCCGTCGGAGAGCAGGATGCCGTTGACGAGCAGCGAGCCGCCCCCCATCTTGACGCCGTCGGAGATCATGATGCCGTCCGAGATCATGATGCCGTCCGAGATCATGATGCCGTCGGAGAGCAGGATGCCGTCGCTAATCATGATGCCGGTGCCGAACGCGGAGCCGAGGTTGTAGACCCGCTGGTACTTCGTGATCAGGTTGGTCCCGGTGATGTACCCCTGATTTTGCAGCACGCCCTGCGCCCAAGGGAACTTGTACCCGGAGAGGGTGGAGTAAGGGGAGGGGAGCGCGCTCCCCGCGACCAGCAGCGGCGCGCCGAGCGGGGTCTGGTTGGTGAGGTCGGTGCGGATGAGCTTCGCCAGTTGGACCGCGCCGTCGATGTTGAGCTGGCCCGCGCCCTGCTCGAAAGTGTTGAAGCCCTTGAGCGGCTGCGCCGTGTACTGGAGGACCATCTTGACCATGTTCGGCGTGAGCCTCGGGTTGGCCTGCAAGAGCACCGCCACCGCGCCCGCGACCGTCGGCGTCGCCATCGAGGTCCCGCTCATCAGCATCACCTTGTGGTTGGGGTTGCTTGAGGGCGTGACCTCGAGCTGGCGGTGACTTGCGACGATGACGTTGTTCACCGCCTCGGCGGCGATCAGCTTGTTGCCGGGGGCGATGAGGTCCGGCTTGATGACGTGGTCGTAGACGCGGCGGCCGCCCACGGTCTGGTAGCTCCTGGTCGGCCCGCGCGAGCTGTAAGTCGTGACCACGTCGTCGTGGCGCGACTCGGTGTCGAGCGTGTTCGAGGCCCCGACCGTGATGGCCGAAGGCTCGTTGCCGGGGCTGTGGATGCGCCCGTAAAACTTCTGACCGTTGCCGTCCGTGCCGTCGTTACCGGCGGCGGCGACGACCACGATCCCGGCGTCCACCAGCTTCCGCACGGCCAGGCAGAGCGGGTCGACCTTGTAGGAGTTGATGGCCGGTGCGCCGATGCTCAGGTTGACGACGCGGATCCTGTACTTCTGGTGGTTCTTCTCGCCCAGGGGCTTGGTGGGGTCGACGGGCGCGATGATCCATTGCAGCGCCCTCATGACGTTGGAGGCCGAGCCGACGCCCTGCGCGTTGAGTACCCGGAGGTTGATCACCTTCGCGTCGGGCGCGAGGCCGGTGTAGGCGCCGTGGGCGATGTGGTCGGGGGCGGCGGCGAGCGAGGCGACGTGCGTGCCGTGGCCGTAGGGGTCGTCGACGCGGTTCTCGCCCGTGAAGTCCTTGCTGTAGGCGATGTCGCCGACGCCGTGGTGGTCCTTGTCCACGCCGGAGTCCAGCACCGCGATGTTCATGTCCTTGCCTTTGAGGCCGCTGTTGCCGCCGCGCCCGCGCATCTCGCGCGCGCCGGTCGCGCCCTCTACGAAGCCCAGGAATCTCACCTCCTGGTCCTCGGCCGCGAATTCGACCTCCTCGAACGAGGCGAGTTCTTCGACCGCGTCGGCGGGGAGGTCAACCGCCATCGAGTTGAAGCTCTCGAACTCGCCTTTGACCTTCACGCCGCTGCGGCCGAGCAGTGCGCGGAGCGCGCCCTTCGGCTTCTCCTTCAGCCGCAGGATGACCGGAACAGTCTCTCCCTTAGACCGAAAGTCCCGCGCGCGGTCGCGCAGCGTGGGCGAGACCCTATCCGGCGCCGTGTTGCCGCCCCCGGTCGTCTGTTTCGGATTAGAGTTCGCGCTCGTCGCCCGGCCGAACGGCGCGCCCGCGCCGAGCGAGACCGTGAGCGCCAGAGCGGCCGCCAGCGCCGCGCGATAAAAACGTTTTGAGAGGTTCGTCATGTTCGTCCTTCGGGAACTCCCACTGCCGTATCCCTTCGCGGGGAGTTAGGCTGGTAAGTGCGTGCCCGCCCCCGCTTTCGCCTGGGGGAGGCTCTTATCGGTGACCGGGGCTATTTCGGAAAGAACGTGCCCGAACGGAGTTCCGGCCCCAACCCGGTTGCGAGCGGCGTGCCGAATGACAGGAGTGACGAGGAGGGCCGGAACCACGAGGTTTTAGAAGATTCAACTGTCGGGAGAGGCGGGACTTGAGGTCAGGCTGACTTGTCAAATCAGTCGTGAACGGCTGCCGCCGGTCATTATGAAGCAGGAGGCTGCCGTCTTGAGTTAGTGGGGTACGGCCCGTCCCGGCTGGCAACCGCCCCCTGTGTCGCCCGCAAGCTATTGACCTTCCGCCCCGCCACGATACAAACTGCCGGGCGCAAGACCTGACCCTATCCCCTCCCCACAGGTAACCGCCCCGGCCGCGGCCCGTGTTCGTTAACACGCGCCCGGTGAGGGCGCTAGGACGAACGGCCGGTTTTAACCAACAGACCCGACAGGAAGGAGCGGCTGCGTGAGCGGGCAGGCGTACACGCTGGCGATGTACCGCGTGAAGGCTGGGCGTGAGGACGAGTTCGTCGCAGCCTGGAATGAACTGGTGTTCACCTTCTCATCGCCGCCGGAGCCTCCCCAGTGGGGCACGCTCATCCGCCACCGCGCCGACCGCACGCTCTTCTACTCGTGCGGCCCGTGGCGCACCCTCGAGCATGTCCGGGCCATGCGCGAGAGCCCGGCGGCGGGAGCGGCCTTCGCGAGGATTCGGGAGTTATGCGAGGAGTTGACGCCCGGCGACTTCGAAGTCGTGACACATGTTGACGTGCGGGGCGCTGGCGACATCCCGTAGCAGGGTTGACGCCACCCCTAGGCCCAATGGAGGTCTCTGAATAGTGACAAGCCCGAAAGTCGTCCCACTCCGCGAGGAGCATCTGGATGGCGCGGCGGAGGCCCTGGCCCGCGCCTTCTTCGACGACCCGCTCCAGCGTTACGTCTTCCCCGACCCGGCCGAGAGGGCGGCGCGCTCGCCCGGGCATTTCGCGCCGCTGCTGCGCTACGGCCTGATGTTCGGCGAGGTGCTGACGACGGAGGGCGAGCCGTCCGGCGCCGCCGTCTGGCTCCCGCCCGGCGGGTGGGAGGTCACCCCGGAGCGGGCGGCCTCCGCCGGACTCGACCGGCTGCCTGAGGTCCTGGGCGAGGGGGCCGCCGGGCGGTTCTTCTCGGCGATGGAGGCGGTCAACCCCTATCACCACAGCGACGTCCCGGCCGAGCACTGGTACTTGATGGTGGTCGGGGTGGCTCCCGAGGCGCGTGGTCTGGGCCTGGGCCGGGCGCTGCTTCAGCCCGTTATTGACCGGGCAGATTCCGCCGGGCTGCCTTGTTACCTGGAGACGGCGCAGCCCGACAACGTCGCCTTCTACAAGCACCTCGGCTTCACAAGGTTGGTGGAGGCCGTCGAGCCCCGGAGCGGGCTGCGGATGTGGACGTTCCGCCGCGACCCGCCAGCGCAAGCGCCTGACGGCGCCTGACGATGGCTATCACCGGAACGACACCCGTGGCGCGCTTATCCGTCCCGGCCGGGAGGATTAAGCGTGGCGCCGTGTGAGGTGACGCGGGATGCAGCGGTGACCCGCGGGCACGATGCAGAAAGGGACCCGGACCGTTAAGTAGATAAGGGGGCGTTCTGCGGAGGAGGGCTTTCCTGTTCGGACTGGCGGCGCTGGCCGCTTCCGCCCGCGCGCAGGGGCGGGGCGGCGATTCCGCGCTCGAAGCCGCGGTAGACCGGATCGCCGCGGATGCGCTCGAGCGGCGACCGCTGCCGGGCCTCTCGGTCGCGGTGGCGCGCGGGGGGCGGATCGTCCTGTCGAAGGGCTACGGCCACGCCGACCTGGAGCGGAAAATCTCCGCGGAGGCGGGGACCATCTACCAGCTCGGCTCGATCTCCAAGCAGTTCACGGCCGCCGCCCTCATGCGCCTCGTCGAGCGTGGTAAGGTCAGCCTCGACGACCCGCTCACGAAGTACCTGCCCGATTACCCCGTGCGGGGCCGCAGGGTGCTCCTTCGTCATCTGCTGCACCAGACCTCCGGGATTAAAGAGTTCTTCACTGTCAAGGGCTTCGACGAGTTGGAGTCCGGCCCGCCTGAGAGGTATTCACGCCAAGACCTCATCGACCTTTTCAAGAAGGAGCCCTTCGTCTATGAGCCCGGCGAGCGCTGGGCCTACAGCAACTCGAACTACACGCTGCTCGGCCGCATCATCGAGGAGGCTTCCGGCCTCCCCTACGAAGAGTATTTACAGGAGACTTTCTTCCGGCCGCTCGGCATGGCGTCCACCCACTCGTGCGGCTCGCGGCCCGCAGGCGGTATTTTCGCGAAGGGCTACCTGCCGGGTGAAGGCGGCGCGTTCGCCCCGGCCCCGCCGGTGAACATGAACACGGCCGTCGGCGACGGCGGGCTCTGTTCGAGCGTCCTCGACCTCGTGACCTGGACGCGGGCGCTCACTACCGGCCGCGCCGTCAGCAGGTCGTCGTACAGGCGGATGGTCACGCCCGATAGAGTGGCGCGCGGCTACCGGCCGGACTACGGCTACGGCCTCTCGCTCGTTCCGCTCGACGGGCGGAGGCGGGTCGGCCACAACGGCGACATCACCGGGTTCATGTGCGCGCTCGCGCACTACCCCGACGAAGACCTGACAGTGGCCGTCCTCACCAACCGCGCCCGCCACTGGCCCGAGGTGATCGAGGGGAGTATCGCGCGCAAAGCGTTGGGACTCCCCACGCCCGTCGTGAAGGACTTACCACTCGACGGCGTGGGGCGGCGGGCCTACGCCGGGACGTACGACTTCGGCGTCTACCCGCTCCACCTCAAAGACGAGGGCGGGCGGCTCAGGTTCTACATGGGGCTGGGCAGGCCGACTTACACGCTCCTCCACCAGGGCTCCCACGCCTTCGTCGCCGGGGAGGAGCCGGACGCCATCCGCCTGACCTTCAACGTGCGCGGAGGCCGCGCCGACAAACTCCTGCTCCGGATGGCGTCCATGCACTGGTACGCCGACCGCGTGGGTTAACGCCGTAGGAACTGAAGATGGGGAGAATGGCCGTGAGGAGACTGCTGTTGCTCGTACTATTGGGTTGCGCGCCTATCGTCCACGCGCAAACTCAGGCGCCCCCGGCGGCCGTCGGGGAATCGAGTTTCAAGACATTCCTGGCCGAGTGGGAGTCGGCGCAGGCTCGCCTCCTCGAGGGCGACGCCGCGCAGTGGAAGCGAATGTCCTCGCAGGGCGATGACGCCACGATCATGGGCGCCTTCGGCGGCTACGAGCGGGGCTGGAAGGATGTGGGGCCGCGCTACGACTGGGCGGCGGCACAGTACAGGGAGCGGAAGGCCGTGGTGAAGACCGAGTACCTGAATGTCTGGGTCAGCGGGGACATGGCCTTCACCGTGGCCGTTGAGCGGCAGGAGGAGGCGCGGGCTGGGGGGCAGTCCCCGCTCAGGCGGGAACTGCGCGCCACACAGGTCTTCCGCCGGGAAGGCGGCTCGTGGAGGCTGCTGCACCGACACGCCGACCCGCTCATGGAGAAGAGGGCGCCCTCCGCGCCCCCGCAGAAGTGAGAGCCGCGCCGAAGGCTATGGTGATGAAGATGACGACGACCGTGTGCGCCTTCCTGTTATCCGCGTTGTTCTGCGGGATGGCTACGGGCCAGAGCCTCCGGCCGACGAAGGTTAGTGTCAACGGCGTCGAGCTTCATTACGTCGAGCGGGGGCGGGGCGAGCCGCTCATCCTGCTGCACGGCGGCCAGGGGGATTACCGCTCCTGGGCGCCGCAGATGGAGGAACTCTCCCGCAGCTTCCGCGTCATCTCTTACAGCCGCCGCTACAACTACCCGAACGACAACCCGCTGACGCCGAGCTACAGGTCTGCCCACACGGACGCGGAGGACCTCGCGTCCTTCATCCGCCACCTCAAGCTGGGGCGCGTCCACCTCGTCGGCACGTCCGCGGGGGCGCTGGCGGCGCTGGTGCTGGCGACCCAACACCCCGGGATGGTGCGCAGTCTCGTGCTGGCCGAACCGCCCGTCCACGGCTGGGCGAAGGATGATCCGAATGGCGCAGTCCTCTACAGGGAGTTCATGGTCGCCATATGGGAGCCTGCGGGGGCGGCTTTCAAATCGGGGGACGACGAGGGTGCCATGAGGGTGCTGGTGGACGGCTTCGGCGGGGCCGGCAGGTTCGACCGGCTCACGCCCGAAGCTAAAACCGTCGCGATGCAGAACTCGCGCTTCTTCAGGGCGGCCACCGCGTCGTCAGACCCATTCCCGGACTTGTCTAAGGAGACGGTCAGGGGGCTGCGCGTCCCCGTCCTGATCGTCACAGGCGAGAACACGATCAGTCTCCACAAGTTCGTCAACGAAGAACTGGCGCGCCTGCTGCCGAAGGCCCGACGCGTGACTATCCAGGGGGCGGGGCACGGCTCGGCGCGCGAGAACCCGCGGGCCTTCAACGAGGCGGTGCTCGGGTTCCTCAGTGAGCGCAGGCAGTGAGCAACTCGGCGTGGGAAAGCCGCCCGCGACGGCAGCATGACGACGGCCTCGGGCGCGCCCCCATAGCACTTGAGGATTTTTCAACCGGCGCGAATAGGCTTATCCTGTGCCGGTACGTCCGTACGCCCCTAGCACCCCAACCGTTCATCTTCCTGGTCGGCCCAGACCCGCATGAATACGACCGCCCACACCACGCCCTCCCCTCGGACACTACTGCGGGGACTCGGCGCCCGGGGCGGCCAGCTTTGAGACGACGAACGTGGAGTGGTAACGCGCTTCAAACCAGAAGGAGGGACACGTCATGCGTATCGCCAAGGGTGACATACCCGTGAGGATCAACGCGCCGGGGGCGGTGGCCCGGCAGCAGACGGATTTCGGCGACGCCACGGGGTACGGCAAGATCGGGGGCGAGTATTTCTCGCTGGGCGCCGGCGCGGACATCGCGCCGCTACTTAAGGGGCTGGAGGGCGACCTCTGCCAGTCCCCGCACTGGGGCTACCTGCTCCAGGGGGAGGTTACGGTCACCTACGCGGACGGCGCCGAGGAGGTGGTCAAGGGCGGCGACCTGTTCTACTGGCCGCCGGGGCACACGGTGAAGGTCGGCGAGGACGCCGAGGTCATCCTGTTCAGCCCGCAGGAGGAGCACGGGAAGGTCATCGACCACCTGCGGGAAAAGATGGGCGCCTGACCTCGCCGGCCGGGAGCGAACCCGTGCCGCAGTCTGACAACGACGGGAGGTGCGAGATGGCCGATTTCACGGAGCTGAAGCAGAAGCACAGGAAGACCTGGGCCGCGGGCGACTACGACCAGATAGCCCGGGGCATCATTACCGTCGGCGACCACGTCGTCCGGGTGGCGCGCATCCGCGCGGGCGAGCGCGTGCTCGACGTGGCCTGCGGGACGGGCAACACGGCGCTCGCGGCGCGTGCGCGCGGGGCCGAGGTGACGGCGCTCGACCTGACGCCCGAACTGCTCGCCGTCGCGCGCGAACGCGAGGCCGCCGAGGGTCTGTCAGGCATCGACTGGCGGGAGGGCGACGCCGAGGACATGCCGTTCGAGGACGCGTCCTTCGACGTGGTCGTCTCTTCGTGCGGCCTTATGTTCGCGCCCGACCAGCAGCGGGTGGCCGGCGAGGTGGCGCGCGTGACGAGGCCCGGAGGCCGTGTCGCCATCCAGGCTTGGACGCGAGAGGGCGGCGTCGGGCGTATGTTCCAGGTGGTGGGCAGGCACGTCCTGCCGCCCGCGGGCGTGCCGAGTCCGTTCGAGTGGGGCGACGAGGAGAAGGTGAAGGCGCTCCTCGGCGCGTCATTCACGGACTATCGTTTCGAGCGCTACGATTGCCCGGAGTACGCCGACACGCCGGAGCAGGTGGCGGAGTTGTTCATCGACCGGTACGGCCCGACGAACCGCGCGTACCATCTGCTTTTAGGTGAGAGCGAGGACGGGGCTGAAGCGTTCCGCCGAGACTTGACCGAACTCTACCGCGGTTACATCACGCCCGCCGACGGCAAGGTGCGCTGGGGGCGCGAGTACATAATCACGCTGGCCACGCGAGCCTGAAGGCGAGTTCGCCCGAGGCTCGCGGGCGGTTGGTAACGCCGACCTCCCGCCCAGACGTTTCGAATCGTGTTGACCCTACCGCAGTCCGGTCCTTCCGCTGGGGAAGACCAACTCGCTGTCGGTGTGCACCCTCGCGTCTGGACCATCGTCGGCTTGGGCGGGGGCCGCCACGACTTCTGACACGGCCGCACGCCCTACGGCTCAAAGGGGGGTAGACCTTTGACAGGAGGTTCGTCTGGCCGCCTTCGCCGCCGGTCTTGCCGCCCGCGCCCGCGGTTTTGTTATAATCCTCCCGCCTTAGCAGCAGAGAAACCTTCCGGGTGTAAAAAGCGAAAAGGTGGGGACTGGATTTGCCTCCGGCCAGGGTGCAGGTTAAGTCGGGCGATCGTTTCGGCCGGCTCGTGGTGCGTCACGAGGGGCAGCGCGCCCGCACGGGCCACCCCAGGCGGGACTTATACCGTCAGGTGCGCGACACGAGTTGCTAGAATCACTTTTGTGTCCCGGCGACAGTTCCTCCTGCCATGCACAGACGCTTAGAGCCGAAACTCCTGACCGTGCTGCGCGAGGGCTACACGCGCGGACAGTTCTTCTCCGACCTGACGGCCGGCCTGACGGTCGGCGTCGTCGCGCTCCCGCTCGCCATCGCCTTCGCCATCGCCTCCGGCGTGAAGCCCGAGCAGGGGCTCTATACGGCGATTGTCGGCGGCTTCGTCATCGCCGTCCTCGGCGGGAGCCGTGCGCAGATCAGCGGCCCGACGGGCGCCTTCATCGTCATCATCTACGGCGTCGTCCAGCGTTACGGCTACGACGGGCTGGTGGTCGCCACGCTCATCGCGGGTGTGTTGCTGGTCCTGATGGGGCTGGCGCGGATGGGGGCGCTCCTCAGGTTCATCCCGCTGCCCGTCACGGTGGGATTCACCGCCGGCATCGCCGTCATCATCTTCTCGTCGCAGGTCCCGGACTTCCTCGGCCTGCGCATCGAGCGTGTGCCCGCGGAGTTCGTCGAGAAGTGGGTGGCCTACGGCACGCACTTCCGTTCGCTGAACCCGTACGCCGCGGGCGTCGGCCTCCTGTCGCTGGCCGTGGTCGCCCTCTGGCCCAAGCTCACCCACAGGGTGCCCGGCCCGCTCGTGGCGATTCTTTTGGGTACTGTGCTCGTAAAGGCGTTCGGGCTGCCCGTCGAAACCATCGGCAGCCGCTTCGGGTCGGTGCCGTCCGGCCTGCCGGCGCCGCACCTGCCGCACGTCACCTGGCCGCTCGTGCAGCAGATGTTTCAGCCCGCCGTGACGATTGCGCTGCTGGCGGGGCTCGAATCGCTGCTCGCGGCGGTCGTGGCCGACGGCATGCTGGGGACGCGCCACCGCTCGAACATGGAGTTGATAGCGCAGGGCGCGGGCAACGTCGCGTCCGTCCTCTTCGGCGGCATCCCCGCGACCGGCGCGATTGCGCGGACGGCCACCAACATCAAGAGCGGAGGGCGCACGCCCGTCGCCGCAATCGTCCACTGCGTGACGCTGCTGCTGATTCTTCTCTTCGTCGGGCCTTGGGCGGCGCTCATCCCCATGACGACGCTCGCGGCCGTCCTCGTCGTCGTCGCCTACAACATGAGCGAGTGGCACTCGTTCGTCGGCCTCTTCCGCAGCCCGAAGTCGGACGTGGCCGTCCTGCTCGCGACGTTCCTCCTGACGGTGCTCATCGACCTGACGGTCGCCATCCAGGTCGGCGTGCTGCTCGCGGGCTTCCTCTTCTTACAGCGGATGTCGAACGAGACGCAGGTGTTGCTCGTCACCGACAATCTGCGCGAGCGCGAAGAGGGCGAGTCGCGCGACATCTCGAAGATAGAGGTGCCGCCGGGCGTCGAGGTCTTCGAGATTTACGGGTCGCTCTTCTTCGGGGCCATCGAGCGCTTCCGCGACGCGATGCGGCGCGTGGAGAAGCGCCCGGAGGTGCTGATCTTGCGGATGCGCAACGTCATCACGGTGGACGCCACGGGACTGCGGTCGCTCGAAGAACTGCTCGAGGGCGTGCGCAGGAACAAGGGCCGGCTCATCCTGTCGGCGGTCGGGCCGCGACCGCTCGCGGCGATGAGGCAGTCCGGCTTCCTCGAACGCCTGGGCGAGGAGAACGTCGCCCCGGACATCTTCGCTGCCCTCGAACGCGCCAAGCGGGCCGTCCTCCCGCAAGGGGATGGCGGCCCCCCTTGAGCAGCGTACGGCGACGGCATTAGACCAAACGCGACGGCGGCAGGAACCGGCCGGTCACCTATTCGGGTTAAGTTTTTCTACCCAGGGCAAGTGGCGAAATTTCCCATCCCGGCAGCCCGAGAACGTAGTTTAAATCCGACTAAATCCAATGGCACGAGCGTTGCGGGTTTCCGGGTTGAAGATGTGCGACGGCGCGGACGCATCGGGGACGACCACGCGCGTCGCGCTGCGAAGGCATCGGAGCAAGGGTTTGAAAAGATGACTGGCGCGCCCACACCCAACTCAGGTTGCGTTGATTGCGAAACACATGGCGAATCGTTCTTCTGCGGGCTGTCGCAGAGGGCGACGAATCATACGCGGACGGTTATCTCTGCCGCAGAGTATAAGAGGGGGGAGGTACTCTTCGTGGAGGGCCAGGCGGCCCGCGGCGTTTTCATCCTCTGCCAGGGCAGCGTCAAACTCTCCGCCTGTTCGGGCGAGCCGCGCGCCCTCATCACCGACATCAGCGCGCCGGGCGACGTGCTCGGCTTGAGCGCAGCCGTCTCCGGGAACGCTTACGAGGCGACGGCCGAGACGATGGAGACGTGCCGCCTGATGTTCGTCAAGCGTGACGACTTCCTCTGGCTGCTGGACGAGCAGGACGGCGCGTGGGCGCAGGTGAGCCGACAGTTGAGCCGCAGCTACCGCGCGGTGCATCGGCAGGCTCTCGTGCTCGGACTCTCTTCCTCTGCGGCGGGGAAGTTGGCGAGCGTGCTCTTGGAACACCCGGCGGTCTACGGCAGGCCCGCCAAGCGCTGCTCCGCGGTCAACCTCACACACGAGGAACTGGGGCAGATCATCGGGTCGTCGCGCGAGACCGTGACGAGGCTTTTGAACGACTTTAAAAGAAAGGGGATCGTCGAGACCGCGGGCGCGTCCATCCTCATCCGAGACTGTCCGGCGCTGGAGGCGCTGGCCCTCGCCCTTTAACCGCCGGCGTGTGTTACCGTACAAACTCCCTCCGCCTGCCCTACCTCGCCCCCGTAGTATTCGTCCGAAGATGTGACGGCCGTCACAGACCGCGCGCCGCTCCTCCATGTACACTCACGAAAATCCCCCAAAGGCATTCATGAAGGAGACGGGCGCCGGTTAGGCGTCCGTCTGCCGATTTCAAAGACGCCGCCGACCGACCGGGTATGACGTGAGGGGCCTTCTCATGGGAATCCGTATCGTCGCATCTTTTCTCGTGGTGGCGGCCGCCCTGGCCTCGGCGGCCTACGCCTCCGCGTCTGACGTCCGCGACACCGCACAGGGTCCGACGAAGCCGCCCGAGACGCTGGTGCTCGCCGAGAAGGCACCTCTCGGCCGCGCCACCTTCAGCCACCTCAACCACACGACGAAGAACTACAACGTCGAGGGGACGGGCCCCGTCACCTGCGTCGAATGCCACCACGTCGAGCAGCCCGCCAAGGACGAGAAGCCGTCTCTGCTGCCCGAAATCCCGCAAATCAAGAGCGAGAACTCGACGGCCATCATCACGCTCACGAATCAGCAGGCGTTCCACCGAGCCTGCGCCGGCTGCCACGACCAGGTCGTCAAGACGCGGCCGGACGCAAGGCGCCGACTACTCCGAAATGCGTGACGTGTCATAAGAAGGCCTGAGCCCGACCGGGAACAAAGCCCTGACGGACATAGTCCGGTGACGGCGGTTGTGGTAAAACCCCATCACCCCCAATCGACATTGCCCCCGGCGATAACCCTCGAAGTAGGCTGTAGCTGAAGCACAACCGACGCGTGTGAGGCGCCCGCGGGACACTCGCGCCCCTGCGGGCGGCGGGATGGGATGACCCTATGAGAAACAAGCAGGCACTGAAGGGCGCTCTCGCCGCCGTGTGGCTGATCGCCGCTGCCGTCGTGCTGGCGGTCGGGCCTTGGGGACGCTCCGCAGCCGTGAGTCCGCCCGAGTTCGCCGCCTCGGCAGGGGGGGCGGCGCAACAGCCTACGCCCTCGGCCGACTACGTCGGCACTGACTCGTGCGCCGGCTGCCACGACGCGCAGCACGCGCGCTTCAGGAAGACGCCGCACGCCGTCCTCGAAAAAGACCCGAGCTGGAAGGGCAAGGTCGTGGGCTGCGAGTCCTGCCACGGGCCGGGGAAGGCGCACGTCGAGCTGATGGGCGAGGCGTTGGGGAACGGCACAGACCCTCATACCATCGCCGACAAGCGCATCCGCAAGCTCGCCAACGAGCCGCCGAAAGAGGCCGCCGACACCTGCCTCAGTTGCCACGCCGGGCGCGAGGAGCACAACTCCTACCGGCAGGGCGAGCACTGGCGCAACGACGTGGGCTGCACCGACTGTCACTTCGCGCACGCGCCCGACCCCGCCCCGCCGCGCGGCGAGAGCCACACGCTCGTCGCCTCGAAGACGCGGCAGGCGCCCGACTCCTCGGTGCTCAAGATGCTCAAGGGCAACGAGGCGCAGCTCTGCCTGCGCTGCCACTCCGAGCAGAAGGCGCAGTTCATGATGCCCTTCCGCCACAAGGTGCTCGAAGGTCTGGTCAAGTGCAGCGACTGCCACAACCCGCACGGCGGCTTCGAGCTGAAGCAGACCCGGCTCGCCAACTTCGCCGCCTCCGACGCCGTCTGCGTCAAGTGCCACACGGACAAGACCGGCCCCTTCGTCTACGAGCACGGCCCCGTTACGGTCGAGGGCTGTTCGAGCTGTCACACCCCGCACGGGACGCAGAACCCGAAGCTGCTCAAGCGGCCGCAGGTCTTCCAGCTCTGCGTCGAGTGCCACACCAACGCGCACGCCATCGTCGGCGACGAGGAGGGCGGCGCGCCCAACACGCCGAGCTTCCACAACCTGACGACGGCGCGCTACCAGAACTGCACGACGTGCCACGTCCGCATCCACGGGTCGAACTCGCACCCATTCTTCTTCAGGTAAGGGGGAGCCGTGACTTCAACGAACAGACGAAACGAGCACAGCCGCCTCCTCTTCTCGACGCTCCGCCGCATCGCGCCCTTGACGCTCGCGTGCGTCTTCTTAACGACCACCGCCTCGGCGCAGACTTCGACGGCGACCCCCGAGCCGACGCCATTGGCTTCGGATTATCAGCCGATGGTTGAAGGCCGCCCGGTCGAGACAAAGAACTACACCATCCTTGCATCCATCGAACTCGGCGCGCGCGGCGTCAGCGTGGACGGCAACGACAACAAGTACCGCTCGGACGTGAACTACCGCGCCGGCTTCCGCGTCTTCGAGTCGAGTTTCCTGATGCGTGCGAAGGAGGGCCACAAGGGCGCGCTCTTCGACTCGCTGCTCGTCAACTCAACCGGCTTCGGCTCGGACCCGCAGGGCTACCTGAGAGTCAACGCCGAGAAGGGGCGCTGGTACCGCTTCAACGCCAACTTCCGCCGCAACTCGTACGACAACTTCCTGCGCAACTTCGCGCTCGGCCAGCACACGGCGCGCTACAAGCACAACTTCGGCGACTTCGACCTCTACCTTCTGCCGACGAACCGCCGCGTGCGCTTCCAACTCGGCTACTCCGGCGACCGCGAGCGCGGCCCCGGCACGACGACCGTCAGCACGCAGGGCGACCAGTACCAGCTCGACTCGACCTTCCGCACGCGCGCCGACGAGTTTCGCGCGGGCGTCGAGGGGCGCGTCGGCGGCGTCAACCTCGGGTTCCTACAGGGCTTCCGCTGGTACCGCAACGACTCGACGTTCACGTCCGGGTTCAACCGCGGCACCAACGTGACGAACGCGGCCGTACTCAACACGTTCCGCCGCGAGCAGCCCATGCGAGGCCGCGCCGCCTTCACGCGCCTGACGGCGACGACCAGCATCGCGCGCCGCGTTGACCTGACGGCGCGCTACACTTTCACCCACACGCGCGCACACTTCCTTGAGCTGGAGAATGCGACCGGCGTCAACTCCGCGGGGAACAGCTTCAACCCGGACCTCATCAACTTCACCGGCGAGTCGGAGCGTCCCGCGCACCTCGGCGAGGTCGGGCTGACCTTCCGCGTGACGAGGAAGCTTAGGATTCAGGAGACGTTCCGCTTCAACAAGTTCGAGAACGAGGGCGACGAAAACTTCAGCCAGCTCACCTTCGTCCGCCGCCCGAACGGGACGCCGGTCACGCCCTTCCCGACGACCGTCAGCGCGCCCATCTCGCGCATGCTCGAATACCGCCGGCTCAGCAACACGCTCAAGCTCGACTATCAGTGGGGCCCGCGCTTCTCCTTCCACGCCGGCTGGCGCGTCACCGACCGGAGCATCCTGATCGAAGGCGTCGGGCGCATCCTGCCCACGCCCGTCTCGGCGACCGCGACCACCGAGGAGCGCGTGGAGACGACCAACCATAGCCTCTTCGGCGGCTTCCGCGCGCGCCCCCTCAAGTCGCTGACGCTCTACTTTGACGCCGAGAAGGGCGAGGCCGACCACACCTTCACGCGCGTGGACAACCTCGACCAGTTCGGCTTCCGCGGGCGCGCGCGCTGGACGCCCGCGCGCGGGCTCTCCGTTAACCTCAACGCCGTCACGCGCGACAGCAACAACCCGGGCGTCGGCGTCGTGGACAATACCCTCTTCGGCGCGCTCGACTCGACGCCCTTCAGCGTGGACATCAAGAGCCGCATCTTCGGCGGCTCGCTCGACTACGCGCCCAGCGCGAGGTTCAGCTTCTCGGGCGGCTACACGAACACGCGGCTGACGAGCGACGCCGAGATACTCTACTTCGCGGGTCTGCCCGGCGGCCGCTTCGCGACGGGGCGGAGCCAGTTCTACCTGCGCGACCAGTTCTTCTACTTCAGCGCGGTGGCGGAGCTGCACCGCCGCGTGACCGGCTACGCCACCTACCGCGTCAACAACGACGGCGGCCAGGGGAGCCGCGTGACGAGCGACGCGACCGGCCTCTTCATCCGCTCGCTGCCCTTCGTCTTCCAGACGCCCGAGGCGCGGCTCGCCTTCCGCTTAGGCCGGCGCGTGGACTGGAACGTCGGCTACCAATACTACGCCTACAGGGAGAAGCCGCCCTTCAACACTGGCCAAGACTACCGCGCCCACTTGCCCTATACTTCCCTGCGCATCTATTTCGGCGGGGCAGACCGTTAACGGGTTGACGGGGGGCGGAGGGTTGGGGCGATGGGCGGCAACACCGGTAATGAGGAGGCCGGCAACGGGAAGGGCGCTGAAGAATCGGCGCGAGGCGGAACCGATGCTGTAAAGGCGCCTTCCGTCTTCCGCAACTAAGTCACCTTCGCCGGCATGGCCATCGCGGCGGCGGGCTTCGTCGAGCATCGTGCTCATGCTCCTGCCGGAGTTTTTGGGCGGCGAGGCGCACGGCCACAACCCCTACACCGGCATCTTCACCTACATCCTCTTCCCGTCGGTCATGGGCCGCCCGATGGCGAGGGTGAAGATGCGCGAGAGCAGTTCCAGACCGCGGTTAACGGATGCCACGCTCCTGTCCCGCTCCGGCTTCACCCTGAGCGTAATGGTTGACCTGCGCCGCTCGCTCTTGAACTTCCCGACGAGCAGGGCATGGTTCCGAGAGCCATCCCGCGAGTTGTGGGGAAGTGGCATGCTAATCGCCTCCTTCGATTCACGTGGCGCGCGGGACGGGTTCTGGGTGAGAACACGCAACCCGCCCGGAAATGCCTCTCATGGAACCAACGCAGGAACATCCGCCGACCATCCTCTGCGTCGCCAGCTTCTACAAGGGCAACGAGTTCATCCGCGAGTGCCAACGGCGGGGCGGCCGCGTGGTTCTGCTGACCCGCGAAAAACTGCTCGGCGAGGACTGGGCGCGTGACGCGCTCGACGACCTCATCGCCGTGCCGGGCGCGGGTGAGGAGAGGCCATACCTCGAAGCGGCGACACACCTGGCGCGTCGGCGGCGCGTCACGCGGGTCGTCGCGCTCGAAGAGTACGACGTGTTGACGGCGGCGCGTATCCGGGAGTACCTGTGCCTGCCCGGCCTCGGGAGCACGGCCGCGCGTCACTTCCAGGACAAGCTGGCCATGAGGGCACGTGCGCGCGAGGCGGGCGTGCCTCAGCCGCAGTTCGTCCACCTGCTTAACGGCGAGCGCGTCGCGGAGTTCCTCAGGGACGTCCCGCCACCCTGGATGCTCAAGCCGCGCGCGGGGGCGTCGGCGATGGGCGTGAAGAGACTGCATGCGGCGGACGAGGTCTGGCGGGCGGCCGAAGCGTTGGACGCGCGCGAGCGGTTTGCCGAGCGCGCGCCCTCTCACCTTCTTGAAGGCTACGTGCCCGGGGCCGTCTACCACGTCGACACCCTGATGGCGGGCGGCCGCGTGGTCTTCGCGAACGTCAGCCGCTACGGCGCCCCGCCGTTCGACGTCGTGAGGGGCGGCGTCTCCACTTCGCACACGGTCAGGCGCGGCGCGGCGGACGAGCGTCGCCTGCTGGCACTCAACAAGAAGGTTCTGACCGGCTTCGGGTTCGAGGGCGGCACGACGCACGCCGAGTTCATCAAGGGCGAGGACGGGCGGTTCTACTTCCTCGAAGTCGCGGCGCGCGTCGGCGGGGCCTACACGGCCGAGACGGTCGAGGCCGCGACGGGCGTCAACCTCTGGCGCGAGTGGGCGCGCA
>DAIRFV010000241.1:0-9440 GCA_036794905.1 Pyrinomonadaceae bacterium | reverse complement strand
TGAAGAAGCGCGCCGCGCGCACGCTCGGCGAGGAGCACGCCTACATCTTCGACGCGCACCTCCTCATGCTCGAAGACAGCAAGCTCAACGGCGACGTGGAGGCCGTCATCCGCGGCGAGTGTGTCAACAGCGAGTGGGCCGTCAAGGTCGTGACCGACCGCCTGCTCGCCGTCTACGAAGAGATCAAGGACGACTACCTGCGCGAGCGCAGCTCGGACATCGAGGACGTGACGCGCCGCCTGCTCGTCGCGCTCTCCGGCGAGAGCATGCTCGGCCGCCGCCTGACCGAGGACGCCGTCGTCGTCGCCGAAGAGCTGATGCCCTCGACGCTCGCCGAGCTCGACTTCACGCACATCAAGGCGTTCGCCACGGACGTGGGCGGCTGGACTTCACACACGGCCATCATCGCCCGCGGCCTGGGGATTCCGGCCGTCGTCGGCCTGCGCGACTTCTACCGCGCGGCGCGCACGGGCGACCCCGTCGTCATCGACGCCGGCCGCGGCGAGGTCACGCTCCACCCGAAGCCCGAGACGCTCGAACGCTTCGCGCAGGAGACGCGAATCGCGAGGGAGCTGCCCGCGCCGCGCCGCGCGTCCGCCGAGGAGCTGCGCGCGCCGCTCACGACGCGCGACGGCGTCGAGGTGACTTTGCGCGCGAACGTCGAGCTGCCCGTCGAGTACGAGTGGGTGAACCGCTACGGCGCGCACGGCATCGGCCTCTTCCGCTCGGAGTTCCTGCTCTCGCACCGCGGCTCGCTGCCGAACGAGGACGAGCAGCGCGAGGCGTACGAGGAGCTAGCGCGCATCGCGGGCGAGGACGGGCTGACCGTCCGCCTCTTCGACCTCGGCGGCGACAAGCTGTCGGGCTCGCGCGTGGACGCGGGCGAGGAGCGCAACCCGGCGTTGGGTCTGCGCGCCATACGCCTCTGCCTGCAACGCCCCGAGCTGCTGCGGACGCAGGTGCGCGCCGTGCTGCGCGCGGCCGCGCGCGGCGCGATAGATTTAGTCATCCCGATGGTCTCGGACGTGACCGACGTGCGGCGCGCGCGCGAAGTTATCGAAGACGAGCGCGGGCGGCTCGGCGCGGAAGGGAAGGAGGTCGGCCCCGTCCGCGTCGGCGCGATGATCGAGGTGCCTTCGGCCGTGCTCGTCGCCGAAAAGCTCGCGCGCGAGGTGGACTTCTTCAGCCTCGGCACCAACGACCTCGTGCAGTACACGCTCGCCGTTGACCGCGGGAACGACGAGGTGGCGGGCTGGTTCCGCTCGCTCCACCCCGCGGTGCTGCTGTGCGTGCGCCGCGCGCTCGACGCCGCGAAGGGGGCGGGCATACCTTCGGTCGTCTGCGGCGAGATGGCGGCGTCGCCCGCGTACGCCGCCGTCCTGCTGGGGTTGGGCGCGCGGGAGTTGAGCATGGCGCCGACGGCCATCCCGCGCGTGCGGCGCACGGTCGCGGGGGTCGAGCTTGAGGAGGCGGAGCAGATAGCGAGAGAATGCCTCGAATGCGCGTCCGCCGACGATGTCGAGGAGTTGGTGCGCGTGAGGCTCGGCGGGCGCTGGCCCAATCTTTTTCCAAAAGAAATCTTGCCACCCCCGAAAACCAAAGGGTAGAATCAATTGACGGGCGGCCGGCCCGCGGCTTTGACCGTTGTCTGACCCTTCACCCGACGCCCGACACGTCCACCTACGCACTTTGAAGCTTAAACAGAATGAGCGGCGTCCGTTGCAGAACGGTCGGTGCTACCCGCGGGGCTTATGTGAGAATCCCGCCGCTTAAGCAGTTTATGCTAGGCGGGAGGCGCCCGGGCCTCCATGGCCCACGAACGGCTGCCGGCAGCCCTCTTAACGAACACGGGGAGGAGTTCGATTGATGTCGCACACGGATTCGCCGTGCCCGGCGGACGCGGCGGCACGAACGGACTGGCAAGGAAGAGTGCCTGTATGAAGAAGTTCCTTCACGCCGCGGCCCTCGCGCTCGCCCTCTGCGCCGCGGACGCAAGTGCCGCGCACGCACAGGCCGGCGTCCGCGTCGGCCCGGACGCGGACGAGCTGAACGCCGAAGCGCCCGCCCAGCCCAAAAGGGACGAGAAGGCACCGGCCGCGGACGCAAAGCCGACTACATCCGAAAAGCCGCGCGAGGCGTCGAAGGAGCCCGGGAAGGGGCAGGAGCCCGCGCCACTCTCGAACTCGACGGCCGCCGCGCCCACGAACAAGTCCTCCTCGACCACCGACGCGCCCTCGAAGTCCGGCCCTGAGCCAGGCGTCCCCTCCGGCGCGACCGTCAAGACCCACACCGGCGCGGAAGGCGCCGGCGACGCGGGCAAGCCCGCCCCGCCCGCGAACAACCACCGACCGGCCGCTCAGCCCAACAACCCCGCGCCCCCCGTCGCGCGCCCCGCGAACGCGGCGACGCCGAACGCGCCCCCGGCGGCCGCGAACCCGGTGGCGGCCGTCTCGCCCGCCAGCATCTACCGCGTCGGCGTCGGCGACGTGCTCGACATCAGGTTGCTCAACGGGCAAGACCCGCGGCAGAACACGCTCTACACGGTCGTCGCGGGCGGCGTGCTCGACTACCCGCTCTTGAAAGACCCGCTGACGGTCGCAGGGATGACGACCGACGAGCTGGCCGCGCAGCTCGTCGCGGAGTTCCGCCACCGCAACCTCTACGACAGGCCGCAGGTGCGCGTCAGCGTCCGCGAGTACGCGAGCCACGTCGTTCTCGTCAGCGGCCTCGTCAGCGACCCCGGCGCCAAGATTCTCCGGCGCGAGGCCATCCCGCTCTACGTCGTCATCGCCGAGGCGCAGCCCAGGCCCGAGGCCGGCCGCGCCGTCATCGTCTCGCACTCGACGGGGAAGGTCGCCCACGTTGACCTGAACGACGCCGGGGGCCTGAACACGCTCGTGCAGTCGGGCGACGTTGTCACGCTCACCGTGCGCCCGCCCGAGTTCTACTACGTCGGCGGCGAGGTTGGCGCGCCCGGGCAGAAGAACTACCACTCGGGCATTACGCTGACGCAGGCGCTGTTCGCCTCGGGCAGCGTGACGAAGGCCGCGGGCGAGCGCGTGCGCGTGCTGCGCGCAGGGGCCAACGGGCGCCTGGCGCCGACCGAGTACAACCTGCGCGAGATCGAGAACGGCGTCATCCCCGACCCGCTGCTCCAGCCCGGCGACCGCGTCGAGGTCTCGGCCGCGCCCGTCAAGAAAAAGTAGTGGAGCGGCCTTCCAACGTTAAGGCCGCCGTTCTTTTCGCTTTCACCCTTGAGCGCCTTCGAGCGCCTTGTTCGCCGCAGCCCGGGGGCTGTATTATCCTGCGCGGCCGGACTTTATATTTCACACCAGAGCGCGACGCATGTGCGTCTCTCGCGTACGCGCCGAATCGTTTGACTCGTAAACTCGCACCTGCCCGTCGGAGGAACAAAACCTTGAGTAAGTGGAATCGCATCGGCGCGGCCGCGCTCGCCGCCGCGCTCGCCCTGTCCCCCTTCGCCAACTCGACGGCCCTCGCCGCGTCGCCCGCCACGCCGCAGCAGGAGGACGCCCCCTCACAAGCCGAACAGGAGACCTTCAACCGCGGGCGCGCGCTCTTCGCCAAGGGGCAGTATGAGCAGGCCGCGGCCGTCTTCCGCGACTTCCTGAAGGGGAACCCGAACAGCTTCATCGCAGACCTGATGCTGCTCTGGCTCGGCCGCTCCTACATCGAGCTGAACAAGCTCCCCGAGGCCACCGAAGTCGCGCAGCGCCTTCGCGCCATCAAGGACACGCCCTTCTCCGACATCTACGAGACGGAACTACAGACGGCGCGCACGGAGGTGGCCAGCCGCCCCGCGCCCGCCGCGAGCCCGGCCGTGAGCCAGCCGCCGCGCGCGACGCCTACACCCGTCGTCGCACGCGCGACGCCGACGCCCGCCCCGCCGCGCCCGCTTGCCACCCCCCGCGCGACGCCGACGCCGACCGAGGTCGCGGCGAGCACCACGACGAGTGTGCCCGAACTCTCCGTCCGCGGCGGCGGCGAAGTCGAGCGCCCGCGCACCGCCGCGAGCCGCCGCAACCGGAACGTCCGCGGCAACAACGCCCAGCCCGCCGCCGCGCTGCCCGCCGCGTTGACGCCGACGCCGGTGCCGACCCCGCAGCCGACCCCCGTGCGCAGACCCGCGCGCCCCGAGACGGCCGCCGCCATGACCCCGGCCCGCACGACGCCCGCCGTCACCCCGACGCCGCTGCCGGTCGTGACCCCGACGCCCGCGCCGCGCCCCGCCGAGACCGCGTCCATACAGCCGTCCACGACCGCCGAGACACAGGTGGGTGGCGGCGGCTTCAGCATCACCGTCAGGCAGGTGCCCGACTTGCTGCTCGCGCTGCGCCGCTCGGCGCTCGCGGCGCAGCCCGGTCAGACGATCCAACTGCCGCTCGTCATCACCAACGCGGGCAACAAGGAGGATCAGTTCCGCTTAGAGACCGACCTGCCGGCCGAGTACCAGCCGTCGTTCAGCCAGAGCGGCACAGACCTCGGGCTGCCCGTCTTCGTCACGCCGCAGTTGCAGCGCGGCGCGACGCTCGAAGTAGTCCTGAACGCGCGCGTCCCCGAGAACGCGCCCGACAACCAGCAGCAGCGTTTCCTCGTCCGCGCCGCCTCGCAGGCCGACGCGACCGTGATGAAGGTGACGGACGCTTCTCTAACAGTCGTCGCCGCCGCGCTCGCCGCCGCCTCGAACGCGCTTCAGGAGACCGTCCAGCCCGGCGACACCTTCACGCAGCGCATCAGCGTCCGCAACGCGGGCAGCGCCACCGCGCGCCAGACCCGCGCCGACTTCGTCTTCAACCCGGACTTCGAGCTCGTCTCCGCGACGCCCTCGCCCATCTCCTACGACCGCCCGTCGCGCACTGCCATCTGGTCTCTGGGCGACCTTGAGTCGCGCGACAACCGCGAGATCACCGTCACGCTGCGCGCCGTCGGCGAGGCGCTCGCCGGCTCGAACAAGCCGGTCGGCCGCGGCACGATGCGCACGCAGAGCTTGTTCATCCCGTCTAACTTTGAAGGCCCGGCCATCTCGGTCGGCCGCGTCGCGGGCGCCCGCGTCGAGGCCGTGTCGAAGGGCCTGACGGCGACGCCGGGCGACACGATGTACGTCCCCTTCATCGTCCGCAACCCCTCGAACTACCCCGAGAGCTTCGAGCTGCGCATCGTCGCGCCGGGCGCGCCGCAGGCCACCGTCTACGCCGACACAAACGGCGACGGCCGCCACCAGACGGGCGAGCCCGCCGTCACGCAGACCGCGGCGCTCGACCCGCGCGGCGGCCAGTACCCCGTCCTGCTCGGCGTGGACATCCCGCGCTCGACGCCCGACCGCACGCAGTTCGCCTACAACCTCGTCACGCGCGCGCTGAACGCCTCGGGCCGCATCGCGGGCGAGGATTCGACCGTGCTGACCGTGGCGACGCCGCGCGTGCGCGTGCGCGCCGAGCTGCCGAACACGGAGGTGAAGCCGGGCGACACGCTCTTCTACCGCCTCGTGCTCGTCAACGACGGCGGGGGCTTAGCGAAGAATCTGGTCGTGACCGAGCAACTGCCCGACGCTCTTGAGTTCGTCTCGTCCGCGCCGGAGCTGACGCTCCAGGACATCGGCGGCGGGCGCGGCCTCGTCTGGCGCGTCGCGGAACTCGCGCCGGGCGCCACGCAAATCTTGCAGGTGACCGTGCGCCTGAGGCCGAACCTCGCGGCCGACGCGGTCATCACGCCGCGCCACACGCTCACCTATCAGGACTCGAACGCGAACGCGTACCGCGGCCAATGAGGGACGCCGCCGCGCGCGAGCAGACGGACACGGAGGCCGGGGCACATGCGCCCGGCCTCCGTGTTCCTTTTTCCGCCGACGAGGTTCGCCACGCGACCCGCGCGCGCGGGCGACTCGCCAAGCTCGTCACCGTCAAGCTCGCGCTCGACCTGCTCTTCGTCTGCGGACTCGCCATCTACACGCACGCCGTCACGTACCGAGCGGGCTTCGCAGGCGAGCTCGAACACGCCGACGGCCTCGGCGCGCGCGGCTGGGTCGCTGACCTCGAACGGCCGGGCGCGCACGTCGAAGTACAACTCTTTCTCAACGGTCAGTTCGCTGCCTCCGCGAACGCGAGCGAGCCCGCGTTCGACGGGGCGGCGGGCGACTCTTCCGGGCGCGCGCGTCGCGCCTTCGTCTTCAGCTTCGAGCGGCCGCGTTTCGGCGAGTACGAGGCGCGCGTCTACGCCGTCCGCGAAGGGCGCGGCGGGACTCGCCGGACGCTCCGGCAGTTGGGCGGCGCGCGCCACTTCACATGGAAATGACAGAGAGTTACGCAGCCGAGGATCGCTCGCTCGCCGCCTGGGAGATCGTGGCGGCTTCCACTTCGGCGCTCGTCGCCGAGTGGGTCGTGGGCACGCTCGTGGGGCGCGGGCGGCTGCTGCTGTTAGTCCCGGTGGCGACGGCCGTCGTCTTCATGCTCGTCTCGCACCGCGTGCGCGGCGAGTCGGCGCGCGCCGTCGGCTGGCGGCTCGACAACTTCGGGGAGGCGGGGCGTCTGCTGCTGCCGCCGATGCTCGCCGTCTCGGCGCTGCTCGTCGCCGTCGGCTGGTACGCGGGCACGCTCGACTTCGGCCGGTGGGAGGGCGGGCAGTCCATCATGGGCGTGCCGGGCCTGAGCCTCGTGTGGGGGCCGCTCCAGCAGTACGCGCTTCAGGGCTTTATCAACCGGCGCGCGCAGGTCGCGCTCGGACGCGGGAGTTTGAGCGTGTTGCTGGTCGGGCTCCTCTTCGCGCTCTTTCACCTGCCGAACCCCTGGCTGATGTTCGCGACCTTCGCGGGCGGGCTGCTGTGGGCCTGGGTCTACCAGCGAGCGCCGAACATCCTCGCCGTCGGCCTCAGCCACTCCCTGATGACGTGGGTGATGATCTCTTCGGTGCCGCCCGGGGCGCTCGACAACCTCCGCGTCGGCTTTAAGTACTTCGGCTGAAAAGAAATCGCCGCCGTGCAATTATTTTGCTGCGCCCCTCATCAAAGTTTTAACGACAAACGCCTTTGGACTGTACGTGTTCAACGGTGCTTTGCTATAATCCGCGCCGCGGATTCGAGAACAGGTCGGGCGGTCGCTGCCGCGCCCCACGAAGGCGCGGGAGAGGAAAGTCCGAACACCGAAGGGCAGCGAGCCCGCTAACGGCGGGGCGCGGGGCCGGTCGAAGGCTGCGAGAGCAGTGATTAGGCCGTCCTCGTGACGACAAGTGCAACAGAGAACAGACCAGCCAGCGGGCCGGCTCCTTCGGGAGCCCCGGCAGCGGGTGATGGGTGAAACGGTGCGGCCCCACGGGGCTTAAAGTAAGAGCGCACCGGCGCGTCTGGTGACAGGCGCGGCCAGGTAAACTCCTCGCGGTGCAAGACCAAATAGGGAGGCGGGCAAAGGGCGGCCCGTCCGAACTCGCGCTCTTCCGAGAGCGCGACACGCCTCCGGGTAGGTCGCTTGAGCCGTACGGCAACGTCCGGCCTAGAGGAATGATCGCCCATCCGTGAATCGTGCTGCGGTTCACGGTGGACAGAATTCGGCTTACAGACCTGTTCTCGAATTCGCGGCAACCCAAAGTTCTTTCACCTCGGACTCAAGACCCCAAGCCTCACGGGACTGCTTCAGTCCCACAAGGCGACAGGAGAACCCGAGAATGGCGAACCGTAAAGGCGTCTTCATCGGCGCTTACGTTCCCGCTGAGCTGAAGCGCGCGCTTCAGCAACGCGCCACGAGCGAACACCGGACGCTCTCGCAGGAGATCACGCGCATCCTCGAAGAGGCGGTCAAAGGTCCGCGCCTGCCGCCGAACTTCGTCGAGCGCCGCGCGCCGGGACAACTCCCGCGACGCCGCGACACAGACCCCCTGCCGCGCCGCCGCCGTGACGACCTCCCCTACAAAGGCTCTCAGGGCGGCGGAGGCGGCGGCGGCGGAGAGGATTAGACCTCGCGACGCGTCAGAGAAAATCGAAGATGCCCCTGAGCCGTCGCGCCCGTGCCGGCGGCTCAGGGGCATCTGTCTTTCCGGCGGGCGCGTCCGTCGCCTTGGCGCGGCCTTTCTGCTAAACTTCGGCGTCGAAAGCTTAACTTTCAACGATGCCGGATAACCCTTCCCCCAATAAAAAAGTTCTCCTCGTCGGCGCCCTCGGAGTCGTCCTCGGGTTCCTCGCCGGCTACTTCCTTGCGGACAGGATTTACCAGGCGGAGTATGTGAAGTTGCGCGCCGAGCTGGCGGCAGCGCGCGCGGGTGGGGCGGCGCAGGGAAGCCCTAAGGGCGAGGGGCCACAGGGCTCCGCTTCGGGCGGCGAGTCCCTCCCGACGCTCACCGAGGAGCAGTTGAAGAACGCCGTGACGCGTGCCGACGCCGCCCCTTCGGACGCGGAGTTGCAGCACAAGGTCGGTCAGGCGCTCTACTTCTACGCGTGGGAGAAGGGGAACGCGCAGATACTCCCGGATGTCGCGCGCATCCTGAAGCGCGCGCACGCGCTCGACCCGAAGAACTACCGCACGACCGTGCTGGCGGGCGACGCGCACTTCCTCCTCGCGAGCCAGAGCGGCGAGGCCCGGACGCTCGGCGAGGCGCGCAAGTTCTACGAGACCGCGCTGGCCGCGCAGCCCGACGACGCGCAGGTGCGCACAAACCTCGGCCGCACCTACTTCTTCGACAAGCCGTCGAACCCGCAACGCGCCATCAGCGAGTACCGGCGCGCGCTCCAGGCAGACCCGCGGCAGGAGCTTTCGCTCCAGAGCCTCGCGGCCGCGCTCATCGAGACGGGCGGCTTCGAAGAGGCGGCTCGGCGGCTCGGCGAGCTTGAGAAGTTGAACCCCTCGAACACGGAGCTGCCGGGTCTGCGCGCGCAGCTCGGACAGAAGATGAACGCCGCGAAGGAGAAGCAGTGAAGTACGTTATCGTCCTCGCCTTGTTCGCGGCCGTGGCCTTCCTCGTCTACTGGCGCCTGCGCCCGTACATACGGGGCTTGCGCCGCTTCCTCGGCGTCCTGCGCGAGGTCAGGCGCATGCGCGAGGGCGCAACGCCCGGCGGCTTTCCGCAGCAGCAGGCGACCCCGAAGAAGGCGGACAACGAAAAGCTCCTGCGCTGCGCCGCCTGCGGCACATGGATGCCCGCCTCCCGCGCCGTCTCTTTGCGCGGCGGCGCCACCTACTGCTCGCACACCTGCCTCGAACGCGCCGCCGACGCCCCGCGCCGCGCGCACAAGTCCGCCTCCTGAAAAAAAATAACCACAGAGACACAGAGGCACGGCTGGTTGAGAGTTGAAGTCAACCAGCCGTGCCTCTGTGTCTCTGTGGTTATTTCCGCTTAGCGCCCTTAGTTCTGCCGACCTGTACCAGCACGTTTGATTGACGCGGCGGCGCGTCCGCGTCTCCGCACGTGCCGCAGCCCGTCTCGCAGGAGCCGCCGCC
>DAIRFV010000240.1:0-9452 GCA_036794905.1 Pyrinomonadaceae bacterium | reverse complement strand
GAGGCCATCAACATCAGCGACAAGCACAAGAAGTCGCACCTCGCGATGGTCGTCAACGCCGGCCTCCAGGAGTTCCGCGCGCACGATGCTTCGAGTGACATCTCGGGCGACGAGATCGAGGCGTCGAAGCGCGCCCTCCAGCGCGCCATCGCCATCAAGTCGGCCGAGTTCCGCCGCGGCCTCTCGGGCCTCGCGACGGTCGGCTCGACCGCCCCGTTCGTGGGCCTCTTCGGGACGGTGTTCGGCATCATCAACGCCTTCACCGGCATGAAGTCGGCCGAGAGCGCGGGCATCGGCGCGGTCGCCGGCGGCATCGCCGAGGCGCTCATCGCCACGGCCATCGGCCTCGGCGTGGCCATCCCCGCCGTGTGGGCGTTCAACTACTTCACGGGCAAGGTCGACGGCTTCATCATCGAGATGGACAACTCGGCGTCGGAACTGATCGACTACTTCCTGAAGAACCGCACGCGGCAGTTGCATTCGTAGGCGCTGAAGGGACCGCCCCGCGGCGCGGGGCGGCCCCGACGGGAGAATTGAGATGGGAATGTCATCAGGCAGCGGGGGCGGCAGCGTCACCTCCGATATTAACGTTACCCCGATGGTGGACATCATGCTGGTGATCCTGATCATCTTCATGGTCATCACGCCGTTCCTCCAGCAGGGCGTCTCGGTCGCGCTCCCGCGCGACATGAACAACCCGGAGGAAGACCCGGCCATCATCAAGGAAACTTCGGTGGTCATCGCCATCACCGAGGCCGGTAAGCTCTTCATCGGCAAGAAAGAGGTCGACAAGGACACCCTCAAGACCGAGATCGATCAGAAGATGGCGACCAAGGAAGACAAGGATCGCATCGTCTACATCCGCAGCGACATCAACGCCAACTACGGCACCGTTGTCGAGACTATCAACCTCATCCGCGACGCCGGCATCGACCAGATCGGCCTCGTCGCGGACAAGAGGAAGGGAGGGGGCGCGGAAGGGGGCGGGGGGGCGCCGGACGCGGCGCCGGCCTCCTGACCGTCACACACGCGACGCGCGCCGCCGCCGGGCCACGCCGGCGGGAGGCGCGCGCCGAATTTCGGAGGATTTCATCATATGGGAATGTCGTCAGCCGGCGCCGGCAGGGCGGAGCCGAACATCAACGTCACCCCCTTCATCGACATCTTGCTCGTGCTGTTGATCATCTTCATGGTCATCACGCCCCTCAAGCCCGCGCGCTTCAAGGCACTCGTGCCCCAGCGCAGCGAGGAGTTGAACGCGCAGGCCAAGCAGAGCCCTCTGACGCTCATCGTCAACATCAAGAGGGACCTCGGGGTCGAGCTGATCATGGGCGGCAACAAGATCGCCGACGCCTCGGTCAACGACCCGGGCAACGTCGGCTCGACGCTCGCGGCCGAGTTCAAGAAGCGCAAGGAGCAGGGCGTCTGGAAAGAGGGCTTTCAGGGGCGCGCCGACCTGACGCCCGACGACCGCATCGAGAAGACGGTCTTCATCAAGGCGCCCGAGACCTTCAAGTACGGCGACGTGGTGAAGGTCATCGACACCGTCAAGGGCTCAGGGGCGAACCCGGTCGGCCTCCAGACGGAGGCGTTGGAGCAGTAGCGGGGTCGCCGCGGACGCCGCCGCCGCCGCCCCGCCCACGACGGGCGGGTGAGCGCGGCGGGGCGTCTTCGCGCGTGGCCGAGCCGCGGTTGCCCCCTTCACCCAGTAGAGCTTCAAGACCATTGCCCGGAGCAATCATCCAATGAAACTCTCTCGAACAAGCATCGCGGCCCTGCTCGTCGCGCTCGTGGCCGCCTCGGGCGGGTGCACGCTGGTCAACCGCGTGCGCGCCAAGAACGCGCTCAACGAGGGCGCGCGCGCCTACAAAGATGGGCGCTTCGCCGACGCGGAGGAGCGTTTCCGCACCGCCTTCGAACTCGACCCGTCGCAGAAGAACGCGCCGGTCTTCATCGCCCGCGCCGTCCAGCAGCAGTACAAGCCCGGCGTCCAGACGCCCGAGAATCTCGCCATGGGCGAGAAGGCGGTCGCGGCCTACCAGTCGATTCTCAACCGCGACCCCGCCAACGAGGACGCCTACAAGGCCGTCGTCTTCCTCTACGGGCAGATGAAGCAGGACGATAAGGTCAACCAACTGCTGGCCGAGCGCGCCAAGAACGGCCCGACGCCGACGGCGAAGGCCGAGGCGCTGACCATCCTGGCGAGCAAGCAGTGGCAGTGCGCCTACGACATCACCGAGCAGAAAGAGAATAAGGTCACCGAGAACCAGCCCAACCGGATTCTCATCAAGTACCGCAAGCCGGCCAACCAGGCCGACTTCGACAAGGCGCAGCAGTGCGCGACCGAGGGTCTGAGGCTCGCCGAGGAGGCCGCCGCGAACGACCCGAACAACCCGAACGCCTGGTCTTACAAGGCGAACCTCCTGCGCGAGAAGTCGAAGCTGGCCGAGATGGCCGGCGACGCCACCGCCAAGGGCGACCTCGACAAGCAGTACGAGGCGGCGCTCGAAACGCAGAAGCGGCTCGCGGCCGACGCGTCGAAGAAGAAGGAGGCCGAGGCGGCCGCCAAGTCGCCGACGCCCCCGCCGAGCTAAGGGCGGGCGGGCCGGCGGTGCCATCAGCGCGCGCGCCCGCACGCGGCGGCGCGCACCTGCCACTTCTTTCTCCGGGTGATGCCTGACTTCACGTCGGGCATCACCTGTTTCTATAATGGCTGTTAGCAGTTAGCTTTTGGCTGTTGGCCAAACCGCCACCGCGAGCGGCCCGGCAAAGAAAAGTGCGTTTCGTTCATCAAACGAAGGCTAACGGCTAACTGCTAACAGCTTCCATGATTCGCATCGAGGACATCATCGAGAAGGTGGGGCAGAACCACCCGCAGGCCGACCTCGAAATGCTGCGGCGGGCCTACTTCTTCTCGGCTCTGCACCACAAGGGTCAGACGCGCGCGTCGGGCGAGCCCTACCTCGTGCACCCGCTGGAAGTCGCCAACATCCTCGCCGACATGCGGCTCGACGAAATCTCGGTCGCCACGGGGCTCCTGCACGACGTGGTCGAGGACACGCTCGTCGCGCCCGAGGTCATCCGCGACTCCTTCGGCGAGGAGATCGCGCACCTCGTGGACGGCCTCACCAAGCTCGCGCACATCAGCAACCAGTCGCGCGAGGAGCAGCAGGCCGAGAACGTCCGCAAGATGTTGCTGGCGATGGTGGACGACGTGCGGGTCGTCCTCGTCAAGCTGGCCGACCGCCTCCACAACATGCGCACGCTCCAGCACCTCAAGCCGGAGAAGCGCCGCCGCATCGCGCAGGAGACGCTCGACATCTTCGCCCCCATCGCCCACCGCCTCGGCATGGGGCGTTTGCGGAGCGAGCTCGAAGACCTCGCCTTCAAGCACCTCCACCCCGAAGAGTACAAGGAGCTGGCCGAGCAGTTGGAGCGCCGCCGCCCCGAGCACGAGGCGTTCCTCCGCGAAGTGACCTCGCGCATCGAGGAGAAGATGCGCGAGGCCGGCGTCCCCTTCATCTCGGTGGAGGGTCGCGTCAAGCGGCTCTTCTCCATCTGGAAGAAGCTCAAGCGCCAGAAGATCGAGCTCGACCAGGTCTACGACCTCATCGCCGCGCGCGTCATCACGCCCGACGAGACGCGCCACTGCTACGGCGCCCTCGGCGTCGTCCACACCCTCTGGCAACCCATCCCGGGCCGCTTCAAGGACTGGATCGCCACGCCGCGCGACAACCTCTACCGCTCGCTCCACACCTCCGTGATCGGCGCCAAGGGGCAGCCCTTCGAGATCCAGATTCGCACCGACGAGATGCACCGCGTCGCCGAGGAGGGCGTCGCCGCCCACTGGAAGTACAAGGAGGGGCGCCGCGGCGCGCACGACGACGACGAGGCGTTCCAGTGGCTGCGCTCTCTCGTCGAGTGGTCGCAGGAGGTCAAGGACTCGCGCGACTTCCTCGAATCCCTCAAGCTCGACCTCTACCCGAAGGACGTGTACGCCTTCACGCCGATGGGCAAGGTCATCCAGCTCCCGCGCGGGGCGACGCCCATCGACTTCGCCTTCATGATCCACACCGGGGTCGGCAACACCTGCTCGGGCGCGCGCATCAACGGCCGGATGGTGCCGCTCCGGACGCCCATCCAGAACGGCGACGTGGTCGAGATTCTCACCTCGCCGAGCGCCAAGCCCTCGCGCGACTGGCTCAACTTCGTCAAGACCTCGCGCGCGCGCAACCGCATCCGCCACGCCGTCGCCGAGCAGCAGCGCGCCGAAAGTATCGAGCTGGGGCGGAAGCTCTTCGAGAAGGAGGCCGTGCGCTTCAACCTCTCGGCGAAGAAGGTGCTGGCCGACTCGGACGGCGCCCTGAAGCGCATCGCGAACGAGTACGGCTACGGGCGGGTGGACGACCTGCTGGCGGCCGTCGGCTACGGCAAGACCGTGCCGCGCAACGTCATCGCCAAGTACCTCGGGCCCGAGAAGTTCGCCGAGCTTGAGCAGCGCAAGGAGTCGCCGCTGCGCGGGAGGCTGACGGCGGGCATGCAGGCCGTCAGGAAGTTCATCCGCCTCGGCGAAGATTCCATCGTCGTGCGCGGGGTGGACGACCTGCTGGTGACGCGCGCGCGCTGCTGCAACCCCGTCCGCGGCGAGGAGATCGTCGGCTACATCACGCGCGGCAAGGGCGTGGCCGTCCACGCCCGGCGCTGCACGAACGTCCAGCAGTTGATGATCAACCCCGAGCGCGTCGTCGAGGTCGAGTGGGCCGACGCGGGCGCGGGCGAGGCCGCCTACGCCGTCAAACTGCTCGCCATCACCGAGAACCGCACCGGCATGATCGCCGACGTGACGAACGCCATCAAAGACATCAAGACCAACATCCGCGCCTCGAACGCCGCGGTCGCGCCCGACGACCGCGGCCGCATCGAGGTCACGGTCGAGGTCTTCGACCTCAAACACCTCGACAAGGTCATGTCCTCCATCCGCAAAGTCCCCGGCGTCCTCGACGTGGAGCGCATCCACGGCTCCGCCTGAAATAAAGCCGAAAGCCGACTGCCCACGCCGAAAGCGTCTCCGTTTGCCGTCCGGGGAAGGGGTCTGTTAGAATCTGCAATTTGTTCGCAGTCTTGCGGTAAGGGACTTTCGTGACAGAGAGACGTATCGTCAAAACTGAGGGGGCGCCGCAGGCCATCGGGCCGTATTCGCAGGCGGTCGTGGCCGGCGGGTTCGTCTACGCCTCGGGGCAGATTCCGATCGACCCGGCGACGGGGCAGTTCGTCGAGGGCGGCGTCCGCGAGCAGACCGCGCAGGTCTTGCGCAACCTCTCGGAGGTGCTCGAGGCCGCGGGCTCAGACCTCGCGCGCGTCGTCAAGACGACCGTCTTTCTGGCCGACATGAACGACTTCGCAGCGATGAACGAGGTTTACGCGACCTTCTTCGCGGAGGGGCCGCCGGCGCGCTCGACCGTGCAGGCCGCGCGCCTGCCGCGCGACGCGCGCGTCGAGATCGACGTGGTCGCGCTCGCGGGCGGGTGAGCGCCCCCGCGTGGCCCCGCGCGCGCAAACGAAAAGCGGGGGCGCCGCCCTGTGGGGGAAGCGCCCGCCGCCTGTTGAAAAGTTAGGGTTTTGAACCTAGGCCGCCTTCGCGACCTTGCCCGCCTTGATGCAGGACGTGCAGACCTTCATCCGCACGTTGCCGCCCTGCGGGCGCTGGACGCGGATGGACTGTAGGTTGGGGTCGAAGCGGCGGCGCGTGCGGTTGTTCGCGTGCGAGACGTTGTTCCCGAATTGCGGCCCCTTGCCGCAGACTTCGCATCGTTTAGCCATTACTTTGAAAACCTCCGGACATTAAAAAGGCGCGTGCCGTTCTTCCACTGGCCCCACGGTCAAGGCGGCGGCGCACGTCGCAAACGGAAATTTATAGCAAACGGCCTCGCCGAGCGTCAAGTTGACAAAGGTCTGACCGTCGAGTCCGGGCCGCATCTTGTAGAGAGTAAGTTTAAGGAGCTTCAGACACAGTGCACAGAGTCTTGAGACAAATCGCAACCCTCGCCCTGTTCGCCGCCCTTCCCCTGAGCCTCGCCGCGTGCGGCGGCAAGAGCTCGGCCGGCGGCAAGGACGTGGCCGCCACGGTCAACGGCAAGGAGATCACGCTCGCCGAAGTAGACCGCATCGTCAACCAGCAGGCGCAGGGGCAGCAGTTGTCCACGCTCCAACAGGCCGCCGTCCGCCTCCAGGTGCTCGACCGACTGATCGAGCGCCAGGTGCTCTTCGCGCGCGCCGAGAAGGAGAAGACCGTCCCGACCGACGACGAGGTCACCACGCTCATCAACCAGCAGAAGCAGCGCGGCACGGTCGAGGAGTGGGAGAAGAGCCTCAAGGAGAACAACCTGACCGAGCAGCAGGTGCGCGAGGAGGCCCGCAAAGACCTCGCCATCAACAAGCTCCAGGAGAAGCTCTACGGCAAGATCACCATCCGCGACCAGGAGGTCGGCGACTTCTTCAACGCGAACAGCCAGCAGTTCGTCAACCCGCGCGGCGTCGCGCTCGCCGACATCGTCGTCGACCCGTCCGACAGCGGCGGCACCTACCGCGACGACGCCAAGAGCGACGCCGAGGCGACGGCCAAGATTCAGCGCCTTTACGCGACGCTCCGCAGCGGCGCCGACTTCGCCGACGTGGCGCGCGCCAGCAGCGAAGACCCGAGCGGCGTGCGCGGCGGCGACATCGGCGTCGCCAACGAGCAGGCGCTCCAGCAGAACGGCTTCCCGGCCGACCTCATCAGCCGCTTCTTCAGCCAGCTCCAGGTCGGCAGCTACACCGAGCCCATCCGCTTCGCCGACGGCCGCTGGTACATCTTCAAGCTGACCAACCGGCAGTTGGAGAGCAAGCCGCTCACGCTCGACGACCCCGGCGTGCGCGACCAGATCAAGCAGGGACTCATCGACCAGCGCAAGACGATCCTGCGCGAGGCGCTCGTCCGCAACGCGATGAGCGACTCGACGGTCGTCAACCAACTCGCCGAGTCGATGCTGGGCGACCCGAACATGCTCGGCGGCAACCAGTCGGTCGCGCCCGGCGCCACCCCGGCGGCCGCCGCCTCGCCCGCGGCGGCGACGCCGACCCCGGCCGCCGCCGCGACGCCCGCGGCGAGCCCGGCAACGAGTGCGAGCCCGGCGGCCGCGCCCAAGGCTGCGACCCCGGCGGCCTCGCCGAAGCGTTAATTTGAGCGCGCCCCGTTCGCGCGGCGCGCGGGCAGTTGCGGAAGCCCGACCGTGAGGGAGGGCGTCGGTCCTCCTTCACCGCGCAAGCAGAGGGTGACTGACGCCCTCCCTCACGGTCGGGCTTCCGCCCCGTTTGTTTATGCTTTTCCGACTCACGGACGTTTACAAGTCTTACGGCGCGCAGGACGTTCTGCGCGGCGCCTCGTTGCAGGTCAACCCGGGCGAGCACGTGGGGCTCGTCGGCCGCAACGGCGCGGGCAAGACGACGCTCTTCCGCCTCGTCACCGGCGAGGAGACGCCCGACCGCGGCGACGTGGTGCGCGCGCGCGGCGTCAAGCTCGGCCTGCTCGAACAGCACGTTGACTTCGAGCCCGGCACGACCGTCCACGAGGCCGCGCTCGCCGCCTTCGGCCAGCTCCAGTCAATCGAGCACGAGATGCACGAGTTGGAGCACCGCATGGCCGAGGCTTCGGACGACCTCGAAGCGGTGCTCGAACGCTACAGCCATCTTCAGCACGAGTTCGAGCGGCAGGGCGGGTTCGAGTACGCGGCGCGCGCCGAGGCGATCCTGCAAGGTCTCGGCTTCGAGCGCGACACCTGGGCGACTCCGACGGAGATACTTTCGGGCGGGCAGAAGAACCGTTTGGGGCTCGCGCGCCTGCTGCTCGCGGAGCCCGACGTGCTGCTGCTCGACGAGCCGACGAACCACTTGGACGTGTCGGCCGTCGAGTGGCTGGAAGAGTTTCTGGCCGCGTACAGGTCGGCCTACGTCATCATCAGCCACGACCGCTACTTCCTCGACCGCGCCTGCACGCGCATCGCGGAGGTCGAGCTGGGGAAGGCCGTCAGCTACACGGGCAACTACTCGGCCTTCCTCGTCGAGCGCGAGGAGCGGCGCGAGATACAACTGCGCGCATACGAGAACCAGCAACACCTCATCGCCAAGACCGAGGAGTTCATCCGCCGCAACCTCGCCGGCCAGAAGACCAAGCAGGCCAAGTCGCGCCGCACGATGCTCGCCAAGCTCGAACGCGTCGAGGCCATCCGGCCGGACGCGCCGCAGGGCAACTTCCAGATGCAGAAGGTCGAGCGCGCCGGCGCGTACGTCCTGACCGTCGCCGAGGCCGCGGTCGGCTACCCCGGAAAGCTGCTCGCCTCGGACATCAACTTCGTCCTCAAGCGCGGCGAGTGCTTAGGCATCATCGGGCCGAACGGGTCGGGCAAGACGACTTTCATCAAGACCGTGCTGGGTAAGCTCCCGCAGCTCGCGGGCGAGATTCGCCTCGGCACCAACGTCAACGTCGGCTACTACGCGCAGCAGCTCGACGACCTCGACGACCGCAACGAGATCATCATGGAGCTGCGGCGCGTCGCGCCCTCGACGGCGACCGCGGGCGAGCTGCGCGGCTTCCTCGCGCGCTTCCTGTTTACGGGCGACGACGTGTACAAGCACGTCCGCGACCTCTCGGGCGGGGAGAAGGGGAGATTGGCGCTGGCGAAACTCATCTACTCGAACGTCAACGTGCTGGTTTTGGACGAGCCGACCAACCACCTCGACATTCCCTCGCGCGAGGCCCTGGAAGAGGCGCTCGACGCCTACGACGGCACCATCATCACCATCAGCCACGACCGCTACTTCCTCGACCGCGTCGCCACGCAGATACTCGCGCTCGACGGCGAGGGCGGCGCCGAGCACTACGACGGCGACTACACCGAGTACCACGACTGGAAGGCCGCGCGCCGCGCGAACGAGGCGGCAAAGACGGTCGGGGAGAAGACGACGGAAGCGGCCCCGGCCCGCAGAGAGGAGCCGCGCGCGGCGCAGTCGCAGCCGAAGCCGGGCGGCGGGAAGGATACGAAGAAGAAAAAGAAGGCGGCGGGGCGCGACCCGCAGGCGATTGAGGACGAGATAGCCGCGGCCGAGCAGCGCGTGGCCGCGCTCGCCGAAGAGATGGCAACGCCGGAGTCTGCGCGCGACCCCAAACGCCTTGCGCGCCTCAACGAAGACTATAAGAGGGCGGAGGAGCGCCTGCGCGAACTCTACGAAGAGTGGGAGCGCGCCGCCGCCGAAGGCGCGAACGCCTGAGACGTTCGGGGCGAGCCCCCTCAACGTCTTAACCGTCCGCCCCATCTTCTGAGGCGAGTACCTACACAGTGTAGCCGGCCGCCTCCGGAGTGGGGGCGGCCGGCTACACTGTGTAGGTACTCGCCTACGCTGTTTAGACGGTTGGCTAA
>DAIRFV010000504.1:0-2443 GCA_036794905.1 Pyrinomonadaceae bacterium | reverse complement strand
GCTCGCCCGCCTCAACGAGGAGGTGGCGCAGGCGGGGCTCCGGCTCGCGCGCGCGCAATCCGCGCCCGAGGTGACCGCCTTCACCAGGTACACGGTCAGCCGCGGCGTGTTCGACGACACGCCGGTCGGCGTCCTGACCGACAAAGACCGCTTGCTCACGTTCGGCGTCTCGGTCGGCATCCCGGTCTTCAACAAGAACCAGGGCGCGAAAGCCGAGGCGGCCGCCGCCATCTCGCAGGCCACGGCGCGGCGCGAGTTCCTCGAAGCCGTCGTGCGCTCGGAGGTCCAAAGCGCTTACGCGCGCTACGAGGCCGCGCGCGCGGCCCTTACTACGTACGAGCAGGGCGTAATTCAGCGCTCGCAGGACAACATCCGGGTCATCCGCGCGGCCTACGAGCTGGGACACTTCACCATCAACGACCTGCTTAACGAGCAGCGCCGGCTCGTCGACTCGCAGCGCGACTTCACCGAGGCGCTCTCCGAGCAGTACCGCGCACTCGCGGACCTCCAGGCCGCCGTCGGCGCCCCTGACAACCAACAGTGAGGAATCGAAGCATGCCAGACAAGACCACGAATCGAGACGATGACACGCTCTCATCACAGGGCGGGCCGCGCGACGCGGCGCGAGACGAGACCGTGGAGGTCGAGCGCGTCACCGAAGTGACGGAACACGCCGGCGGCGACAGGTCGCTCGTCGAGTCGGAAAGAGTTCGGGCCACGCCGCGCACCCCCCGCCAGCGCAGCGTCGCCGTCATCGCCACGGTCGCCATCGTCGCCGTCTTCGCCGTCATCGCGCTGCTCCTGTGGCGGAGCGGCCGGGCGACCGACACGACCGAGGTCAAGGTGAGCGCGGAGGCGGGGAAGGCCGCCGAGGGAGAAGAGCACGGCGAGGGCGGGGAGCACGCCGAGGGCGAAGAGGTCATGCTGACGCCCGAGGCGCGCGAGGCCGCCGGGCTGGAGATCGAGGGCGTGACCGAGCGCCCGGCCGTCGCGCTCCTGAGGGTGACCGGCACGGTCGAGACCAACCAGCAGCAGTCGCAGCAGGCCACCCCGCTCGTCGGCGGGCGCGTCGAACGCGTGAACGCAGCCCTCGGCGACTTCGTGCGCGCCGGGCAGGCGCTGGCCGTCATCTCCAGCCCGCAGATCGCGCAGCTCCACGGCAAGCTACACGAGGCCGAGACTACTTTGGCCCTGGCCGAGCGCAATCTCCAGCGCGTCAACCGGGCGGAGAACCGTGTCGCCGTCCTCTCCGCGAAGGCGAAACTCGACGAGGCGGAGGCGACCTTGAAGCGCACCCGCCGCCTGATCGAACTCGGCGCGGGCGCCGGCAAAGACCTGATCGCGGCCGAGACCGCCTACAAGACCGCGAAGGCCGAGTACGACTTCCAGTCGAACATCTCGCTCAACAAGGAGGTGCAGGAGGCGCGCGCGGCCGTCGAGACGGCGCGCGTGGACGTGGCGCACATCCGCGACGAGATGCGCTCGCTCGGCGTCAGCATCCGCGAGGGCGAGCGCGACGACGACCACAGCCGCAACACCTCGCTCGTGACGCTCCTCGCCCCCGTCTCCGGCGCCGTCACCGAAAGGCTGGTCAACGCCGGGGCGGGCGTCGAGCCCGGCACCGCGCTCTTCACCATCGCCAACACTTCCACGGTGTGGGTCATCGCCAACGTCCCCGAGGCGCAGATGGGTCTGCTCAGGCCGGGGACGCCCGCCGAGGTGCGCTCCGCCGCGCTCGGAGAGGGTGCCTTCGCGGGCCGGGTCAACTACATCGACCCGCGCCTCGACGAGGAGACGCGCACGGGCAAGGTAAGGGTGGAACTGTCTAACCCCGGCGGCAGGCTCCGCGCCGGGATGTTCGTCGAGGTCGGCTTCCAGGCGGGCACCGGCGCGGCCGAGGGGCAGGAACTGGTCGTCCGCGAAGAGGCCGTCCAGCGCGTCGGCGAGCGCGCCGTCGTCTTCATACCCAAGGAGGACGAGGAGAACGGCTTCGAGGTGCGCGAGGTGCAGGTCGGGGCGGTGCGCGAGGGCTACGCCCGCATCATCGGCGGGCTGAAGCTCGGCGAGAAGGTCGTCACGAAGGGCAGCTTCACGCTCAAGGCGCAGATGCAGAAGGGCGAGATGGGAGACCACGACCACTGATGATCAACTCACTCATTAGATTCGCCGTGCAGCAGCGGCTGCTCGTCATGCTGATGGTCGCCATCATGGTCGGCGCGGGGGTCTATAGCCTCCAACGGCTGCCCATCGACGCCGTCCCGGACGTGACCAACGTGCAGGTGCAGGTGCTGACGGCCGCACCCAGCTTAGCGCCGCTGGAGATCGAGCGGCAGATAACTTTCCCCGTCGAGGTGGCGATGTCGGGGCTGCCGGACATCGAGGAGATTCGCTCGGTCTCTAAGTTCGGACTCTCAGCCGTGACGGTCGTCTTCCACGACAACGT
>DAIRFV010000239.1:0-9472 GCA_036794905.1 Pyrinomonadaceae bacterium | reverse complement strand
TAGAACCCGTGAACCGTAAAAAGTCGTGAACCGTCAACCGTGAACCGTGACAAGAGAAGACCGGCTCTTCTTCTTGTCACGGTTCACGGTTGACGGTTCACGACTTTTTACGGTCGGGCTTCCGCCTCTTCGTAGAGGCGGTCGATCACGTCTTTGTACTTCTCGTCGATGACGCGGCGTTTGACTTTGAGGGTGGGGGTGAGTTCGCCGCCGTCGATGGTGAGTTCGCGTTCGAGGAGGGCGACGCGTTTGACGCGCTCGAAGCGGGCGAGGTCTGCGGTCAGCGAGTCCACCTGGCGCTGGAGGAGGTCGATGATGCGCGGGTGGCGGCAGAAGTCCGCGGGCGTCTTGCAGTCGAGCCCCTTGTGCTGCGCGTAGGAGCGGAGCATCTCGAAGTCGGGGACGATGAGCGCGGCGGGGAACTTGCGCCCGTTGCCGACGAGCACGACCTGGCTGACGAAGCGCGACTGCTTGATGAGCTGCTCGACGGGCTGCGGCGCGACGTACTTGCCGCCCGAGGTCTTGAACAGCTCCTTCTTGCGGTCGGTGATGCGGAGGTAGCCTTCCGCGTCGAGCGCGCCGATGTCGCCCGTCCTGAACCAGCCGTCGTCGGTGAAGACCTCGCGCGTCGCCTCGGGCTTGTTGTAGTAGCCGCGCATGACGTTGGGGCCGCGCGACTCGATCTCGCCGTCGGCGGCGATGCGCACCTCGACATCCCGGATGGGGCGGCCCACGGTGCCGATGCGGTTGTCCACGGGGCCGTTGACGCAGATGACGGGCGAAGTCTCCGTCAGCCCGTAGCCCTGCACGATGGGCAGACCCGCGCCGTAGAAGATGAGCCCCAGCTCCTCGGGGAGCGCCGCCCCGCCCGAGCAGAAGAGGCGGATGCGCCCGCCCGTCGCCTCGCGCCACTTCGAGAAGACGAGGCGCGACGCGACCCCGTGCCGCAACTTGAGGAGCGGGCCGACGGGCTTCTCCCAGACGACGGCGTGCGCCCAGCGCTTCGCGACATTGACGGCCCACGTCAGCAGCGCCGTCTTCACCCGCCCGCCCTCGGCCGCCTTGTCCTTGATGCGCCCGTAGATTTTCTCGAAGAGGCGCGGGACGGCGACCACTATCGTCGGGCGCACCTCGCGCATGTTGTCGCCGATGCGCTCGATGGCCTCGGCGAAGTAGACCTTCGCGCCGTGGTGCAGGTACATGTACATCGCGCCGCGCTCGAAGACGTGCGAGAGCGGCAAGACCGACAGCGCCACGTCCTCCGGCGCGAAGGCCAGGCGCTCCGACGTGGCCGTCAGGTTCGAGACGACGTTCGAGTGCGTGAGCATGACGCCCTTCGGCTCGCCCGTCGTCCCCGAGGTGTAGATGATGGTCGCGAGGTCTTCCGGAGAGACGGCGCCGGAGAGTTCTTCGAGGAGGTGCGGCTGCTCGGCTTCGAGCCGCGCGCCGCGCGCCTCAAGCTCGGAGAGCGTGAGCACGCCTTCGCCCGCCTCGTCCGAGAGCAGCACGACGGTCGAGAGCGCGGCGCACGCCGAGAGCGCTTCGCGCACGCGCTCGTAGGCCGCGCGGTGCTGCACGAAGAGGAGGCGGGCGCCCGAGTCCTCCACGATGTAGCAGACCTGCGGCGGCGCGAGCGTCGGGTAGAGCGGGACGTTGACCACGCCCGCGAACTGGCACCCGAGGTCCGCGACGACCCAGTCGGGCGAGCTCTCCGAGAGGATGCCGGCGCGGTCGCCGCCCCTCAGCCCCAGCGCGTGGAGCCCGAGCGCGACGCGGCGGACGCGCCGCAGCAGCTCCTCGGAAGAGATGGGCCGCCACCCGCCGTCGCGCTTGTGGTGGAGCGCGTCGGGCCGCGCCTTCAGCGTCAGCGCGCGCAGCATGATGTCGATAATCGTCTCGGGCTCGCCGGCGCGCACACGCTCGCCCTGCGCCGCGCCCACAGCCGCCTGTTCCCTCGTCTCCATCGTCAAGCGCGCACACCCCCGAGGAAGATGTCCAGAACTTCGTCAGCCATCGGCGCGAGCTTGTAGCGGCGCTTCGACAGAATCCAGTTGGTCGCCATCTCGTCGAGCGCGCCGAAGAGCACCTTCGCGACGAGCTTCGCGTTCAGGCCGCGGCGGAAGACGCCCGCGGCCTGCCCCTCCTCGAAGACCTCGCGGATGAGGCCGAGGTATTCGGCGAGCCCCGCGGCCGAGAACTCCTCCATGAACTTGGTCGTGCCCCGCAGCTCGACCTGGAAGACGACGGCCAGGTCGCGGTCGGCGCCGAGCCGTTCGAGGTGGTGGCGCGCGATTCGGCGCAGCTTCTCGCGCGGGTCTGCGATCTTCGCCAGCTCCGCGCGGCCGGCCCGCACGGCGTCGCTCGTGTTGCGCTCGAAGATGGAGCGCAGAATCTCTTCCTTGCTCTTGAAGTAGAGGTAGACCGTGCCGTCGGCGACGCCGGCCTCGCGCGCCACGTCGGCCACCTTCGAGTTGAAGTAGCCCGAGCGCGCGAAGACCTTCGTCGCGGCGCGCATGATGGCCTCGCGCTTGTCGCCCACCGGGGTCTGGGAGAGGGAACGTGCGGTACGCATCTGGCTCAGGGGTCTCCGTGCCGCCCGCGCGGCCGTGCTGCTGAATGGCTATTCATTCAGTCGAGGCCCCTAGCCTAACGTCCGCGCGCGTTTTCTGCAACAGGGATGAAGAGCCGTGAACCGTCAACCGTGAACCGTGACAAGTGAAGGCTCTTACTTGTCACGGTTCACGGTTGACGGCTCACGGCCTTGTTTCCGCCTCTTCGGCGGCGAGGGGGTGGCGGCCGTCGGGGCGGGGCGGGGCGTTCTTGAGGGTGACGTCGCGCCGCGGGTAGGGGATTTCGATGCCCTCCTCCTTGAAGAGGCGGTGGATGTTGTAGCGGATGGCGCTCTTGACGACGAGGTGGCGGCGCGGCTTGTCCGACCAGACGAGCAGGCGGAAGTTGAGCGAGGAGTCGGCGAACTCCATGAACTGCACCGTGGGCTTCGGCTCTTCGAGGACGAACTGGACGTCCTCGGCCGCGCGCAGGAGCGTGGCGGCGACGTGCCCGGGGTCGGCGTCGTAGGAGACGCCGACGGGGACGGCGAGGCGCACGCGGCGCTCGCGGTTGTACGACCAGTTGAGGAAGTTCTGGTTGACGATCTTCGAGTTGGGCACGACCGAGGCGATGTTGTTGTTGGTGATGACGACGGTGGTGCGCAGGTTGATGCTGCGCACCATCCCCTCGGTCAGCTCGCCGTCGGGGCCGGGGATGGTCACGTAGTCGCCGACGCGGACGGGGCGCTCGAAGAGGATGATGAAGCCGGAGGCGATGTCGCCCGCGATGAACTGGAGGCCGAAGCCGATGCCGACCGAGAGCGCCGTGAAGACGACGGCGAGCGAGGTGAAGTCGGCCGCCACCGCCACGCGCAGCGCGACGACCGCGCCGACGGCGATGACGAAGTAGTGGACGAGCCGCAGGATGGTGAACTGCACGCCCGGGTCGAGGTGCTTGTGGCTGCTCATCCGCCGCTCGATGAAGCGGCGCGCGTAGCGCGAGACGACGACGGCGACGAGCAGCACCGCGAGCCCGAGCAGCAGCGTCGTGGTCGAGAAGACGAGCGTGCCCAGCTCCCACTTGAAGTTGAGGTAGCCGCGCAGCGGCTCGGTCAGCCGCCAGAGCCGCTGCAACACGTTCTCGCCCTGCCGCAGCCACAGCACGGACGCCGCCCCGAACATCTCCACTCGAACCCTCCCTTAAGCCGCCCGCGAAAGCCGAAACCGCCCGCGCCTCGTTGCAGGGGGCGGGCGGCTTCGCGTTGAAAATCTTGTTGGCGGAGGGTGAGGGACTCGAACCCCCAAGCCCTTTCGGGCGGCAGTTTTCAAGACTGCTGCATTACCAATTATGCTAACCCTCCGCGGTATCGCCACAAAATATAACCCGCGTCGAAAGGGAAGGCAAAACGCTTCGCCGCCGAAAAATTTCAGGAGGGGTGAACCCACTTCGCGTTTTTTGTCGCGTTAATGGTCGGCGGGGGCGTAAATCTTCGGCGCGGAGGTCGGGTCATGGCAGGGAAGTGGAAGAGGCGTCTACTGAAGGGGGCCGGGTACGGGGCGGCCGTGGTGGCGGTCGTGGTGTGCGCGGGCATCACGGTGACGGTCGGGTGGCGGCCGTTCGTCGGGCCGAAGGCGCGGCCGCTCACCGCGCGCCGGTTCGAGACGACACCGCAGAGGCTTGAGCGCGGGCGTTACCTCGTCGAGAGCGTGTCGGCCTGCTTCGCCTGCCACACGGCCTACGACTCGAAAGACCCGGTCAAGTCTTACGCGGAGTCGAAGAGCAAGGGGGGCGGCGGGTCGATGGCGATGGACGGCGCGCCGTGGCTCTACGCGCCGAACATCACGCCGGACGAGGAGACGGGCGCGGGCCGTTGGACGGACGACATGTTTGCGCGCGCCATACGCGAGGGCATCGGCCACGACGGCCGCGCGCTCTTCCCGGCCATGCCCTACCAGAACTACCGCAACTACTCGGACGAGGACGTGGCCGCCATCGTCGTCTACCTGCGCTCGATCCCGGCGGTCAGGAACGAGCTGCCGAAGTCGGAGATTCCGTTCCCGCTCTCGCGGCTCATCAACATGGTGCCCGAGCCCCTGACCGCGGCGGTCGCCGAGCCCGACACCTCGACCCGCGTCAAGCGCGGCGAGTACATGATTCGCGTCGCCGACTGCTCGGGGTGTCACACGCCGCGCGGCGACCAGGGCGCGGCCATCCCGGGGATGGACTACGCGGGCGGCAACCCGTTCGACGACGGCCGGGGCGGCGCGGTCACGCCGATGAACCTGACGCCGGACGCGACCGGCATCTCCTACTACGACGAGGCGCTCTTCGTCCGGGCGATACGCACCGGCCACGTCGGCGCGCGTCAGCTGAGCCCGCACATGCCCTGGTGGGTCTACCGGAACATGACGGACGACGACCTCAAGTCCATCTACGCCTACCTGCGCACGCTCCGCCCCGTCGAGCACCGCGTGGACAACACCGAGCGCCCGACCTTCTGCAAAATCTGCAAGCAGAAGCACGGGCTGGGGGAGAGGAATTGACGGGAGTAGGCAGTAGGCAGTAGAAAAAGAGGCGGCGCGTCCGAAGCCTTCGGGCCGGGCGCGCCGCTTTGTCTGCCTACTGACTCCTGTCTACTGCCTACTGTCTACTGCCTTCAGTGTCCGCTAACGGCGCGGGGCCGGGGGGCCGTTCGCGGCGACCTGCCCACGGATGTTCACGTCGCGCTCGGCGACCCACTGGCGCAGGCGCTGGAACGAATTCCCCGACCCCGTCGGGTACGGGTCGGCCGCGAGGGCGGCGGAGAGCGTCGCCTCGGTCTGGTCAAGGAACGAATGCACGTTCGCCACCGAGAGCGGCCCGTCAAGGAGGTTGAGCATGATTTGATTGTACTGGGCGCGGAAGGTCGGGTGGCGGAGAATGACCTCTTGATAAGGGGAGGTCGTCACCTTGCGGCTGTTCCCCGCAGCGTAAATGCCTCCCGACGTGGAGCGGAAGACCGCGTCCAGGTCCCAGGGGAAGTAGAGCCGCCGTGTGTCCCTGCCCGTCAGGCCGGGGTCGGCGAAGTCGGCGAACTGGAAGTTCTTTCCGTGGGCGAGCAGGGAGTCGTGGTTGTCCGTGTAGGCGTCCACGGCGCCCTGCGTCAGCATCCCGTTCATGTTGATGAGCTGCGGAAGCTGGACGGCGAGAACCGCGTCGCTCGGCGTCGCGCACGCCCCGCCGCCCTTCTTGCCGCCCGAGAGGTTGAACGGGCTGTAGCAGAGCGCGTCATAGGTGGGGTCGGGCCCGTCGCCCTCTTCGAGCGCGGGCAGCCCGATGTCGTCCTGGTCGTAAAGCCACGTCTCGTCGTCAACCCAGAGGCCGCGGTTGCGCAACATCTGCTTGTCGCGCTGCTCGGCGTTAACGTAGACGCCGACCAACTCGCCGTTGACGCGGAGTTGAACCCACGCGGCTAAAGCGGCCTGATAACCGTAAGAGCCGGCGGCGAGGCGATGAAGATTCCACGCGAGCCCTTCCTCGACCACGCCGGAGTCGGCCCCGTTTTCCAGACTCACCTTCGTCAGCCCCCGCCACCTCTGGCCGTCCACGAGTTCGTTGATGTCAATCTTGAGGCCGACCTTCACCGGGTTGGACTCGGAGGGCAGCGCGCGCGAGGACTTGCGCCTGACGGAGACGAGGAGCGGCATTTCCCCGTCGGCCCAGAACTGCGCCGGTACTTCTATCTCGTTCGTCGTGTCGCGGCGGATGGTGTCCCAGTCCGAGGACGAGAGTTCCAGGTTGAGGGTCAACATCCGAAACGGGTTGAAGACATCCGGCCAGCCCTGGGCGTGTGCGACGGGCGCGGACGCGAGGACGAACAACACGAACGCCCCGCTGATGCGAGTGAGCTTTCCCTGCATCTGCTTATCTCCTTCGTCCGGGTTTCTGAAGTGACTGCAACTGAGGGCTGCGGGGCGATGGCTGACTTTGCGTCCCCAGATAATCTACCCGCGAGGGGCATTAGTCAATAGCGCGCCCGGCCCGAAGGCTGAAGCGCGCCGCCCGGTTTTTCGACCGACTACCGACTACCGACTACTGTTTTTCATTCCGGCGGCGTGGGCGCGGTCGGGTAGGCGTTGGCGTTGCGGCGGCGGCGCTCTTCGAGCCTGCGCCGGCGTTCCTCTTCGATGAGTCTGTCGCGCTCCATGCGCGCCCTGCGCCGCTGCTGGGTGGTGCGGCGGAGGATGAGGCGCAGCTCTTCGCGTGTGAGCGGCTGGGTGCGCAGGTCGCGGTCGCGCAGCACGGGGTCGGCGGCGGCCTCGGGCGGGAGGGCGGGCGTGCCGGGGTGCGGCGGGTGCGGCGCGGGCGCGGCGGGCGGTTCCGGCTCGGGCCGTGGGTTGCGCGGCGTCGGGGCGGCGGTCGTGCGCGCGCGCGCGGCGGCGGGTGTCGCCGAGGGCGCGGGGGTGGGCGTCGCTTCGGCCGCCTGTGGTGCGGAAGGGGCGGGAACCTCGGGGGGCGTCGTCTGTGCGGCCGGCTGCGGCGTGGGCTGCGCGGCCGGCTCGCTCGAAGCGGGGCGGCGCGTGAGCGAGTAGACGCCGACGGCGACGAGCACGAGCGCGACGGCGACGGCCGCCACCCCCAACCCCCGGCGCGCGCCGCCCGGCGGAGGCACGTCGGCGACCCTCACGCGCGTGACGACCGATTTACCGTCCGAACCTTCGACCGAGGTCGCGTCGGCGCCGCGCGCCGATGTCCGGCCGGCCCCCTGGGCGGAAGTCGCTTGCGTCGCGCCGGGCGCGGCCTCGGCGCCGGCGGCCTCGGCGTTGAGGAGCGTGGCCGCTTCCTCCTGCGCGTTCGCGGGTCGCGTGGCGGAGGCGTGCGGCTCCTGCGCGGACGTGCGCGCGGCGGCGGCGGAGTTCATGAGGCGCGTCTTCTGCTCGGACTCGGCGCCGGGGACGAGCGTCGCCGCGCCCGAAGCGTCCGGCATGGCCGCGACGGCGTGCGCCGCCTCGCCGAGCGCGGCGCGCATCTCCTCGGCCGAGCCGAAGCGGCGCGCGGCGCTCAGCGCCATCGAGCGCGAGAGCACGTCGGAGACCTCGGCGGGGACGTGCGCGGCCGTCTCGCTGGCGGGGCGCAGAGGGTCTGGGTCGCCGTCGAGCACGGCCGTGGCGCGCGTCAGCGCGTCGGGCGGCGTCGCGCCGGTGAGCAGGTGGTAGAGGGTCGCGCCCAGGCTGTAGAGGTCGCTGCGCGGGTCTGTGCCCGCGCCCTGCATCTGCTCGATGGGTGCGTAGTTGAAGGAGTAGCCGAAGAGGCTGGCCGTGTTGGTGACGCGCGTCTGGAGCGCGGTCCCTTTGGCGAGCCCGAAGTCGAGCAGCACGATCTGGTCGCGCGCGGTGAGCTTCAGGTTCTGCGGCTTGATGTCGCGGTGGACGACCGGCGGCTCCTGCGTGTGCAGGTAGTCGAGCGCGTCGAGCAGTTGGTCGGCCCAACTCAACACCTGGCGCGCGGGGAAGCCCGCACCGTTGCGCGCCTTCAACAGCTGCGAGAGGTCTTCGCCGGGGATGTACTCCATGACGAGGAACTGCCCCTCGGCCTCCTCGAAGTGGTCGCTGACGCGCGGCAGGGCGTGGTGGCGCAGGCGGTTGAGGAGGCGCGCCTCGCGCTCGAAGGCACGGCGCAGCGCCGCGTCGCCGAAGAAGGTCTCCTTGAGCGCGACCGTCGAGCCGAAGCGCCGGTCGGTGGCGACGTAGACGGCGCCCATCCCGCCCGCGCCGATCTGCCGCTCGACGGCGTAACGGTTCTGCAAGACTGTGCCGGGGGCGATCATCTGGCCTCCTCCGCGACTTCCGGGACGTGCGCTCGTTGAAGAGAGTTTAGACGCGCGGGGCGTGCGAGCCGGCCGAAATCATACAGGGCGCGCGGCGGGCGAGCAAACAGTTCAACCTCGGCGGGCGGCGTACTTCTCAATCGCTTCGGCCAGCCGCTTCAGCCCGGCGCGGGCCTCATCGCCGGACTCCGGCCGGAGTCCGGCGGCGAAGGGGCTGTCCTCCGGCGCGTCGAGCGTGAGGCGCTGCCGCAGCCGCGAAGCGTCTCCGGAGACGGGCTCGAAGTTCATCTCCAGGCGGAACGTGAGGTAGAGCAGGTCGAGCTCGATGACGCAGCGCTCGGGCTCCCGCGCCTCGGCGACGCGCAGGGGCAGCGGGGGCTGTCCGTGCTGCTTCGCCTCGCCCACGGCGCCCGCGCGGAAGTCGCCGTCGAGCCTGACCCACTCGACGCCGGGGTCGAACTTCCAGTTCTCGACGTTCGTCCAGAACTCCCACGCCGTCCCGGCCGGCGCGTTGACGACGACCGCGTGCTCGAACTCCCAGGCCGTCCTGACCGGCCCGCTGAAGTTGACCTCGTGCACGAACTCGAAGGCGGCAGGCATCAGCGCAATCTCCCCGCTCAACCCCGAAGCACGCCGAGCATCGCTTCGTGGACGAGGCCGTTGCTGGCGGCAATCGGCGGCTGGTAGATGTGGAAGGGCGAGCCGTCGTAGTGCGTGACGCGTCCGCCGGCCTCTTCGACGAGCAGCACGCCCGCGGCCACGTCCCAGGGGCGCAGGCCCTCTTCGTAAAAACCGTCGAAGCGGCCCGCGGCGACGTAGGCGAGGTCGAGCGCGGCCGCGCCGTCGCGGCGCACCGACTGCGCCTGCATGATGAAGTCGCGGAAGTGGCGCGCGAAGTCCGTGCGCGTGCGCACGTCGTAGGGGAAGCCCGTGCAGATGAGCGCGCGGTTCAACTCCGAGGTCTCGGAGGCGCGGACGCGTCGGCCGTTGAGGGTCGCGCCCTCGCCGCGCTCGGCGGCGAACATCTCGCCGCGCGTGGGGTCGTAGACGACGCCGAGGACGACGCGCCCCTCGTGTTCGAGCGCGATGGAGACGCAGAAGACCGGGTAGCCGTGC
>DAIRFV010000503.1:0-2452 GCA_036794905.1 Pyrinomonadaceae bacterium | reverse complement strand
CGACCTGCGGGTCGGGCTCCTTCCTCTTCTCGGTCAACGACCTGTCGATCGACCCGGGGCAGATCGCCGCGATCACGGGGCAGATCACCAGCGCCCAGCAGACCGGGACCAACCCCGTCCCCGAGCCGGCGACGATGTTGCTGCTCGGCACCGGCATCGCCGGCATAGCCGCCAAGATGCGTCGGCGCAAGACGCAGAAGAACTAAGCGCCCCTCAGTCCGGATATGCCGGGGCTGGGTGACGTTCGTGTGCATGCGCGACAGATTGTCGCGCATGCACACGCCCGAACATGTTATTTCACACTCTCCCGCACCCACCCGGCCTGAGCCGGCGGCTGCAAGCCGTGTAGGAGCAGGGTGGATGCAACCTCTCCCCTCATTTACCATTCGGCCTAATAATCTTAAGGAGTTTTCGATGTTTGATTCTGCCCGGCGCGGCCGTTAGCCGCGGGCAGTGACGCGCGGCCGAGGTGCGGATTTATGGACGGACGAATGTTACTGAGGGCGCTGGTCGGCGGCGACGTACGGCAACGTCGGCAGGGACTACATGAAGAGCTCGCCCGCCAATTCTTATAAGTACGTCGGCTTTTTCTTCGCAGTAGTGGTCGGCTCGGCCATGTTGTAGTGGCTTTTCTTTACAGAGGCTTTAATGGTGGCGTCGTCAACATTCTCATCGCTCGATGACTCGAAGCGCCTGGAGAGGCTGACCCGGGTGGGCGCGGATGAAATCCTGCGCCGGTGGGTCGAGTCCGTGCGCGCCGAACGCGCCGTGTCGGCGAACGGCGACGGCGCGGCCGCTTTACTTCTGGAGTACATGTCGCCGGTGCTCGACGAAATCCTCGAAGCCGTCGAAACGGACGACGGGCGCACCCGGCCGGTGAGAACTCATCGCGCCGCACGCCACGGCCGCGAGCGCGCGCGCCAGCAGTTCGACGTGGAGGAAGTGATGCGCGAGTATCAGCTCTTACGCCGGCACATATTTTTTTACCTGCAGGAACATAGCGCGCAGTCCGGGGGTGCGAACGGCGGGCCGTCGGACGGCCGCCTCCGCCTCGGCCTCTCCCTGGACGTGGCGGCGTGCGCAACGTTGACCGCCTTCTTCGAAGAGAAGACCCGGGGGCTGCGGCACCTGTCGCGCACCGACGGACTCACCGGCCTTCTTAACCACCGAACCTTTTACGAGCGGCTCGACGAAGAACTCCGGCGGGCGCAGCGCTATGAGTCCCCGCTCTCGGTCGCGCTCATCGACCTCGACGACTTCAAGGCGGTTAACGACACGCGCGGACATCAGTTCGGAGACTTACTGCTGGTGCGTTGCGCGGAACTGATGCGGCGCGAGCTGCGGCGGACGGACATCATCTGCCGCTACGGCGGCGACGAGTTCGGCGTCATCATGCCGGAGACGACCGGCGAAGCGGCCCTCTCGCTGATGGGTCGCCTCTCGGACGCGTTCGTCAACCTCGGGGGGAAGGAGGGTGTGCCCGCTGCCTTCGGCATGAGCTTCGGCCTGTCCGCGCACCCGGAGGACGCAGGCACTTCGACGCGGCTCGTCAAGCTCGCCGACGAGCGGCTGCTTTTGCATAAGCGGGAGAAATAGCGCGCGCGCGCCCTGACCCCCGTCCGGGACTTGCAGCCGAAACGCGGCGCGCCGTCGGGGGCTCAGCGCCTTGCGCTTTGTATCGAAACGCGGGGGCATGTGTGCCAACGCACGGACGGCCCCGCGCCGGTCTGTTAGTTGTCTGTTGCTTATAAAGGATTGCTACTGAAAGAACTTCAATCGCTCGACACGACTGCAACGCACACTGCGGCCCCCTCGTGTCGTCAGTTGAGGCCCGACACTCACGCCGCTCTGTACGGCAGGGGGAATCCGATGTGCCCGGCGCGACAACCCAGTGTAATCATTGCCAATAATTACGAGGTCACGCGTCGTCTCAGCGAACGCGGCCGGGAATGCGGCTTCGCCATCGCGGCGATGTACACATCCCTGGCCGAAGATGCGCTGGACTCCGCCCCTGCCGCCGGGTACCATTCCTTAGTCACCCAGACGTTTGACTTCGTCCGACTGAGCGAACCGCTCTGCCGCCTCGTGCCCGACTCGGCCGTCGGGCCGGCGCCGGCCAAAGGCCGCGATTACGTTGAGAGTCGGAAACCCCGGCTCCGGCAGTGACGCCGGGTGAATAAGAAGGCGGCCGGCAAGCGGCGCACGTCGCGGAGTCAGAATCCGGGCGGCCGAATCGAGGCCCGCGCGTACAGCATTAACATCCCGGCGCGTGGCCCGGCCTCGCGCCGTTAACAGTTTGATTTTTCAGAGAGAGAGAGAGGAAGCACATCATGTCCATCGCACGCATCACGGAGATCAGCTCCACCTCGGAGAAGAGTTTCGAGGACGCGCTCCAGCGCGGCGTCACCCGCGCGACGCAAACCCTGCGCAACGTCCGCAGCGCGTGGGTCAA
>DAIRFV010000238.1:1579-9551 GCA_036794905.1 Pyrinomonadaceae bacterium | reverse complement strand
TGTCGGCGCCGCCGCCGTCCGGGTCGATGCGGTCGGCGCGGATGCCGGAGAGGAGCCGCGCGATCTCCTGCATGTCGGCGCGCGCCTGCGGGCTCGCCTGCGCCGAGAGGCCGAAGCCCGTGGCGCGGTAGACGCCGCTGTCGGACTCGATGGCGAGGACGTGTTGGGCCACTTCCGCTTTGTGCGCGTCGCGGTAGGCGGTGCCGCCGCGCAGACCGTTCTCCTCGTTGGTGAAGAGCACGACGCGGATGGTGCGCCGGGGCCGCAGGTTCAGGGACTTCAGCAGCCGCGCCACCTCCCACGCGGCGATGCAGCCGCCGCCGTCGTCGTGCGCCCCCTGCCCCACGTCCCACGAGTCGAAGTGGCCGCTGACGAGGACGACCTCGTCGGGCTTCTCAGTTCCTTTGATCTCCGCGATGACGTTGGCCGACTCGGCGTCGGGCAGGAAGCGCGCCTCCATCTTCAGGCGCACGCGCGGGCGCTCGCCGCGGTCGTGCATGCGCTGTAAAAGCTCCGCGCCCTCGATGGTGACGGCCGCCGTCGGAATCTGCGGGCTGCCTTCGGTGTAGCGCATGGCCCCCGTGTGCGGCGTCTGCAAACTGACCGGCGTGACCGAGCGGACGAGTGCAGCGACCGCGCCGTACTTCGACGCGCGCGAGGCGCCGCTGCCGCGGTAGGCGACCGTCTGGCCGTAGGTGGTGAAGGGCACGTTGTAGACGACGACCTTGCCGCGCACGCGCTCGCCGAGCGCCTCCAGCTCTTCGAAGTTGCGGACGACGACGGCCTCGGCCGTTAACCCCTCGGGCGGCGTGCCGACGCTGCCCCCGAGCCCCAGCATCGAGAGCCTCTGGCCCGCGGGCTCCAACAGTTCGAGGCTCTCCTCGCCGCGCACCCAGTGCGGCACCATCACCTTCTCCGCCCGCACGTTGTCCAGCCCGTCGCGCTTCATCTCCGAGACCGCCCACTCGATGCCACGCCCGAGCGCCTCCGACCCGCTCAGGCGGTGGCCGATGCGGTCGGTGAGCCACGCGAGCCGCCGGTAGGCCACGTCGCTCGTGAGCGCCGCGCCGATGATGCGCGACGCGCGCTCGCGGTAGTCCGCGATCTTCACGCGCGGCGCGGGCAGCGGCGCCGACTGCGCCTGCGCGGCGGCCGGCCGGGCCTGCGCCGGCCGCGGGGCCGGCGGCTGCTGCTGCGCCGCCGTCTGCGTGATGACGAGCACGTTGATGAGAATGAGCGAGAAGGTGCGGCGCAAGGCTTTTCGGTTGCCTCCTGTTGTCTCCGTCTAAATCGAAAGGTGGTGCCGTAGCGCTGGGGCGTACAGCAAAGATAACTCAGGGGCGGGAGGTTTGACGAGGGGCGCTTCAGAAGTTCGACGAGCGGCGCGTGCCGCCGCCGGACGTGCCGAAGAGGGGCGCGTACTCGCCGGTCTCCTCGGCCGACTTCAGGTCGCGCTTGAGCTGCGCGAACTGGCGCGAGACCGTCTCGAACTCTTCGCCGTCGAACGACTCGGGCTCGCCGACGAGCTTGAGCGCCCAGTCCATGCGGCGGTCGGCGGCGGCGAGGGCGCGCGCGCTCAGGCGCTGCTCGCGCACGGCGCGCGCCAGCTCGTCGCGCGCGGCCACGACGTTCGCCTCGCGCTCGCAGATGAGCACCATGTCGGAGCCCGCCTCGACCGCGCGCAGGCACGCCTCGGGCACGGTCAGGGTCTGGACGACCGCGCCCATCTCCATGTCGTCGGTGATGACGAGGCCGTCGAACTTCAGTATCCGCCGCAGGAGCCGCGTGGTGACGTTGCCGCTGATGGTGGCGGGGAACTGGTGGAGCCCTTGAATCGTCGGCGGGTCGCCCTCCTGCCGGAAGAGTCCCTGCAAGAACTCGGAGATGTCCGGGAAGGCGGCGTGGCTCACCATCACCGAGCGCAGGCGCTCGCCGGGGCGGTGGAACATCAAGTCCATGAAGGGCACGAGGTCGCGCTGAAAAATCTCCTGCCACGTGTGGGTGACGACGGGGAGGTTGCGGTGCGAATCGACCTTCGACCCGCCGAGGCCGGGGAAGTGCTTGCCGCACCCGATGACCTGCCCGCGCTGCAACCCTTCGAGGTACGCGCCCGTCAGCATCGAGACCGTCTCGGGGTTGACGCCGAAGGTGCGCGCCCGCAGCCCGTTGTCCTCGTTGTCGCCCGAGAGGTCGAGCACGGGCGCGAAGTTGATGTTGAAGCCCATCAGACGCAGCGCGCGCGCCGTCAGATTGCCGAACTGCTCGGCGAGGTCTGCGCGCCCCGCGTTGCGCACGGCCTTGGCCGAGGGCATCGGCTCGCAGATGTCGCGGAAGCGGTCAACGAGCCCGCCCTCCTGATCCACGCCGATCAGGACTTCGCGCCCCGCGGCGTCGCGTATCTGCGCGTTGAGGAGCGCGACCTGCTCGGCCGACTCGACGTTGCGGCCGAAGAGGATGACGCCGCCCGGTCGCACCTCGCGCAAAAACTCGCGCCAGTGGCGGTCGAGTTTGGTGACGGGCAGGCCGACGAAAAGGAGCCGCCCGGCCTTGCGCTCAAGCGACTCCGCGCCCTCCCCCTGCGACCCCTGCGTCACCATCGAACTCACTCCCCTGCCCCCGCGACGACACTTCCCTGCTGCGGCCAACGACCCGACCCACATTCTCCGCCGACGCGATGTCGTGATGATGTTGATTGTAACACGCCCGTGCCGCGCCGCGGCGGGGGAGGCTCTGTTATAATTTGCGCGCGATTTCACGCGGATTCGAGATGAGCACGCCCCTAGAGCAAGCGCCCGCGCGCACCCGACTCTCGCCCTCTGAACTGACGGCGGAGGTGAAGCGGCGCGCGCGGGAGCTGGGTTTTGAGAAGGTCGGCGTCGTGCGCGCCGAAGGCTTGACGGAGGAGCGCGCGCGGCTCGAAGAGTGGCTGGCGCGCGGGGCTCACGCCTCGATGGGCTGGATGGAGCGGGACGTGGCGCGGCGCACAGACCCGCGCGCGCTGCTGCCCGGCGCGCTTTCGGTGGTGGCCGTCGCGCTCAACTACTTCACGCCGCACGAGCACGCGCGGGACGAAGGCCGGGGAAAGATTTCGCGTTACGCGTGGGGCGACGACTACCACGACGTTCTGGGCGAGAAGTTGAAGGCGCTGCTCGCGTTCATCAAAGAGGTGGCGCCCGAAGCTCAGGGCAAGGTCTGCGTGGACGCGCAGCCCGCGATGGACAAGGCTTGGGCCGTGCGCGCTGGCGTGGGGTGGATCGGCAAGCACACGAACCTCATCACGCGCGACTACGGCTCGTGGGTCTTCTTAGGCGAGCTGCTGCTGGACGCGGAGCTCGAATACGACGAGGCGCGCGAGGAAGACCACTGCGGCACCTGCACGCTCTGCATCGAGTCGTGCCCGACCGCGGCCATCACGGAGCCCTACGTCGTGGACTCGAACCTCTGCATCTCGCACGCGACCATCGAGCTGCGCGACCCGGAGCTTCCCGCGAACGTCGCGGAGAACCTCGACGGCTGGCTCTACGGCTGCGACGTGTGCCAGGACGTGTGCCCCTGGAACCGCTTCGAGCAGCCGACCGCGGAGTCGCGCTTCGAGCCGCGCCCCGGCGCGGTCTCGCCCCCGCTCGCAGAGATCGCCGCGCTCACGCACGACGCGTACGTCGAGCGCTTCCGCCGCAGCCCCGTCAAGCGCGCCAAGCTCTCCGGCCTCCAACGCAACGCCCGCACGCTCCTCAAAATTTGAGATTTCAAATTCCAAATTTGAAATTGCAGATAGTCCTGGCCGCGCTCGTCTGCGTGACGCTGGCGGCGGGGGCGTGGGTGGTGTGGGTCGAGTACAGTTGGTTCCCGCCGCACTTCCGCGGCTTCGGCGAGGTGACGCGCCAGGGCGAGGTCGCGGGCTGGGCCGTGGACGCTTCGCGCCCGGGCGCGCGCGTCGAGGTCGAGCTCTACGTTGACGGCCGCTTCGTCGCGCACGGCGTGGCCACTCTTCCGCGCCCGGACGTGGTGGCCGCGGGGCGCGCCACAGACCCGGACTGCGGCTACCGCTTCGCGCTACCCATTCTCGCCGCCGGCCCGCACGAGGCGCGCGTCTACGCCCTGCACGCGCCCGGTTCCGCGTCCCTGCGCACGCTCAAACAGCTCGGCGACCCCCTCCGCTTCGACGCGGACGCCGACGGCCGCGCCACGACTCCCGCCCGATAAAAGAGCCCCGGGGAAACCTTTCCGCCGAAGTCGGTGTCTAAGTGCGAAACGTCCTTCCCCATTCGGCTGTCCCCGGAGGCCCGTGCTCCTCTATTCCGTAGGGAGGAAGACCATGACCGCCATCAGACGTGCGCTCCCGTCCGTCCTCGTCGCCGCCGCGGTGCTCTCCTGCACCTTCGTCATCACGCGCCCGCAAGCCTGCCCCGTCTACGTCCCGCCGCAGCCGCTGCGCACGCTCTACAAGTTGAGCGAGCGCGTCGTCGTCGCGCGCGTCGGGACCAGAGAGGTCTTGAGCCAGGACGACAACCTGGCCTCCGTCCGCATCGCGCTCCACGTGACGGAGAATGTGAAGGGGGCGCCGGCCGAGGTGCTTCACCTCTACCGCCCGGAGTTCGTGGTGAACGAGGCGGATGCGGCCAAGCGAGAGGAGGAGACCGTCGTCGTCCTCACCCCTTCCGGGCGTGAAGCCCCGCGGCTCAAGCGCGGCGAGCGCTACCTCTTCTTCCTCGACCCGCGCGAGAAGGGCGGCGGCTACGAGGTTGACGACGAGGGCTACGGCATCAAGAAGCTCTCGGACGAAGACCTCAAAATCTACCTCGAACGCATAAATGAACTGGCCGAGATCATGCGCCGTGAGCCCGAGGACAAGCTCGCCCTCGTCGAATGGCTCGTGCGCTGCGCCGAGCAGCCCGCGACGCGCTGGGAGGGCGCCTACGAACTGCTCGGCAGCTCCGAGGCCGCCGCGCGCGCCAGCCACGCAGTGGAAGCGAGTGACGTAGAGGAAGCGCCGTCCGCGGAAGCGTCGGCCGAGGCGGGTGCGAAAACTCCGGCCGGCGAAGGGCCGCGCGTCCTCTCCCTCTCCACCCTTCCCCTCATGGGAGAGGCGCAGGCCGCGCCGGAGCAGCAGGCCGCCGCCGCCCCGCCCGCGCCCGATTCTTCGGTGGAAGAAGTACAGGTGCTGCCGCGCCGTTCGGTTGCCGACCCCAGAGACCTCCCCGCCGACCCCGCGCTCGCGCCGCTGCTCAACGTCGTGCAGAAGCAGCGTCTGTCTGACGCCTTCTTCGCCACGCCCGACCCCGTGGACGGCGACGACGAGCTCATGCAGCTCGTGAAGGACTTCGGAGACCCGCGCCTCCCCGGCTTCATCCTCGCGCGCCTCCACCGCGTCGAGGACGCGGCGCCGCTTGAGGCAGAGCTCTGGCTGCGCACGCTGGCCGCCTCGCTCAAGGACGAACGGCTCGTCGAACTGGCCGCCACCTACACGCAGGAAGCGCCCTACCTCGAAGAGGACGAGGAGGAGACGCCCGAAGCCGAGACCCAGCCGGACGCCTCCGCCGAAGAGAGCGACGCGGCCGCCGGGGAAGAGGAGGAGGCCGAGGAGGTCGAAGAGACGCCCGAAGACCCTGCGGTCGGGGCGGCCCGCATCGAGGCCGCCACCCAACGCGCCACCCGCACGAGGTCGGCCATGCTCAAGAACCTGCTCTCGCGCATAGACCTCTTCGTCTCCACCGGCCAACTGGCGGAAGACCAGCCGTGAGGGAAGGGTTTTCTTCTTCCGACATGGAACCTCACAAGAGGCATGACTCCCTCCCTCGCGGCGGGTCTTCCGCGTCAGGCGGCGCGGGCGAGACCTCTCGACTTGCCGGCTGTGTCGCGCGGGGGTCGGCGACCTGTTAGAATGACCAGCTTACAGTCGGGGTAGTTTCAGCATCTAATAAACCTCTAATGTCGGAAGCCTTACTCAAAGACTCATACGGGCGTGCCATACGCGACCTGCGCGTGTCGGTGACCGACAGGTGTAACTTCCGCTGCTTCTACTGCCTGCCCCACGGCTCGCTGGAGGAGACCGCGCCGAAGGAAGCGCTCCTGACTTACGAAGAGATAGCGGCGGCGGTCGAGGTCTTCGCCTCGCTCGGCGTCGAGAAGATTCGGCTCACGGGCGGCGAGCCGATGCTGCGCCGCGACATCGAGACGCTGGTCGCCAAGCTCGCGGGCGTCGAAGGCGTGCGCGACCTCGCGCTCACCACCAACGGCTTCAACCTCGCCGAGCGCGCCGCGGGTTTGAAGGCCGCCGGCCTCGACCGCGTCACCGTCAGCCTCGACAGTCTGAAGCGCGCCGCCTTCACCGAGATCACGGGCGTGGACATGCTCTCGCGCGTGCTCGAAGGCATCCGCGCCGCGCAGCGCGTCGGGCTCAACCCCGTCAAGATCAACGCCGTCATCGTGCGCGGCCACAACGAGGCGGAGGTCGCCGACTTCGCCGACTTCGCACGCGCGCACGGCGTCGGCGTGCGCTTCATCGAGTACATGCCACTGGACTCCGGCCACGACTGGTCGCGCGAGCGCGTCGTCCCGGGCGCGGAGATTCGACAGGCCATCAACGAACATTTCCCGATGGTCGCGCGCCGCGTCGAGCGCGGGTCGGAGACGGCCACGCGCTACCGCTTCGCCGACGGCGCGCCCGGCGAGATCGGCATCATCGCCCCCGTCACCGAGCCCTTCTGCGGCGCCTGCTCGCGCATCCGCCTCACCGCCGACGGCCAGATCAGGACGTGCCTCTTCTCCAAGGTCGAACACTCGCTGCGCGACGTGATCCGCTCCGGCGCCACCCGCGCCGAGACGGCCGACTACATCCGCTCGGTCGTCCTGAAGAAGGAGCCGCGCCACTACATCAACGACATCTCCTTCGAACAGCCCGCCCGCACGATGAGCCTCATCGGCGGCTGAGGGTTCGACCGGAACGCATAAGAATTAAAGGTAAGACCTCGCATAGCAGTCGAAAGGAAGTACCTCGCAATGAACAGGGATAGGCTCAGGCGCACGTTCGGGCGTGCCGCCGCGTGTGTGTTGTTGTCGGCGTCGGCCGGGCTCGCGGAGGCGGGCGCGCAGACGACGACACCTCCGCCGCCGGGGCGCGCGCGTTCGAGCACGACGCGGGTCGAGCTGCCGATGCCGCCGGTGGCGGAGACGCCCGTGCCGCTCGCCGACGGCCGCGCCGACAGCCGATTCAACACGCTCGGCTTCACGACGCCGGACGCGACCTTCGGGCGCAACGTGGTGCAGGGCGCGCCGTTCGCGGCCGAGTCTGTGACGGAGCACGTGCAGAGGCTCGCGGACGGCAACCGCATGGTGCGGAAGTCCGCCGCGAAGCTCTTCCGCGACACGGCCGGGCGCACGCGCCGCGAGCACGCGCTCACGCGCGGGGGCGTTACCGCGCCGGACGGCCAGGAGCCGCGCCTCATCATCATCAACGACCCCGTCGCGCAGGTCGAGTACCTCGTGGACACGGCGCGCGGCACTCTGCGCAAGACGCCGACGCCGCCCGGGCTCGCCGAGGCGCGGCGGCGCGCCGTTGGGAAGGAGTCCTCCTTCGGCGTGCTGATGCCGACGAGCACGGCGCACAGGCGCCGGGCCGAGGGCGAGGCGGCTCCGCCTCTGCCCGGGCCGAAGAAGGAGCGCCTGGAGACGCAGCAGATCGAGGGCTTCATGGCCGAGGGCACGCGCATCACCGTGACCATCCCGGCCGGCGAGTTCGACAACGAGTTGCCCCTGGAGATCACGCACGAGCGGTGGTACTCGCCGGAGCTACAGATGGTCGTGCTGATGAAGCACAACGACCCGCGCTTCGGCGAGACGACCTTCCGCCTGACCAACATCACGCGCGGCGACCCCACGCCCGACCTCTTCGCGGAGCCGCAGGGCTACCGCCCCGTCAACCAGTACGACCCGCCCGCCGGCCGGCCGCTGATGCGAAGGCCGCGGGAGCAGT
>DAIRFV010000238.1:0-1479 GCA_036794905.1 Pyrinomonadaceae bacterium | reverse complement strand
GTCAACGCGCCGGCGAACAACCACCGCCCGCAGACCGAATCTTCATACCAGGTTTGCTCCTTTCCCACCTTCAAGTGTTACCCTTATAATCCGGCAAGGTCGCAAGCGCGTTCGTGGCGTTCGATATCTTGTCCCGTAACGGCGCCGTGCGTTTAAACTTCGACCCGTGCCGAACCCGAGGCTTGTGCGCGAAGCGAGGCGCGCGCAAAACATTTACAGCGAATCCGAGAGCGGGGGAGCCGCGCGTCAAGCGGCTGAGAGTCGCCTGTGGAGGGCGAGACCCTTTGAACCTGATGCGGTTAATACCGCCGAAGGGAGACCTGTGAGGGGCCGTCCCTTTTCTGAGAGGGGGCGGCTCTTCACTTTTGCGCGCCCGGCCGGGTGAGTCGGGCGCGCCGAAAGCGAGAAGAGTTCGATGAACGAAGGTAACGGAAACGCGCCGGGGCAGGATGGCCACGGCGTGCGTCAGGCCGCGGACTCGGTGAGGCAGCAGGACGCGCAGGGCGAGCGCCAGAGCGCCGACGTGCGCCTGCCGAACTCGCGCAGGGTCTACGTCGAGCGCGAGGGGGTGCGCGTGCCCTTCCGCGAGGTGAGCTTGCAGCCGACGCGCCTGCCCGACGGGCGCGTCGAGGAGAACGAGCCGGTGCGCGTCTACGACACCTCCGGCCCGTGGGGCGACCCCGACGCGCGCTGCGACGTGAGCGCCGGCCTTCAGCCCTTGCGCCGCGAGTGGATACTCGCGCGCGGCGACGTGGAGGAGTACGTGGGGCGCGAGGTCCTGCCGCAGGACGACGGCTACCTGACCGAGGGCGCCGCCGAGTTCGCGAAGCACAAAGACAAGGGCCGTCTCGAACACTTCCCGGGTCTGCGCCGCTCGCCCCTGCGCGCGAAGCCCGGCGCGTGCGTGACGCAGATGCACTACGCGCGCCGCCGGATAGTCACGCCCGAGATGGAGTTCGTCGCGCTGCGCGAGAACATGGGGCGCGAGCAGGCGCTCCACGCGATGAGGGAGCACACCCGTGAAGACCGCAGCTCGCTCTTCCACCAGCACCGCGGCGAGAGCTTCGGCGCGTCCCTGCCCGAGTTCGTCACGCCCGAGTTCGTCCGCGACGAGGTGGCGCGCGGCCGCGCCATCATCCCCAACAACGTCAACCACCCCGAGTCCGAGCCGATGGTCATCGGCCGCAACTTCCTCGTCAAAGTCAACGCCAACATCGGCAACTCGGCCGTCGCCTCCTCCATCGAGGAGGAGGTCGAGAAGATGCGCTGGTCGATCAGGTGGGGCTCCGACACCGTGATGGACCTGTCCACGGGCAAGAACATCCACACCACGCGCGAGTGGATTCTGCGCAACTCGCCCGTGCCCATCGGCACCGTGCCCATCTACCAGGCGCTCGAGAAGGTCGGCGGCAAGGCCGAAGAGCTGACGTGGGAGGTCTTCCGCGACACGCTCGTCGAGCAGGCCGAGCAGGGCGTCGA
>DAIRFV010000502.1:0-2468 GCA_036794905.1 Pyrinomonadaceae bacterium | reverse complement strand
CCTTCTTCTACGAGCCCGAGTCGTCCGTCGCCCTCGGCTTCGGCTTCCGCTGCGGTTTCCTCGGCCTGCTCCACATGGAGATCGTGCAGGAGCGGCTGGAGCGCGAGTTCGACCTCGACCTCATCACGACCGCGCCCGGGGTGCGCTACCGCGTGACGACGACCGACGGCGAGGTGGTCGAGGTGGACTCGCCCGCCAAGATGCCCGACACCGTCCGCATCCAGAAGATCGAAGAGCCCATCATCGAGGCGACGATCCTTTCGTCCGACGAATTCCTCGGCGGCATCCTGCCGCTGCTCGAAGAGAAGCGCGGCGTCCAGCAGAAGTTCGAGTACATCGCCGAGAAGCGTGTGATGCTCGTCTACACCCTGCCCTTAAACGAGATCGTGCTCGACTTCTACGACCGCCTGAAGTCGGTCTCGCGCGGCTACGCCTCGCTGGACTACCACCTCGCGGGCTACATCGAGAGCGACCTCGTCAAGCTCGACCTGATGGTCGCGGGCGAGCCCGTGGACGCGCTCTCCATCATCGTCCACCGCCAGAACTCGCAGGCGCGCGGCCGGCTCCTCGCCGAGAAGATGCGCCAGCTCATCCCGCGCCAGCTCTTCGAGGTGCCCATCCAGGCCGCCATCGGCAACAAGATCATCGCCCGCGAGACCGTCAAGGCGATGGGCAAGAACGTCATCGCCAAGTGCTACGGCGGCGACATCACGCGCAAGCGCAAGCTCCTCGAAAAGCAGAAAGAGGGCAAGAAGCGCATGAAGCGCGTCGGCAAAATCGAGATACCCCAGGAAGCCTTCCTCGCCGTCCTCAAGGTCAACGAGTAGCGGCCGGGCGGCAGACGGCCCCGTCCGGCCGCGACCCGACACATCACACACGGGAGCGTTTGAGATGAGAATTCCCCTGCTTGTCGTCGCTCTGCTTTTCTCCTGTCCTTCCACGTTCGCGCAGCACCAGCACGCGGGCGCGGCGCCGGCCGCGGACGTGCGGTTGATGGAGGGCTTGGGCCGGTTTCATCTGCCGGTGAGGACTTCGGTGCCGGAGGCGCAGAGGTTCTTCGACCAGGGGATGATTCTCGTCTACGGGTTCAACCACGACGAGGCGGCGCGCGCGTTCCGGCGCGCGGCGGCGCTCGACCCGCGGATGGCGATGGCGCACTGGGGCCTGGCGCTCGCGCTCGGGCCGAACTACAACGAGTCGTCCATCCCCGCCGAGCGGATGAAGGCCGCGCACGAGGCCGTGCAGCGCGGGCTCGCGCTCGCGGCCGGGGGGCCGGCGCACGAGCGCGAGTACCTCGAAGCGCTCTCGAAAAGATTCTCCCCCGAAGCGAACCCCGACCAGCAGAAGTTGTGGGCGGCGTACCGCGACGCGATGGCCGAACTCGTCCGGCGCTACCCGGACGACGCGGAGGCGGCGACGCTCTGGGCCGACGCCGCGATGGTCATCAACGCGTGGCGACTCTTCGACGGCGCGGGGCGCCCGGCCGCCGGCACCGACGAGATCATCGGCGCGCTCGAAGCGGTGCTGCGGCGCTCGCCCGAGCACATCGGCGCGCACCACCTCTACATCCACGCCGTCGAGGCTTCGGCCACGCCCGAGCGCGCGCTCTTAAGCGCCGACCGCCTCGCCGCGCTCTCGCCCGCGTCCGGCCACCTCGTCCACATGCCCGCGCACATCTACATGCGCACGGGCGACTACGACCGCGCCGCCGAGTCGAACGAGTGGGCGGCCAAGGCCGACCAGGAGTACCTCGACCGCGGCGGCCGGCGCGGCATCTACACGGCCGGCTATTACAGCCACAACCTGCACTTCCTCGCCGCCGCGCACGCCATGCGCGGCAACTACGCCGAAGCCTCGAAGGCCGCGCGCCGGCTCGAAGCGAACGTCTCGCCTTACCTCAAGGAGATGCCCTTCTTCGAGAGCTTCATGCCGACCAGTATGCTCATCTCCGTCCGCTTCGGCCGCTGGGACGACGTGCTCAAGACGGCGGAGCCCGCCGCATCGGCCCCGATCTCGAACGCCTTCTGGCACTGGGGGCGCGGCATGGCGCTCGCCGGGACGGGGAAGACCGCGGAGGCCGAGTCGGCGTTCAAGACCTTCCAATCGAAGGCCGCGGCCCTCCCGCCCGAGACCGGCTACGGCCAGAACACGACGGGCGCCGTCTTCAAGATCGCCGAGCACTTCCTGAACGCGCGCCTGGCCGCCGCGCGCGGCGACCGCAAGGCCGCCGTGGGCTTCCTGCGCCAGGCCGTCGCCGCCGAGGACGCGCTCGCCTACGACGAGCCGCCGGGCTGGTATCACCCGCTCTCGCGCGAGTCTCTGGGCGGCGCGCTCCTCCTCGACGGCCAGCACGCCGAGGCCGAAGCCGTCTTCCGCGAAGACCTCCGGCGCAACCGCCGCAACGGCCGCTCGCTCTTCGGCCTCGCCGAGAGCCTGAAGGCGCAGGGCAAGGCGCGCGAGGCCGAGCT
>DAIRFV010000501.1:0-2470 GCA_036794905.1 Pyrinomonadaceae bacterium | reverse complement strand
CGCCTTGTTGCCGCCCGACTGCATCTGCCGCAGCATGAAGATCCAGAAGCCGACCAGGAGCAGGACGGGGCCCCACCACATCAGGATCGACCAGAAGGCGCTGTTGCCCGCGGCCGTCTCGTCCTCGACGGCGATGCCCTTCTCCGAGGCGAGGTTCATCAGCACGTTCTGCTGATCGGGGTTGCCGAGCTTGGTGTGAATCTCGCTCTTCGCCGCGCCCTTCTCGATGGCGACGGCCTCGGTCGGCTTGATGGTCAGCTTATCGATCTTGCCGTCGTTGATGAGCTGCTTCAGCTCGGTGATGTTCTTCTCCTGCGCGCCCTTCGCCGTCCGGTTCGTTACGAACGAATAGAGCATCACGGCGCCGGCCAGGATGAGCACCCAGAAAATTAGTTGTCTCGCAGTGGAACTCAAAATCTTCTACGCCTCCGACGCCGATAATAACGCATCCGGCGTCTTTTGTCGCTCCCCGTCCGAATTCCCGAACTCGCCGCCCGGCCGCCGACTCAGAAGGAGCGAGCCACTGTTTTTATACGGCGGCGGGTCTTCGTTTGGATGCCCCCGGCCCGCGCGCCGTTGCGCCTTCGGCCGCCGGCGCGAACGCCACCCCGATTGTAGGTTCCGCCGTCGCCATTTTCAACCCATTTCCCCGAAAATCCGCCCGCCGTCCCTCAAGTTTAGAAGGGCGCGGTCAGGGTTTACGGTTCTTCGCCGCCACTTGTTTCAGCGCGGAAATGGAGCAGCCCACGGCGGCGCTCGACGCGGGAGCCGCCGGGGAGTTCGGCGACGCGGCCGCCGCGCCCGCCTTCGAGCAGGCGCTCGACGCCGAGCAGGTGCGCGCGTGAGAGGCGGCGCAGGTCGCCCCGCGCGCCCGCCAGCCACAGGCGCAGCGCGCGCCGCCTCAGCGCGGGCGCCGCGCGCGCGAGCGCTTCGACGCCGAGCGGCCACGCGCGCGCCGGCGCCGCCTCAGCTCCTTCAGGCACTTCAGTCCCCCCAGTCCCTTTCGTCCCATCCCGCGAACCCGACGCGGCCTGCGCGCGCGCCTCCCCGAGCAGCGCGGAGGCCATCTCGTCGAGCGCCGCGGAGTCTTCGCGCAGCAGCGCCGCCGTCCGCGCCAGCGCCTCGGCCGCGCGCGGGTTGAAGGTCGAGAGCAGCGGCAGGAGTTGGCGGCGCACGCGCACGCGCGCGAAACGCTCGTCGCGGTTCATCTCGTCGGCGCGGAACTCGACGCCGCGCTCGCGGCAGTAGCCTTCGGTCTCCGCGCGCCGCGCCCACGCGAGGAGCGGGCGCCGCAAAGAGACCTCCCCGCCCGCTTCGAGCGCGCGCTCGGGCGCCATGCCGCCCAGGCCCTCCGCGCCGCTCCCGCGCAGCAGGCGGAGCAGGACGGTCTCGGCCTGATCGTCGAGCGTGTGCGCCGCCAGCACCGCGCGCGCGCCGCACTCGCGCGCCGCCGCCGCCAGGAACTCGTAACGCGCGCGCCGCGCCGCCTGCTCAAGGTTGTCGCGCGCCGCGCGCGCACGCTCCGGCACGGACGCGCGCCCGACGACGCACTCGAAGCCGTGGGCGCGCGCGACCTCCTGCACCCAGCGCGCGTCGCCCGCGCCGCCCGCGCCGCGCAGCCCGTGGTCGAGGTGCGCCGCCGTCAAGTCCACCCCGAGCAGCCCCGCGCGGTTCAAATCTTCGAGCGCCAGCAGCAGCGCCGTCGAGTCCGCGCCGCCCGAGACGGCGACCACGAGACGCTCGCCGCGCAGCGGCCAGCCCCTCTGCCGCCACTCGCGCAGCAGCCGCCGCGCGAAACGGCTCGGCCCGGCCTTCAACTCTACGCCCTTCAATTACTACCGCCCTCCGTCTAAAATTCCGGCACCGGCCGCCGCGGCGCGCGTGTTTGACCCGACGACGCCGTAGATTCTCTCATCCGAAAGGGGCACAACCGAAATGAACGCAAGACACAAGGCGACGGCGCTGGCCTTCGTCCTCGCGCTCGCGCCAGCCGCCTACGCCGCGGGCGGCGCACAGTCACCGCAGCCCGAGCCGCAGCGCAGGCCGCAGGGGCCGGCCGCGGGGCCCGTCATCAAGCTCCCGCCCGGCGCGGGCGCCGCCGAGGAGCGCGCGCAGACGCCCGGCCCGAGGGAGGAGGCCGCGCACGCGCCGGCCGCGCCGCCGAAATGGGAGTACTGCGTCATCAACGGCTTCCGCTACCACAACTCGGGCTTCGGCTCGTCGGCCCGCCGCACGGCCGCGGCCCAGGTGCGCTACCTGCCCGAAGGCTCCGAGGAGTTTGAAGGCCCGACCGAAGACGAAGCCGTCAACAACGCGCTCGCCAAACTGGGCGAGGACGGCTGGGAGTTGACTGCCATCCGGACCGACCTGCAACTCGACGACGGCGACGGCAAGACGACCGCCGTCTACTTCTTCAAACGCCCGAAGGGGCAGGAATGAGGGCGCGCGCCGCGCCACTCTCGGCCCTCCT
>DAIRFV010000500.1:0-2477 GCA_036794905.1 Pyrinomonadaceae bacterium | reverse complement strand
AACAAGGTGAGGCGCGTGGCCCCCGACGGCACGCTCGGCCCCGTCGCGGTCATCAGTAGCACGGACGTGTCGCGCTCGAGCGGCTTCCCCCGGATGGCGCGCGTCGGCGACACCGTCCACTTCGCGTGGACGCAGTTCGGCAAGCCCCCGCAGGTCCGCACCGCGACCGCCGACGTCAGCGCCTTCAGGTGAATAGGCCTACATGGTCTGAAGGGCGACGGCGCGACGGCAGACTCTTAGTAACTGATTGAGATGCAGATCGTCAGTTGACGCGCATGGTGGCCTTGTTGCTCTCGACGCCGCGGACGGTGACGGAGACGCTCACGTCGCCGGCGCCGGAGAGTTCCGCGGGGAGGAGGGCGGTGACCTGCGCGAGCCAGCTCAGGTCCTTCGCGCCGCCGACCGCCTCGACGGGGAGGTCGAAGACGCGCTGCTGCGCGTCCACGGCGCGGGCGGTGACGAAGGACTCCTCGCCGGGCGCGTCGAGCCGGACGCCCGCGACGAGGAGCGTGACGCGCGTGCGCCCGTCCGCGCCGAGGTTGCGCGTCGCCGGGGTATTGACGACGAAAGGCTCGGGCGTCAGCGCCACCGAGTCGAACGCGGCCGCGCGCCCCGTCGCGGCGTTGACGAGGAGGAGCGGTGCGGGCGGCTCGTTGCCCGCGCGCCTCTGCCCGTAGGTGAGGTTGTCGACGCCGGCATTCGGGGTCGGCTCGGGCGTGTCGAGCGTGACGGCCAGCCACGCTAGGGGAGCGTCGGAGACGAAGCCGACGAAGTTCGAGCCGTCGCCCTGGGTCATCAACACCTTCTCCCCCGCCGAGGTGATGACCTCCATCGGGCGCGCGAACTGGTCGCAGCCGACGGCGGTCGTCCCCGGCGGCAGGTCGATGCGGAGGTAGGTGATCTCGGGCACGCCGACGGAGACCAGCACCTTGCCCGGCACGCCCGGCCACGTGCTGACCCTGGCCCCGAAACCCACGACACCGAAGTGCAGCCCGTCGATGGTGTCGCGCCACGATTCGAACCGGCCCACCGACTCGAAGTCCAGTGTGTGCAGGTTCTGCGCGGCGGACTCGAAGGCCGCGCGGTCGCGGAAGACCGTCGCGCCGGAGCCCGGGGCGAGGAAGAGGCAGAACAGGGAGAGGGAGACGAACGACAGACCGCGTTCGGCCGCGAGGGGCATGGCCGCTGACCTCCTGTGCGCCCGGAAGTTTACGCCGCCCGCAGCGCCGCCGCAACAATTGTCCTGAGAAGCCCGCCGGGAGGCGGCTTTCGGACAGATTATCTATCAGGGGGCGCAGCGAAGCAGGCGGCCGCGGTTACTCCGCCGTGAAACTCTCGCGCCGGGCGCAGGGCGAGCCCGGGCCGTTGCGCTTCGCTGAAGACGCCCGGCCCTTTCACAACTCGCGGGCGGCTTTTCGCATCTATAACCTTCAACCCGCCGCGCCCTATCTGTCGCTGTGCTCGGCGGCCGCGGAATATCTACCCGCAGTTCGCGGGTGAAAAGGGAGCGGGGGCTAAGGCGTCCGGCGGGGTGGCCTAACACCCTTGACAACGGCTCCCGCGCGTGAATAGAGTTTCACCGATGTTAAGACGGCTGGCCGCACTTTCCCTTCTCGTCGCGTTGAGCGCGGGCGTCGTGTCCGGCATGCCCGCGCACGCCGGCGGGGACGAGTGCGGCATGCACGAGGGGGCCGACTGCTGCAAACGCGCCCGGGGGCACGGCGGAGGGCCCGGGGCCGCCGCGGCCCGCCTGTGCTGCGCCGTGAACTGCCAGCACCAGGGGACGACCGGCGGGGCCGCCGCCTGTCACGTCCGGGCGCCGGAGGCCGTTCCGACTCACCCCGCCTTGCCCGCCCCCGCCCCGTTCTCCGTCGCGAGTCGGGCCCTGCACGCCCGCGCGCCGAGCGCCGCCTCGGCCGAGTCACCGCCCGTCTACCTCCTTAATCTCGCATTCCTGATCTGAGCACCCTCTAGGCAGTAGTGTGTCCGCCCGGCTCGCCCCGAAACAGGCGAGAGAGGGGAAGGGTTATGCGCGGGCGTCCGACGCCCGCCGCCGGGAGTCTTCATTTCCGGGCCCCCGGTGAAACGAGCCCTCCCGCCGCTAGGCGACCAATACACGCGCTGACAGGACGTAAGTGTGTTTGGCCGGAGACACCCGAATTTACCCGGGCCGTCCGGGCGAACGCAGATCCCAACCACTCTACGGAACAGGAGATTCTACCGATGATGAAGTTAATCGCCACGTTCGGCCTCGTCGCAGTCCTTCTCGCCGCCGCCGCCTGCGGCTCGTCCGGCTCGGGCGACGCCGCGGATACCGGTAGAGAGATAAAGAGCGGCAAGGTCGGCAACCTGACGGTCAGCCTCTCGAACGCCGAGGGGGTCCTGAAGCAGGGGGACGAGGAGTTCTTCGTCACCTTTAAGGACGCCTCGGGCAAGCCGGTGGACGTCGGCTCGGCCTCGCTCAACTTCTACATGCC
>DAIRFV010000237.1:0-9594 GCA_036794905.1 Pyrinomonadaceae bacterium | reverse complement strand
GGCTTCAGCGCGCCGACCATCGAGACGCTGCGCGACGCGGGCACCGAGACGCCTTCGGGCCGCCTCGTCATCGACATCGAACGCCTGCGGCGGAGCCGCGCCGCGCAGACGACGGAGCTGGGCGTGCCCACGACCGAGGAAGACGTGCCCGACACTTCGGGCAGACCTCTGGGCACCCGCCCCGCGACGGACGTGTCGGACGCGTCCGGGGCGGGCGACGGCGGCTCGAACCAGTCGGCCCCGCGGCCGCTCCTGTCATCCGCCCGGGCCGCGAGGAATGATGAGAGTGTGCCGGTCGGGCCCGCGCCGTCGGGCGAGGCGCGGCCGGGGCCCGCGCGGGACTGGAAGGAGTGGTTGACGCACCCGCTGGCCTTCGTCGTCATCATCTCGGCCGCGCTGCTGCTCGTCACGGGCGCGGTGCTGCTGCGGCGCTCGCCCGCGCGCCGCGCCGCGCTCGCCGACGCGCAAGGCGTCAGGGCGTCCGACGAGGGCAACGACGCGCTCGGCCGCACGCTCTCGCAGTCGGAAGCATCGCCGCGCGGCTCGCTCGTCGAGCAGCCACGCACCGCGGCCGACTTCTACGAGAACGGCACCTACTTCCTCTCCATCCGCAGCTACGACGCGGCCGTGCGCGACCTGCGGCAGGCGCTCGCGCTCAAGCCGGACTTCCCCGAAGCGCACAACCGCCTCGGCCGCGCGCTGATGTTCAAGAGCGAGTTCCGCGCGGCGGCCGACGAGTTCCGCACGGCGGTCGAGCAGCGCGGCGGCAACTACCCCGTCGCGCAGTACAACCTCGGCTTCGTCCTCCAGCAGCGGGGCGAGCGTGCGGAGGCGATTGAGGCGTACCGCGGCGCGGTCGAGAGCAGCGGCGGCAACTACCCCGACGCCGTCTACCAGTTGGGCGTCGTCCTCTACGAGCAGGGGCGTTGGGACGAGTCGGCCGCGGCCTTCCGACGGGCGATTGAACAGAGCGGCGGGCGCGACCCGGAAGCCTTCTACCGGCTCGGCGCGGCGCTCGTGCAGCAGAAGCACTACGAGGTCGCCGAGTCGGCCTTCCGCACGGCCGTCGAGCAGCGCGGCGGCGACTTCGCCTTCGCGCACTACAACCTCGGCCTCCTCTACCAGCAGACCGGGCGGACGGACGAGGCCATCCGTGAGTTCGAGACCTACCTCCAGCAGGCGCCGCGCGACGAGAACCGCCACCGCGCCGAGAACACCCTGCGCGACCTGCGCCGGCAGGCCGCGCGCGAGCAGAACGGCAAACGTTGAGTGAGCATCGGAAAGGATGAGAAACGTTGAGTGAGCATTTGAATAAGACCGTGATCGAGCCCTTCGAGGTCGGCGGCGCGACGTTCGGCGACGGGCGGCTGACGCTCATCGCGGGCCCGTGCGTGGTCGAGTCGCGCGAGCACGTCCTCTTCATGGCGCGCGAGTGTCAGAAGCGCGCCCGTGACGCGGGGCTCGACTACGTCTTCAAGGCGTCTTACGACAAGGCCAACCGCTCCTCGGGCGCGTCCTACCGCGGGCCGGGGATGAGCGGAGGGCTCGAAGCCCTGCGCGCGGTCAAGGAGGAGACGGGGCTGCCCGTCCTGACGGACATCCACGACATCACACAGGTGGAGCAGGCGGCGGGCGTGGCCGACGTGCTACAGATACCCGCCTTCCTCTGCCGCCAGACCGACCTCATCGTCGCGGCGTGCGAGACGGGGCGGGTCGTCAACGTCAAGAAGGGGCAGTTCCTCGCGCCGCACGACGCGCGCAACATCGTGGACAAGGCGCGCGCGGCGGGCTGCAAGAAGTTGTTGCTGACGGAGCGCGGCTACACGTTCGGCTACAACAACCTCGTCGTCGACATGCGCTCGTTCCCCATCATGCGGAGCTTGGGCGCGCCCGTCGTATTCGACGTGACGCACAGCCTGCAACTGCCCGGGGGGTTGGGGAGTGCAACGGGCGGGCAGTCGGAGTACATCGAACCGCTAGCGCGCGCGGGCGTCGCCTGCGGCGTGGACGCCGTCTTCATGGAGGTGCACGAGGCGCCCGAGCGCGCGCTCTCCGACGGCCCCAACGCGCTGCCGCTCGCGCGCATGGCCGCGCTGCTCAAGACGCTGCGCGACATCCACGACCTCGTCGGCGCGCGCGCCGCCGCCGCGGGGACTTAAACATCCGACACGACGGAGGTGCGAGATGAGGAATAGAACCAAGGCCGCCGCACTCCTCCTGCTGCTGCTGTGCGTCGCCGCGACGGCGGCGGCACAGACTCCGGCCCCGACGCAGACTCAGACGCAGACTCCGGCCCCGACGCAGACTCCGGCGCCGTCGCAGATGCAGACGCCGACGCCGACGCCCGCCGGCCCGCCGGCCCCCAGGCCCACGCCCACGCCGACCGCTGCTGAAGCGCAGAAGTCGGCCGAGGCGCAGAAGAAGTACGACGCGCTGCTGGCGCAGGCGAAGAAGGCCGAGGGCGCCGTGGACTACAAGTCGCTGCGCTTCGCCTTCTTCGAGACGGCGAACTACAGCCCGCTCGCGGGCATGATTGTTCAGCGCAACCTGTGGGGACTTGTGAATCAGGGGAACTTCGCGGAGGCCGCGAAGCAGGCGGAGGCCGCGCTCGAAAAGAACTACGTGGACGCGAACGCGCACATGGTCGCCTACGTCGCCCATCGCGAGCTGAAGGACGAGGAGAAGTCGAAACTCCACCGCCGCTGGGCGGACGGGCTCCTCGAATCCATCAAGTCGGGCGGCGACGGCAAGTCGCCGGATACCGCCTGGCACGTCATCTCCATCAGCGAGGAGTACGCGGTGCTGCGTTCGATGAATTTGCGGCCGGCGGGGCAGTCGCTCGTCAACGCCAACGGGCACGCCTACGACGCGATGAAGACCATCGACCCGCAGTCGAACACCGAGGTGACCTACTTCTTCAACGTGGATAAGCCCTTCAGCGCGTACGGGCGGAAGTGACGGGCTGCAAGACCTTTCGACACATGAGCAACTTCAAAAGGACGTTTATTCTCCTCCCGTGCGTTCTCGCCCTGGCGGCGTCGGCGGCGCACGCCCGGCAGCCCGGCGCGGCGAACCTGCCCGCGTGGCAGGTCACTTCGTTCGACGTGAGCGTCAACGCGTCGGTCGCTGCAAGCGACGCGCGCGCGATTGCCGTGCGCGCCACCATCGGCGCGCGCAACGTGGGCGGCGCGGCCGGGCGCACGCTGACCCTGCGCCTGAGCCCGGCGGCCAAGATCGAGTCGGCGTCCGTCGGCGGCCAGTCGGCCGCCTTCAATTCCGGCAAGGACTCGGCCGCGCAGTTGCAGACGGCGCAGATCACCCTGCCCGCGCCCGTCCCCGTGGGCGGCACCGTGACGGCGACGCTCGACTACCGCCTGCCCGTCGCCGAGAACACGGGGCTCGCCGCCGTCTCGCCGCTCGGGTTGCAGTTCCTCCCGCTCTCGCAATGGTACCCGTCGCCGAACACGCCCGTCGCGCCGCGCGGCGCCGACTACGCCCCCGTGCGTCTGACCTTCACGGGGCTGCCCGCGGGTGACGCGGTCGTCTCCTCCGGCAAGGCTGCGGGCAACAACTTCGAGCAGCCGCTCAACGCGCAGCCCTTCTTCATCAGCGGGCGCTGGGAGGCGGTCGAGGGCGCGGGCGAGGCGCGCGGCGTCACGGCGCTCGTCCGTCCCGGCGCGACGGCCGACGAGCGGAAGAACGCCGCGGCGCTGGTGGCGCTGGCCGGCGCGGCGCGCGCCTTCTACTCGGAGATGCTCGGCCCGGTGCCGGACGTGCCCGTGCGGCTCGTCGGCGTGCGGCGCGGCGCGGGCTTCGACCTCGGCGGCACGCTCCTCCTCAACGACGCCGTCTTCACGCGGCGCAAGCTCGACTCGGTGACGGCGATACAGGTCGCCGACACGGTCGCGCGCCTCTGGGTCGGCGGCGCCTCGGGGATCGAAGGCGAAGGCGCGGGCGCGCTGCGCGAAGGGCTCCCGCGTTTCCTCGCCGCGCTCTTCCTTGAGAAGCAGTTCGGGAAGCCCGCCGCCGACGCCGAGTGGATGAGGATGGCGCTGCTCTACGCGCCCGTCGCCGCGCGCGACGCGCCGCTCTCGAAGCTGACGCCGTCGTTCGACACCTACTTCAACTCCTCGACCAACAAGGCCGCGCTCGTCTGGCGCATCCTCATGAACGCGGTCGGGCGCGAGGCGTTCCTCGGCGCGCTGCGCGGACAGTTCGCGCAGGGCAATGCCCAACCGCTGACGCTCGCCGCTTTGCGCGCGCGTCTGGCGCAGGCCGGCGGCGACCGCGTGAGCCTCCTGATGGCTTCGCTCTTCGACCTGGCGACCGACACAGACCTGCTGGTCGGCCTCCCCGTCGAGCGCGCGGGCGCGTGGGTCTCGAACCTGCGCAACACGGGCTCGTTCGACGTGGAGGTGACCGTGCAGGCGCTGACCGACCGCGGCGAGCGCCTGACGACGACCGCGCGCGTCCCCGCGAAGGACTTCGGCGAGGCGCAGTTCAAGACGGCCTCCAAGATCGCACGCGTCGAGATCGACCCCGAGAAATTTTACCCGCAGACGAACTTCGCCAACGACGTGGTGCCGCAGGGCCCCGGCCTCGTCGAGGCCGTCGAGCAGGCGCGCATCCAACTCGGCCAGCAGCCCGCGCGCGCCGAGTCGCTCGCGCGCGAAGTGCTGGCGCGCGTGGCCGCGAGCGAGGAGGCGCGGGTCGTGCTCGCGCGCGCGTTGCTCGAACAGAATCGGCTCGACGAGGCGGAGCGCGAGTTCAACGCCGCGCTCGCGTCGCCGCTGCCCGTCCCCGCGACGCTCGCCTGGGCCGACATCGGCCTCGGCGAGATAGCGCTCAAGCGCAACCGCGCGGCCGACGCCGCCAAACTCTTCGACGCCGCGGCGCGCGCCGAGGCCGAGTACGCCTCGACGCTCACGGCGCGCGCCGCACGCATCCGCGCCGAGACGGCCGCGGGCACGCCCCCCGTCGATGAGCAGATCAAGGCGGCCGTGGCGAGCCTCGACACGGCCATCAAGTCCGGGCGCAAGGCGGAGATCGAGGCGCAGATCGTCGTCGGCGAGCTGTCGGGCTTCTCGAAGGGGCTCTCGGGCATCCCGCCCGAGCTCTGGCAGACGCGCGTCCTGCGCACCGAACAGCTCGACCCGAACCGCGTCGCGGCCGACGTGGTGCTCTCGGCCCGCGTCGCCGGGCGCGCGCAGGAAGGCCCCGCCGTCTACGTCTTCGCGCGGACGCCCTCCGGCTGGAAGCTCGCCGAGATTCCGATCTTCGAGGTGAGGTGAGGGAAGTAGTCAGTCGTCAGTAGACAGGGGACAGTAGTCAGTATCCAGTAGGTTAGAAAGGCGTGCGTTGGCGCTTTCATCCTACAACCCGGCCGGATTTTCTACTGACTACTGGCTACTGACGACTGACTACTGTCCCCTGACTACTTATGAACGAGAGAGACGATGTTGACGGCCGCGCGGGGCGTGTGCGGCTGTTGCTGCTGGACTGCGACGGGGTTCTGACCGACGGGCGCATCACGCCGGTCGTGGGCGGGGAAGAGTTGAAGAGCTTCCACACGCGCGACGGGCACGGCCTCGTCATGCTCCACCGCGCGGGGCTGCGCTCGGGGATTATTTCGGGAAGGAAGTCACGCCTCGTGGAGCTGCGCGCGGCCGACCTCGGCATCTCGTTCGTCCGGCAGGGCGCGCTCAACAAGGTCGAAGTCTTCGAGGCGCTGCTGGCCGAGGCGGGCGTCGAGCCCGCGCACGCGGCCTACGTCGGCGACGACGTGGTGGACATCCCGCTCATGCGCCGCTGCGCGCTCGCCGTCGCCGTCGCCGACGCCACCCCCGACACGCGCGCCGCCGCCCACTACGTCACGCAACTGCCGGGCGGCTTCGGCGCCGTCCGCGAAGTCTGCGAGCTGATCCTCAAAGCGCAGGGGCGCTGGGATGAGCTGATGAAAAGATACCTCGCTTAAGTCTGTTTACGTCGCTTGAGCGTGACGGATAGAGTTGTTAACCACAGAGACACGGAGGCACAGCTAGATGACTTTAGCTGTGCCTCCGTGTCTCTGTGGTTGACTGTTCTGGCGGTGCGCGGGCGGCGGTTCAACCGACTTCATTTTTTAGCTTTCGCCGCGCGCTTCGCGCCGCCCTTGCGCGCGGCCTTCTTCGCGCCGCCGCGCTTCGACTCGGTGGCGGGCGCGGCCGTCGCCGCGAAGTGCTCGCGGCAGAGGTCGATGAAGGTCTGGCAGACCGGCGAGAGGTAGCCGCCGCTCAGCCGCGCGAGCCCCATCTCCCAGTTGATGCGCGCGCCCTCGATCCACCAGCGCACCAGTCGCCCGCGCTCCACCTCGTCGCGCACCACCGACAGCGGCACGATGCCGACCCCCATGTCGGCCGCCACCATGTTCTTGATGGCCGCCTGCCGGCTCAGCTCCATCGCCACCGTCGGCTTCAGACCCGCCTCGGCGAAGAACTCGTCGATGAGCCGGCGCGTGTTGCCGCCGCGCTCGCCCAAAATCAGCTTCTCGCCCGCCAGCGCGAAGGCGCTCACCACGCGCTGACCGGCCAGGGCGTGGCGCGGGCTCGCGATGGCGACGAGCTGATCCTGGCTGAGCAGCTCGGTCTCGACGTTGCGCGCCTGGACGGGGAGCGAGATGAAGGCGGCGTCCGTCTCGCCCGCCAGAATCTTCCTGACCAGCTCCTCGCTCGTGCCCGACGTGACCGAGACCTCCGCGTGCTGGTGCGCGCGCCGCAGCTTCTTCAGGATGGCGGGCAGCGAGTCGGCGCTCACCATCCCCGACGCGCTCCCCAAACGCAGGCGCCCGTGCTTGGCGCCCGCCAGCTCGGCCAGCTCGGCCAGCGCCGCGTCGTGCTCGCGCAGGATGTGCTGCGCGCGCGCCAACAGCCGCTCGCCGGCCTCGGTGAGCACCACCCGGCGCGGCATGCGCGTGAAGAGCGGGACGCCGACCTCGCGCTCCAACTGCTTGATCTGCATGCTGAGCGCGGCCTGCGTGTAGTGGATGCGCTGGGCGGCGGCGGTGAACGTGTGCGCGTCGGCGATGGCCATGAACGCCTTGAGCTGTCTGATCTCCATCTGCGACTCCGGTATCAGGGATGGTTATTGTAGAAATAAAATCTTTTAGTTTTGATTATAATCAAACTTCCGCTAGGATTGCACAAATTTTTTAACGGGCGCCGGCCCGCAAGTCGCCGCGCCCCCGCCCCTGATCCCCGATGAAGGCCAAGCGCCGCCCAGCCAGACTCCAGTCGAAACGCCCGCGGGGGCTCGCCGCGCGCTCTCTCGTGCTCGGCGTGGACGGCGGCGGCTCGAAGACGCGCGCGGTCGTCGCGGACGGCGCGGGCGAAGTCCTGGGCGTGGGGCTGGCGGGGCCTTCGAACCCCCTGCGCGTGGGCGTGGGCGAGGCCGTGGGCGCCATCCGCGACGCCGTGGACCGCGCGTGCGCGGAGGCGGGCGTGAGGCGCGTCGAGATCGTCGCGGCCGAGATGGGGCTGGCCGGGGTCAAGCGCGCCGACATCCGCGAGCGCATGCGCGCGGCCGTCGCGGAGCTGGGCTTCAAGACCGTGGAGGTCGTGACCGACGCCGACATCGCGCTCTACGGCGCGACCGAGGGCAAGCCCGGCGTCGTCATCATCGCGGGGACGGGCTCGGTCTGCTGCGGCGTCAACGCGCGCGGCCGGCGCGCGTGCGCGGGCGGCTGGGGGCCGCTGGTCGGCGACGAGGGGAGCGGGTCGTGGCTCGCGCGGCGCGCGTTGCAGGCCGTGGCGCGCGCGACCGACGGGCGCGGGCGCAAGACTGCGCTCGTCGAGGCGGCGTGCGACTACTTCAACGTGGCCGCCGCGGACGACCTCTCGACGGCGGTCTACGCGCCGAGCGTGACGAACAGCCGCATCGCGGGCTTCGGCAGCCGCGTGGTCGAGGCCGCGAAGAAGCGCGACCCGTTGGCGCGCGAGATTGTCGAGGAGGCGGGGCGCGAGCTTGCGCTGGCGGCCGCGGCCGTCGTGCGGAAGTTGAAGATGGAGCGCGAGCGCTTCCAGGTCGCGTACGTCGGCGGCGTCTTCGCCGCGGGCGGGTTGATTCTCAACCCGCTGACGGAGGAGCTGGCGCGCGTCGCGCCGCGTGCCTTTCTCGCGCCGCCGGTGCTCGCGCCCGCCGAGGCCGCCGCGCGCATGGCGGGCGAACAGTTGCAGCTCGCGCTCGCGGGCTGAGCCTGAGATAGATGTCCACAGACAGTCAGACAGAGCTTCCGCTGACGGAGCAGGAGAACCCGCGGACGCGGGGCCTGAGCAGTCTGCCGACCGCGGACGTGCTGCGCCTGATGAACGAGGAGGACGCGGGCGTCGCGTCGGCCGTGGGTCGCGTGCTCGGGGAGGTGGAGCGCGCCGTCGAGGCGATAGTCGAGAGATTGAGTGCGGGCGGCAGGCTCTTCTACGCGGGGACGGGCACGTCGGGGCGTCTGGGCGTGTTGGACGCGTCGGAGTGCCCGCCGACGTTCGGCGTGCCGGCGGAGCTTGTGCAGGGAATCATCGCGGGCGGTTACGACGCGCTCCACCGCGCGACCGAGGCGTCGGAGGACGACCGCGAGGCGGGCGCGCGCGACGCCGAGGCGCGCGGCGTCACGGGCAGGGACGCGCTGGTCGGGGTGGCCGCGTCGGGGCGGACGCCTTACACCATCGGCGCGGTCGAGTTCGCGCGCGGCCTGGGTGCGTTCACGGCGGCGCTGACGTGCGTGCCCGGCTCGCCGTTGACGAAGGCCGCGGAAGTCTCCATCGTCCCCGTGGTCGGGCCGGAGGTGGTCGCGGGCTCGACGCGTCTGAAGGCGGGCACGGCGCAGAAGATGGTCTTGAACATGATCTCGACGGCGACGATGGTCAGGCTCGGCTACGTCACGGGCAACCGCATGACGAACCTGCGCCCGAGCAACGTCAAGCTGCGCGCGCGCTCCGAGCGCATCCTCGCGTCCGAGACGGGGCTCGACGAAGAGGCCGCGCGCGCGTCGCTCGCGGCGGCGGGCGGCGACCTGCGCGTCGCGCTCGTGATGTCGAAGACGGGGCGCGGCGTCGAAGAGTCGCGCGCCGCGCTCGAAGCCCACGGCTGGGTCGTCGCGCGCGCCGTCGAGGAGCTTTCGCGCCGGCGCTAGCCAAACGGATTCTCCCGCAGGTGCTCCTGCACTTGTTCAAGCGTTGCTGCAACGCGTGCCTCCCTTATTGCAGCGCCTGTTACGTTGCTGCAACGCGTCTTTCCCTTGTTGCAGCGTGTGTCTCCTTTATTGCAGCGCGTGTTGCCTTCCTGCAACGGCTGCTCCCCTTATTGCAGCACTTGTTACGTTCCTGCAACGGCTGCTTCCGTCATTGCAGCCCGTGCTTCCGTCATTGCAGCGCCTGTTCCGTCGTTGCAGCGCGTGCTTCCGTCATTGCAGCGCGTGTTGCGACGTAACAAGCGCTGCAATGAAGCATCGCCGCCCTGCAACGACGCAACAACCCGTCCCTTATAGCTGCGTACATTCGCACGCGACTACACTCCCGGGAGCGCCGGGCTCCGGCCCGGCGTGTTAGCGCGAGACGGTGCCGGGCT
>DAIRFV010000236.1:0-9599 GCA_036794905.1 Pyrinomonadaceae bacterium | reverse complement strand
AAAACTCCTCTGCCGCGCGGCCTCGTAGAGGACGACGGCGAGCGCGGTCGCCAAATTCAAACTCTCGACGGGCTCGCGCATCGGGATGCGCACGGCGTCGTGTGCCGACTTCAGCTCTGCTGCGGAGAGCCCGCCGGCCTCCGGGCCTAAGACGACCGCGCGCGGAGTCGTCCAGTCAATCTCGGTGTGCAGCGACGGCGCGCCCGCGGCGGTGGCGACCGCGGGGATGCCTTTTTCGGCACACCAGTCAAAAACCTCTTCCAGCGTCGGCCCCGTCCAGAGCGGGAGCCGGAAGGCAGACCCCATCGAGCCCCTCAGACTCTTCGGCGAGAGCGGGTCGGTCGAGCCCTTCGTCAGGATGACGCCGGTCGCGCCCGCGGCCTCTGCGACCCTCAAGACCGCGCCCGCGTTCGACGGGTTGTTCGCGCGGTGCAGGACGACGACCAGCGGCACTCTCGTCGCACGCCCGACGACCTCGCGGCCGGTCTGTGGACGCCGCGCGATGGCGACGAGGCCCTGCGGCGTCTTCGTGTCCGAGACGGATTCGAGCACGTCTTCGGAGACGGCGTGCGTCTCGCGACAGGCTTCTCGAAGACCCTTGAGCAGGGAAGCGCCGCGCGCGTCTTCGGCGAGGGCTCGCGTATAGAGCACCAGCTCGAATCGCACCGAGGCGCGGAGCGCCTCTTCGCACAGACGCACGCCCTCGACGAAGACGAACTCCTTCTCGCGCCCGTCGCGCACGGCCCGCGCGCGCTGCGCGAGCGGGTTCTTGCGGCTGTTGATGGTCTCGGTCGTCATCTCACTCCGGCTCAACCTCGACCCACACGGGCCAGTGGTCGGAGACGCCCCGGACGCGCGCGACGCCCCAGCGCAGCACGCGCGCGCCGCGCACGAATATCCAGTCGAAGTGGTGCCGTACCGGCCCCGAGCGCCACGTCGTGGTGTTCGTCGGCAGCGGCGTCGTGTAGCCGTTCGATTCGAGGAGCGTGCGCGCGGCGCGCCGCCCCTCGTCGTTGAGCGTGTTGAAGTCGCCGAGCAGGACAATCGGCTCCGACCCGGCCGTGCGCGCGGCCTCAGCGAGGATGGTGCGGTGCTGTTCGAGCTGACCCTCGACGGTCGCGTGCGTGTCGATGTGCGCGTTGAAGGCGTGGAGTCTGCGCCCGCCGAAGGGCACCGACGCCGCGACCGCGAGCCGCGGCCGCCAGGGGCACGCGCCCCACGGCAGCTCGATGCGCGCGGCGCCGGAGAGCGGCAGGCGGCTGAGGAGGGCGACGCCCGTGTCGCCCTCCTCGCCGCGCAGCATGCGCTCCTCGAAGTCGAGCCACCACTTGCGGCCCGCGGGCTCCACGTCGGCGGGCGTCGGGACGTGCGCGCGGACGTAGCTCATCCGGAGTTCGTGGGCCAGCTCGCGCGCGACGTGGCGTCCGCCCGCGCGCAGCGTCCCGCGATCCGCCTCCTGCAAGGCGATGACATCCGCCCTCGGCAGATGATGACCGTCAGAAAGTATGCGCGCGGCTTTGCGTATGTTGTCGCCGACGAGCCGCGGGCGGCGCCCCGGCCAGCCGAGGCCGACGCGGCGCAGCACGCTCCCGCCGATGAGGTGCGAGCCGACCGCGTACCTTATGTTGTAGGTGACGACGACCAGCCGCGACGAATCCTCCGGCGTCGCCGTGGGGGTCGCGAAGTCGTCGCGCTCGATTTCGAGTTCGGGCGGAACCGAGTAGCGTTTGTCGTGTTCGACGTTTGAAGCCATCGGGTCGGGCGGCTTGGCTCGCGCCGCGTGCGTGTTGCACAATCGTCGCACGGAAATTTCGGGTAGAGCGTTGGGAGATTATAGATGAATCGACGCGTCATCGCCGCCGTGAGCGACATGCTCTTCGCCTCGAAGATTCGCGGGACGGCTGAGCACCTGAACGTCACCGTCGAATTCGCGCGGACGGAGGACGGGCTCTTCGACTACGCCAGGGCGGAGACGCCCTCGCTCGTCATCCTCGACCTCCACGACACGCGCCTCGACCCCTTCGGGCTGGCCGCGCGCCTCAAGGCCGACGAACAACTGCGCGCCGTCCCCGTCGTCGCCTTCTTTTCGCACGTCGAGACGGAGCTTCAGCGCAAGGCGCTTGAGGCCGGAGTCGAACACGTCCTGCCGCGCTCGGTCTTTACCAAACGTCTGGGAGAAATCCTGACCGGCGACTTTAACTGAAAATAATTAACCACAGAGAGACAGAGGCACAGCTTGTCGTCTGTTGACCTAAAAGCTGTGCCTCTGTCTCTCTGTGGTTAACTGTTCTTAAATTCTAGCCGACCGGCGCGGGCGCGATGGCCTCGTGGATGGCGCGCACCTCCTGCGCGAGCTGTTCGTACTGTTCGAGCGTGAGCGACTGCGCGCCGTCGGAGAGTGCGCGCTCGGGCTGGTTGTGGACTTCGATGATGAGGCCGTCGGCGCCGACGGCGACGGCCGCGCGCGCGAGCGGCGTCACCATGTGGTTCTTGCCCGTGCCGTGCGAGGGGTCTACGACGACCGGCAGGTGCGAGATGCGCTGGACGGCGGGCACGGCCGCGAGGTCTAAGGTGTTGCGCGTGTGCTGCGCGAAGGTGCGCACGCCGCGCTCGCAGAGGACGATGTTGTAATTGCCCTCGGCCATGATGTACTCGGCCGCGAGCAGCCACTCGTCTACCGTCGCCGACAAGCCCCGCTTCAAAAGCACCGGCAGGCGTGAGCGCCCCGCGCGCTTCAGCAGCGAGAAGTTCTGCATGTTGCGCGCGCCGACCTGGAACACGTCCGCGTACTTGTCCACGAGGTCTGCGCTCGACTCGTCCACCGCCTCCGTCACGATCTTCAGCCCGAAAGCCTCGCGGACTTCCGCCAGAAGCCTCAAGCCCTCTTCGCCCAGACCCTGAAACGCGTAAGGGCTCGTGCGCGGCTTGAAGGCGCCGCCGCGGAAGAAGCGCGCGCCGCTGCGTCGGACGGCCTCGGCGACGGCGAAGAGCTGTTCGCGATTCTCGACGGCGCAGGGGCCGGCGATGATGGCCAACTCCTCGCCGCCGATCTCCGCGTCGCCGACTTTGACGACAGTCTTCTCGGGGCGCAGGTCGAGCGTGACGAGCTTGTAGGGCTTGGTCACGCGGATGGCCTCGGCGACGCCGTGCAGCGTCTCGAAGCGCGTCACGTCCACGGGCTTGTCGTTGCCCGTGATGCCGATGGCCGTGCGCGAGGCGCCGGGCATCGTGTGCGGGCGGTAGCCCATCTCCGTGATGACGCGCTCGACCTCCGCGACATCGCGCTCGGTGGCGTCGGCCTTCATGACAATGAGCATCGTGTACCTCTTTCGCGTGAACCGTGGTAAGAGCGTGAACCGTGAACCGTGAACCGTGACGGGTGACACAATTTTTATCTGGTCACCGTTTACGGTTTACGGCTCACGGCTTTTGCAAGGCTCGTGCCGCCCGGGGCGTGTCGCGCTCACATCCTCTCGGGCACCTCGATGCCGAGGGTGGCGAGCGCGTGCGTGAGTTGCGTGCGCACGAAGTCGGTGACGTAGACGAGGACGGCGCGCCTGACCGCGTCCCGCTCTTCGAGGATGCGGTTCTCGTCGCGATTGTAGAAGAAGTTAAACGCCTGTGCCAGTTGGAAGCTGTACTTCGCGAGGTGCGAAGGCTCCGCGAAGTTGGCCGACTGCCGGAGCACTTCGGGCAGACGCGCCGCCAGCATCACCAGAGACCAAATCTCGCCCCCGATCTCGCCCTCGAAAACTTTCCGCACGGACTCGGCCGACTCGCCGCCGCCCGCGCCCTCCGCGACGAGGCGTTGCGCCTCCGGCAGCTCTCCGGTTCGCAACTTGCGAAAGATGGAGTTGGCGCGCACCGCCGCGTACTGGCAGTAGGGGCCGGCCTCGCCCTTCGTCGAGAGCGCCTCCTTGAAGTCGAAGACGATGACGGAGTTCCGCGTCCACTTCATCAGAAAGTAGCGCAGCGCGCCGACGGCGAGGATGTGTGCCGCCGTCTGCTTCTCCCCGGCGGGGATGTCCGGGTGGCGGCCCTCGACCTCGCGCAGGGCGTTCGCTTCGAGCGTGTCGATGAAGTCGTCGGCCTTGACGCCCAGGCCCCGACGGCCGCTCATCTCGACGAAGGGGCGCGAGCGCTCCTCCGCGCTCAGCTCCAGCCCCAGCTCTTCGGCCGCGGCGGGCGAGAGCGCGACCATCTCGTAGGAGAGGTGGACGCTCGCCGCCTCGCCGACGGCGGGCGCGACGGCCGCGACGCCGCGCTTGACGACCTCCTGCGGGTAGGACTGGCGCGAGTCGATGACGTTGTAGACGGTCGCGCCCGCGCCGAAGTGCGGCGCTTCCCGTCCGGCCTCCTCCGCGTTGCTCGTCGTCGTCCAGACGGTGCGGCCGTCCGGCTCGGTGCGGAAGGGTTTGAAGTAGAAGTTGAGTTCGACCTGCCCGAGCTTCCAGAGCTGGTACGCGATGTCCTTGCCCGTGTAGGTGATGGTGCCGTTGGAGCGGACGATGACCTTGTCGGCCTCGTGCTCGTCGCTGCCCTCGTGCGTCTCCATCGGCATGACCCAGCAGCCCTTGTTCTTGCCCTCGGTCTGGAACCTGATGGCGCCCGACTCCTTCATGCGCTCGAAGGCGTGCGACCAGAGGAAGTGGAGCACCTCGGACTCGCGCGGCAGAAGGTCGTAGGCGATGCCGAGCCGAAGCATCGTGTCGAGGTGACAGTGGACGATGCGCGTCGCGACGTAGTCGGCCAGCTCGGCCGTCGCGTTGCCGCCCTCTTCGAGCGCGTGCAGCGTCTCGACGCGCAGCTTCAGACGCTCGGGGTCTTCCTTGGCGTCCGGGTCGCCGCCCCGGTAGAAGAGGCCGACGCGCGCGTACAAGTCCCAGCAGTAATAGTCGAACGGGTGGTCGTCCGTCAGCGAGGCGTCGAGCGCGCGCACGTCCGCGAGCGACATGCCTTCGAGGTGTACGAAGCCGACGACCACGTCGGCGACCTGCACGCCCGTGTTGTCGATGTAGTTGTGCACCTCGACGCGCTCGCCGTTGGCGTGGAGGATGCGGACGAAGGTGTCGCCGAGCACAGAGTTGCGCAGGTGGCCGATGTGCGCGGCCTTGTTCGGGTTGACGCTCGTGTGCTCGACCATGCGCTTGGGCTGTACGCCCGATGCGTCGGCCGCGGGCGTCGCTTCGGTCGTTGACGAAGGGAGTTCTGCCAGCAGTCGCGCGCGGTCGTAGAAGAGGTTGAGGTAGCCGGCGCCGGCGACCTCGACGCGCTCGACCGCCTCGTCCGCTTCGAGCACCTGCTTCAGCTCTTCGGCGATGGCGCGGGGGTTGCGCTTCTCGCCGGTCGCCTGCTTGATGCGCTTGGCCAGCTCGAAGGCGACGGGGAAGGCGAGGTCGCCAAGCTCGGTGCGCGGCGGCACCTCCGAAGGCACCTGCTCCAACTCGACCCCGAATTGGCCGGCGGCGGCACGGCGGACGCGCTCGCGCAGAGACTGCTGTAGTTCGATCAGGTTCAAGGCTTACGTTTCCTCTGAAGTTTTCTCGGTTCACCGGAAAAGTCGAAAGTATAGCTCAGCCGATTCGCGCGGCGCTAATCAGTAGGCAAATGGCAGTGGGCAGTTAAGGACTGTTGGCGGAGCCCCGGAGGGGCGAACGGACATCCTTAAAAAAAACTTCTGTGGAATTGGTTTCCTGCCAAACCGTTTTTGGCCCTTGAACCAGCGATATTCACTCTCGGAGAGCGATTATTATCTTTGAGTCGGGGATTTTCGCGCGTGTGTGAGAGGTTTGCGCAGGTCGGAGTCGGAGAACGACAGGTGGGAGTCGGAGAACGACAATGTTCAGAATTATGCGTAAATTATCAGAAATTTTCACACTTGAGCAGGAGATTTTCACGCCTGATCCATAAATGGGCCTTATTCGCGACGAGCGGGCGAAAAATGGTTTTAATATTGCGCGCGTGAGTAGCTATTTTGCACAAGTGAATTAGTCTCGTGAACGCCTGAGTTAGTCTTTTGCACCCGTCTGTTGCAATCTTTCACCCGTGGCAGGAATTGTGCGCCCAACCGTCGCAATCCGGCGCGCTTGAGTAAGAGATTTGCACGCATGAGTCGGAGGTTTTCACACCGGGTTAGTCTTTTGCACGCGTGAGTCGGAGATTTGCACGAGTGGGGCGAGATTTTCATGGAGGAGTAAGAGAATTTTCAGGCCCAAGCTGAAGTTTTCACACGTGTGCGGGGACTTCTACCTGTGGGTCGGAAGTTTTAACGTGTGAGCCGTGGATTATGCCTCCTGCCTACCGTTTGTCTTGCTTGACACTCGCCCGACGCGCTCTGCTACCATCCAATGCGTTTTCAATGCCCGTCGGACAACATCTGAACATCCCCGGAGAGTTGCGGGAACGTCTGCGTTCGGCGCGGAGCGTCTTCGTGCTGACCGGCGCGGGCGTGTCGGCCGAGAGCGGCGTGCCGACCTTCCGCGGCGGCGGCAACACGGCCGTCTGGAAGGGGATGCCGTTCGAGGTCATCTCCTCGGCCGGGATGGTGCGGAGCAACCTGCCGGAGGTCTGGGAGTGGTTCGACTACCGCCGCGGCGTGCTCTCAAGCTGCCGGCCGAACCCCGCGCACGACGCAATCGCCCGCTGGCAGGAGCGCTTCCAATATTTCACTCTCGCCACGCAGAACGTGGACGGCCTGCACACCGAGGCCGGCTCGCGCGAAGTGCTCGAACTGCACGGCAACGTCTGGCGCGCGCGTTGTTTGAAGTGCGGGGGCAGGGAAGACCTGCGCGGGAAGCCTTCGGACGTGCGACCGCCCCTTTGCGTCGAGTGCGGCGGACAGATGCGGCCGGACGTGGTGCTCTTCGGCGAGGTGCTGCCGGAGCGCGTCTGGATTTCGGCGGCCGCGGGCGCCGCCGGATGTGACGTGTGTTTCGTCGTGGGCACTTCGGCCATCGTCTACCCGGCGGCGGGGCTGCCCTCCGCGGCGGCCGAGGCGGGCGCGTTTCTCGTCGAGGTCAACCCGGAGCCGACGCCGCTCTCCGAGGCGTGCGACGTGACGCTGCGCGGCGCGGCGGGCGAGATTCTACCTTTACTCGATGATGAGGGTGTTTAGTTGAGAACTATCTATTTCGACTGCTTCGCCGGCATCAGCGGCGACATGACGCTCGGCGCGCTCGTGGACGCCGGGGCGGACGCGCGCGCGCTGACCGAGCGCATCGCGCTGCTCGGCGTGGACGGCTACGAGATAGGATTCGAGAAGGTTGACCGCAGCGGCATCAGCGCGACGCGCGCCATCGTGCGTTTGACGAAGGATGAGAAGCAGCACCGCCACCTCTCGCACATCGAGAAGCTCATCGGCGGCTCGCAACTGAACGACTCGGTCAAGGAGCGCGCGCTGAAGATTTTCCGCCGGCTGGGCGAGGCAGAGGCGCGCGTCCACGACGTGCCCGTCGAGCGCATACACTTCCACGAGGTCGGCGCCGTGGACGCCATCGTGGACGTGGTCGGCGCGTGCATCGGGTTCGAGCTGCTGGGCGTCGAGCGCTTCGCGGCGTCGGCGCTCCACGTCGGGAGCGGCACGGTCGAGATGGAGCACGGACGGTTTCCCGTCCCTCCGCCGGCGGTCGCGGAACTGTTGAAAGGGGCGCCAATCTACTCGACCGACATCAAGGGCGAGCTGGTCACGCCGACGGGCGCCGCCATCCTCGCGACCCTCTGCGAAGAGTTCGGCGCGCTGCCGCGGATGCGCGTCGAGGCCACGGGCTACGGCGCGGGGACGAGGGAGTACAAGAATTTCCCGAACGTGCTGCGCGTCATCGTCGGCGAGTCCGATAAGGCCGGGGAGACGCCGTCAGGCGTCTCACAGCAGGGCGACGAGGAGTTGTTGATGTTGGAGACCAACCTTGACGACGTGTCGCCGCAAGTCCTCGGGCACCTGATGGAGCGCGCGCTGGCGGGCGGCGCGCTCGACTGCTTCTTCACGCACGTGCAGATGAAGAAGAACCGGCCCGGCGTGCTCGTCTCGATCCTCTGCCGGCCCACGGACGGCGAGGCGATGCGCGGCCTGCTGTTCGCGGAAACGCCGACGCTGGGCGTGCGCTCGTCCGCGGTGTCCCGCAGGACGTTGGAGCGGGAGGCCGTGACTGTGGAGACCGAGTTCGGTACGATTGCCGTCAAGGTCGCGCGCCAGTCGGGGCGCGTGGTCGGCGCGACGCCCGAGTTCGAGGACTGCCGCGCGGCCGCGCTCGCGCACCAAGTCCCCCTGCGCGTCGTGCAGGACGCGGCCCTGGCGGCGTTCCGGCGTTCTGAGAGTTGAAGGGGCCGAGACTTCGGGAGGCGCAAACGATGGCAACGATCTTCTCCGCGACCGAGCCGGACGACGGCTCCGAGGTAGGAGACGCGCGCGGGGTTGACCTCGATAAGATCGAGCGCGGCGTGCGGCTCATCCTCGAAGGCGTGGGCGAGGACGCGGAGCGCGCCGGCCTCCAGCGGACGCCGCGCCGCGTGGCGGAGATGTACGCGGAGCTGACGGCGGGGATGCGCGAAGACCCCGTGCAGCACGTGCAGGCGCTCCCCGGCGACCGCCACGACGAGATGGTCATCGTGAAGGAGATACACTTCGCGTCGCTGTGCGAACACCACCTCGCGCCCTTCGTCGGCAAGTGCCACATCGCGTACATCCCGAAGGAGGGTCGCATCGTCGGGCTCTCGAAACTCGCGCGGCTCGTCGAGACTTTCGCGCGGCGCCTGCAAGTGCAGGAGCGTCTGACCTCGGAGATCGCCGACACGCTCTTCGAGGGTTTGAAGCCGGTCGGCGTGATGGTCGTGATGGAGGCCGAGCACACCTGCATGACCATCCGCGGCGTGAAGAAGCCGGGCGCCGTCACCATCACCTCGGCCATCCGCGGCGGCTTCCGCAAAGACTCGCGCACGCGCGCCGAGGCGATGGCGCTCATCCGCGAGAAGTGAAGGATGAGAAGGTCGCTGACGAAAATCGCGCTGGCCGCGTGCGTGCTCCTGGCCGCGGCGCCCGCGTCCGAGGCCGCGGCGCGCGCGGGCACCGCTCTTCAGAAGAAGAGAACGGGCCGCACCGCTCCGCGCCGTCAGCGCCGTCTGCGCAGGCCGGACGTGATCTACGTCCCGACGCCGCCCGAGACCGTGGACGAGATGCTGCGGCAGGCTCGCCTCGGGAAGGGCGACTTGCTCATCGACCTCGGGAGCGGCGACGGGCGCATCCCCCTGGCGGCGGCCAGGCAGTACGGCGTGCGCGCAGTCGGCATCGACATCGACCCGAAGCTCGTCGAAGAGGCGTCGGAGACGGCGAAGCGCGAAGGGCTCGACGGCCTCGTCACCTTCCGCCTCGGCGACATGTTCGCGGCAGATTTGTCGGGCGCGACCGTCGTCACGCTCTACCTGTCGGACAGGCTCAACGTCATGCTCCGCCCGAAGCTCCTGCGCGAGCTGCCGGTCGGCGCGCGCATCGTCTCGCACGACTTCCGCATGGGCGACTGGCCGCCCGAAAAGAGCGTGCGCGTCCCCTGGAAGAACCTCTACCGCACGGTCTACGTCTGGACTGTGCCGCGCGACGGACGTTATAA
>DAIRFV010000235.1:0-9605 GCA_036794905.1 Pyrinomonadaceae bacterium | reverse complement strand
CTGGCGCGCGCGGCCGAGCGGCGCAAAGAGATCGCGATGCGCCTCGCGCTGGGCGCGAGCCGTTGGCGGCTCGTGCGGCAGTTGATGGCCGAGAGCATGCTGCTGGCAGTCGTGAGCGGGGCCGTCGGGGTGCTTTTGGCCTACTGGCTGGTACAACTCGCGGTCGGGCTCAAGCCCCCGGTTGACGTGCCGCTCGCCATCGACCTGCACCTGGATTACCGCGTCATGGCCTTCACCTGCGTGGTGTCGCTCCTGACCGGGGTGCTGTTCGGACTGCTGCCGGCGTGGCAGGCGACGAAGGTCGAACTGCTGCCCGCGCTCAAGGACGAGACGGCATCAGGCGGCTTCCGGCGCTCGCGGCTGAAGGGCGTTTTGATAGCGTTGCAGATCGCGCTCTCGCTCGTGCTGCTGGTGGGCGGCGGCCTGATGCTGCGCGCGTTGCAGAGGGCGCAGGCGCTCGACCTCGGCTTCGACCCGACGAACGCCCTGGAGGTCTCGTTCGACCTGCGTCTACAGGGCTACGACGAGGCGCGCGGACTTGAGTTCCAGCGGCGGCTGCTGGAGCGCGTGCGCGCTCTGCCCGGCGTGCGCGCGGCCGGGCTCGTCGATCTCGCCCCCGTCGACCTGCACTTCTCTAGAGACTCCGTGTTCGTCGAGGGTCAGGTGCAGGAGCGCGCCTCGAAGGCGCCGAGGGCGATGACGAGCCGCGCCGGCCCCGGTTATCTACAGGCGATGAGCACGCGCCTCGTGCGCGGGCGGGACTTCAACGAGCGGGACGACACGAAGGCGCCGCCGGTGGCCATAGTTAACGAGACCTTCGTCCGACAATTCTGGCCCGGCGAAGACCCGCTGGGCAGGCGCTTCCGACTGGGCGGCCCGCAGTCGCCGTTGACGGAGGTCGTCGGCGTGGTCGCGGACGGCAAGTACGCCGGGCTCAACGAAGAGCCGCAGGCGTACGTCGTCAGGCCGCTGGCGCAAGTCTACACGGGGACGAACACCCTCATCCTGCGCACCGAAGGGGACGCGCGCGGACTGCTCGCCGCCGTGCGCAACGAGGTGCGGCAGCTCGACCCACACCTGCCGGCGGCGGGCAAGGCGCTGGAGGAGCGTTTGGCGATGCCGCTCCTGCCCGTGCGGGTGGCGGCGGGGCTCCTGGGCGGCTTCGGGCTGCTGGCGCTGCTGCTGGCCGCCGTCGGCATCTACGGCGTGATGTCGCACGCCGTGTCGCGGCGCACGCGCGAGATCGGCATCCGCGTGGCGCTGGGCGCGCGGGCGTCGAACGTGCTGCGGCTCGTCATCGGGCAGGGAATGGCGCCCGTGCTGCTGGGGGTGGCGGCGGGGATTTTGGCGGCGCTGGGGCTGGCGCGGCTGGCGGGGAGTCTGCTGTTCGGCGTGTCAGCGTCCGACCCTCTGACCTACGTCGGCGTGGCCGCGCTGCTGACCGCCGTGGCGCTTCTGGCCTGCTACGTGCCGGCGCGGCGGGCGACGAAAATAGACCCGATGGCGGCGCTGCGCAACGAGTAGAAGGCTGCGTCGAGTGGATTCGCAAAAGTAAACGGGTCTCATAAACCCGGGGTTGCAAAGAGGACGCTCCCCATCGGCTCAGGCCCGGCCGCCGAAGCGGCGCACGAGCAGCTCGAAGCCCGGCGCGTCCGACGCCACGATCCGGCGGTGGCGTCCGATGGCGGCGCGCAGCTCCTTCGAAGTGGCGCCGCCGGAGATCAGTCTCTCCACGTCCGCCATGATGAGCTCCCGCGACACGGCGCTGTGATAGACCCACGACAGGTAAGTGCTCTCGCTCCACACCGCCTGCTCGACGCCCCGCCCGTCGCGCGTGAGCAGCGCGAGGAGGTGCTCGCGCCCGTCCACCACGACGTTGACCCACTGCCCCGGCCAGCGCTCGACGACGGCGCGGCCTTCGGGGTGGACGAAGACCTCGGCCTCACGCAGCGACACGGGCTCGTACGCCTTGGCGGCGACCACGACCCCGCGGGCCGCGGCGGCCTCCGCCTCCGGACGCAACTCCTCCAGCGGGGCCGGGAAGGCATCAATCAGGGCGACCCGCTCTGCGCGCTCAAGCATCCTCCGGCAGCGCTCAATCACCTGATCGCGCGAACGGAGCTGGTAGACGCGGTCGTCGGCCGGCACACTCTGCAACTCGGCGAGGGCGGCGGCCGCGCGCTCCCGGCTCTCGCGGAAGCCACGCTCCAGCAGCCCGAGCACCTCGGCGGCCGGCACCGCGTGGACGACGCGGCTCGCCCCGTCTTCGACGATGACGGCGCCTTTGGCCTGCAAGGACTCGACGGCCTTGTAGACGTTGGCGGCCGGCTTACCCGTGAGCTGCGCGACCCGGTAGGCGGTCATCGGCTGGTGCTGCGCCAGCGCCGTGTAGACTTCGGCCTCAAGGCCGGTGAACCCGAGCTCGACGAGCGCCCGGACGCTCCGCTCGGTACTCACGGCGCGCCCGCCCCCGCGGCCTTCGACGCCTTGAGCGGCGCGAACGCGACCCGCTTATTGCCGTAGTCGAAGACGATGCGGAACGCCTTCAGGAAGCCCGCGCCGACGTTGCCGATTGTGTACATGTCGGAGAAGGCCCCCTCTCCCGCCCCGGCGAACTCCACTTCGGGGCTCTCGAAACGGTGGCCGGCCAGCTCGAACCACGCGAGTCTGCCCTTCCGCGAAGGGCGCGAGCCGCCCACGCCGCCCGACCGCGCCTCGCGCGTCTCGCGCCCAGCGAGCAGGCCGAAGCGCTCGACGGCCGGGGCGTGAATCGTCACGGTCTGGTCGGAGCCGGTGTCGATCTTGAAGAGGCCCGCGCGGTCACCCTCGAAGCGCGCACGCACGGCCGGGTTGCGGCCGCTGAAGAACATCTCCTGCCACTGCGCGCCTTCGAGCCGGTAGCGGGCCGGGTCGTGGAGCGAGACGGCCTCGGCCGACATGTCTATCTCGACCGCCGCCCGCGCGAACAACTCGCGGCCGACGATTCCGCCGACGGGGAGGCCGAAAGCATTCGTCAGAAAGCCGAGGTCGAGGTCGAGATACCGCGCGCGGGTCATGGTCAGCGGGCCGAGCCTCAGCGGCCCGCCCATACGGAAGCGAGTCCGGGTCGTGCCGGCCACGCCGACGGCGACGATCTCGCCGACCGCCGGCATCCCCAGTCGATCCGCGACCTTCTGGTCGATAACCATCGTGCCCGCCCCGCTGTCGAGAATGAACCACCCCACGTCCTGCCCGTTGACGAGCGGGTGCACGAGCAGGTGCCCGGACTTAACGCGCCTGACCTCCAAACGCGCCGGCGTCGCCGAGTCCCAGCGCGTGTCGGCAGGGCGCGCGGTGACGGGCCGGTAGCCCGCACGCGACGAGCCCGGCGCGGCCGCGACGGTGCGGATTTCCGAGACGCTCGTCGTCTTACCGAGTGTGCGCGATACCCTGTGCGGGAAGCGGAAGCCCAGCACCTCGCGGTAGTCGCCCAGTTCCACGACCTCTTCGCCGCCCACCCCGCGCCGCGTGACCGTCTTCGGGAGCCACGTCGCGCGGTCGACGAAGACCGTCGCCTTGAGCAGGCCATTCTTGAGGGCGAGATTGAATGCGACCTGACTGTCGTCCGTCTTCACGGCGTCCACCGAGACGGCGAACGGTCCGTCGTCGGCCAGCCACCGGCCGGTGCGGATCGCGCCCTCTAACTGCGCTAGTTCGAGGTCTTCGAGTTCGAGCGGGCGGGGCATGCCCGACCAGTCAAGCTCCCACCCGGCTGACCCGTCGAACCCGGTGACGCTCCCGAGAGGCCCCTCGATGTCTGTCCTGAACCGGCCGTCGGGCGTGAACAGCAGCGTCAGCTTCGAGTCGAGGCCGCCCACGCGCGCCGTGCCCTCAGCGAGCACGCCGTTCTTGCGCGCCCGCAGGCGCTCGTAGCCAATCGCCGCGCGGACGCGCGCGAGCGCCTCAGCCTCCGGCGGCGTGCTCTGTGCCGCCCCGGGCGCGGCCGCGGCAACGATGAGCAGCAACAGCCAAACAGTTCGTTTCGTCAAAGCTTTCGCCATTCAATCACCTCCGCAGAATTTGTCAGTAGTACGAACTACTAACAAATTCTGTTTCAGGCGAAATACAATTGAATGCGACATTAATCTGACGAATCGTGGCCCGACCCTGTGGCAGGGGCGCGCAACGCGTCCGCGCACCGACGCGCGTCTCGTCACTGCCCCGGCGCGTTTGGTCACAATCCCGTTCCGCGCGGGACGCGCCGTGTGTATGATGCCCCGGCCGCGCCCCGGCCGCGCTCATCCCGGAACGCCACACCGCCACGGAGCCCTGTTTGATGAAGACGAAGACGCTCGCACTCTTACTGCTGCTCTTATCATTCACCCCGTTCGTCCCGGCGCGCGCGCAAGGGCCGTCGCCGCGCGTGACGGCCTTCGAGCACGTCAACGTCATCCCGATGGATCGCGAGCGCGTGCTGCGCGACCAGACGGTCGTGGTGCGCGACGGACTCATTCGTGAGGTCGGCGACGCGCGCAGGGTGCGCGTGCCGGAGGGCGCGCTGCGCATCGACGGGCGCGGCAAGTACCTCCTGCCCGGCCTCGTTGACATGCACACGCACCTCTTCTCGGACGACGACTTCCCCGAGGAGCTGGCCGCGGACGAATTGGCGCTGATGCTCGCCAACGGCGTGACGACGATTCGTTTGATGATCGGCACGCCCGAACATCTCTCCATGCGCCGCGACGTTGAGGCGGGGCGCATGCTCGGCCCGACGCTCTACGTCGCGAGCCCGCAACTGGCCGGGCGCGCCTACGGCGGCGGCGTCTTCAACGGACGCGTGGTGAAGACGGCCGAAGAGGCGCGCGCCGCCGTCCGCGACTTCAAGGCCGCCGGCTACGACTTCATCAAGCTCACGACCGAGATCACGCCCGAGGTCTACGACGCCGCGACCGCGCAGGCCAAGGCGTCGGGCATCCGCGTCGTCGGCCACGTGGACGTGCGCGTCGGTCTCCGGCGGGCGCTCGCGGCCGGGCAGCAGATCGAGCACCTCGACTCGTACATGGAGGCCGTGCTCCGCGACGACGCGCCGTCGAAAGCGTCGGTCTCGGACGTGGGCGTCTGGCGCAAGCGCAACTGGGAGAGTCTGGACTACGTGGATGACCGCAAGGTCGAGGAGGTGGCGCGGGCGACGGCGCGTGCGGGCGTCTACACCTGCCCGACGCTGACTTTCTTCAAACTCACCTTCGCCGTCGAGCCGTCCGACGATGAGGTGCGCGCGCGGCCCGACTACCCGTTCTTCCCCGCCGCCTTGCGCGAGTCGCGCCACGCCGCGCTCAAGCGTTTCTGGACGGAGCCGCCGACGGCCGAACGCCGCCGACGTTACCAGGGCGTGCGCGACCGCCTGGTCAAAGCCATCCACGACGCGGGCGGGAAGATTATGGCCGGCTCGGACACGCCGGAGCTGTTCCTGCTCTACGGCTTCACCCTGCACCGCGAGCTGCGCAATCTGGTCGAGGCGGGTCTGAGCCCCTACGCCGCGCTCGCGGCCGCGACGCGCAACCCGGCCGAGTACCTGCGCGCGCTCGACCGCGTCGGCACCGTCGCACGCGGCCGCCGCGCAGACCTCCTCCTGCTCGACGCCAACCCGCTCGACCAGATCACCAACACCGAGCTCCGCGCAGGCGTCATGGTGCGCGGCCGCTGGCTCCCCGAGTCCGAACTGCGCGCCATGCGCGCCCGCATCGCCGAAAAGTTCCAACAAGTCCCAGCGCCGGCGGCGCCCGCGCCTTGAACGTGACCACAAAAGATTATGCGTGAGAGTCTGAGGGTCGCAGTTGCCCGCGGTTGTCTGTGGGCCGGCGCTGCCGCCACAAATGGCGTGAAGGGTTCATCGTCAGGAAGTGCTCAGCAGGGTCGGTCTTATTCGGGCGTTAACGTCTGGCCGACGATAAAATCAACCACCCCTTCCAGACGGCCGGAGCGGGCGAAGGCGGCGCGCTGGCGTGTCGCCCCGTTGCCACGCCTCAGTGTGGCGCGCACCAATTCGCTGACTTCCTCCCACGCCTGATCTTCTTCGAGGGCGTCACGCAGCCGCGCGAGCAGGCGCTCGACCACTTCATGGGCCGCCACGGCCCGCCCCTGCTCAACGTCAATCAGGTCAGCGTCCAGGCCGTAGCGGGCCGCGCGCCACCCGGCCGCGTGCAGCAGCTCCGGGCGCACACGCGCGTGCGGCTCTTCCCGCACGGCCTGACCATAGCAGGCGCGCGTGAGCGCACGGGCGAGCCCGGCGATCATGACGGCTTCGTCCACGGTCAGGCACACGTCCGTGACGCGGAACTCCAGCGTCTCGTACCTCGCAGAGGGGCGCAGGTCCCAATAGATTTTGGTCGCGTCGCCGACACTCCCGGTCGCGACGAGTGACTCGACCAGGGCGTCGTATTCGGAGCGCGAGTCGAACTCGTGCGGGGTGCCGGCCATCGGCCAGCGCCGCCAAATCTCCGTGCGGAAACTGGCGTAGCCGGTGTCGTCGCCGAGCCAGAAGGGCGAGTTGGCGGCGAGCGCCAGCAGCGGCGCGAGCCACAGCCGCGCGCGGTTCATGACCTGGATGGCGGCCTCTCGGTCTTTGACCCCGACGTGGACGTGGCAGCCGTAGATCAGGTGCTCGCGCGCGAGCTGTTCGTACTCCTCGGCGATGCCGGCGTAGCGACGGCGCGGCGTAATCTCCTGATCCCCCCAGTGTGAGAAGGGGTGTGTGCCCGCCGCCGCGATGCGGCTGCCCTCCTGCTCGGCCGCCGCGTTCACCTCGCGGCGCAGGCGTGTCAGCTCGGCGCGCACCTCGTCCAACGTCTTACAGATGGGCGTGCCGATCTCGATTTGCGAGAGGTACAACTCGGGGGTGACCTGATCGCCCACCGCCGCACGCGCCCCGGGCAGAATGCGGAGCGCGCGCGGACGCAGCCCCCGCGTCTTCACGTCAACGATCTGATATTCCTCTTCGACCCCGATGGTAAAATCTTCCCCTTGTGTCATGCGAACAGTGTACGACAGCCCGCGGGAAAATTCCCCGACGCACTGGCAACATCCGTCCGGGACACAGGTGTCTAACTTCGTAACGGAACGTAATGTCGAGTTCTCGCTCGTCCCTCCGGGGGAAGACGATTAGGGCGCCGTCGTCACAGGAGACGGCGGGCGACGCTCGTTTGATGCCAAAAGAGAGGATTGGTCATGCTCCGCATCTCGACCTCGTCTACGGTTTGGCGCGGTCTGCTCTGGGCGCTTTTACTCGCCGCGCCCCTCGGCTGTTCGGTCGCGACTCAGCAGGCCGAGCGCCAGACGACGCCCGCGCCTTCGCCCGCGCCGTCCCCGACGGAAGAGCCCGAACGGGCGACGAGTGAGCCCTACCAGGGTGACCTCTCGATCTTCGAAGACCCGCAGCGCGAGCGAAATCTACAGATCGACCGCGTCATGGACATTCTCGGCATCTGGCCGGGCTCGGACGTGGCGGACATCGGGGCCGGCTCCGGCTGGTTCACCGTCCGTGCGGCGCGGCGTGTGGGTGAGAACGACCTCGTCTACGCCGTCGAAATCAATTCCGACTACTTGAAGCACATCGAAGAACGCGCCGCGCGCGAGAAGCTCCCGAACATACGCACCGTGTTGGGCAAGGAGGACGACCCACGGCTTCCCGCCGACAGCGTAGACGCCGTCCTCCTCCTGAAGACCTACCACGAAATAGCGCGGCCGGTTCCGCTGCTCAGACACGTCCGTCGGTCGATGCGCGCGGGCGCACTTCTCGGCATCATAGACCGCAACGGGAAGGGCGATGACCACGGCCTCGACGCCGACGCGGTCATCAGGGAGGCCGGGCGCGCCGGCTTCGAGTTGGTCGAACAGTACGACTTCGTCAAGCCGGACGGCATGGACTACTTTCTCGTGTTCCGGGCGTCGAGCTGAGCCGCGGCGAGGTTAATAAATACCTTGACAGCCCCGCGCGCCGGGCATAGAGTGCGCCTTGCATTTTCATTGTGAGAAGCCGGCGCCCTCCTACCTTCGTTTGCGCCCGGCCGACGAACTCCGGCAGACCCCTCAGATTCAGTCCCGGCGGGCGGGGTCGGGAAGCCGCCAGCGCCCCTACGCAATTGACCGACGCCCCGACACTCATCGCACGTTCTGTTCGGCGCAACCCCCCCCAAAAAGGAGTCAAGGGATGGCAGGAAAGATCATCGAAGGTCGGACGCTGGGGACAGACGAGTGGACGCTGATGCCGGATTTCTGCGTCGTCGGGTCGGGGGCGGCCGGGGGCGTCTGCGCGCTCAAGCTGGCCGAGGCCGGCTTCGACGTGATCGTCCTCGAAGAGGGTCCGAACATCCCGAAGGGTGAAGGCCCCGCGCCGGCGCAGAAGCGACCGATGCTCAACGAGCGCGAGGTCGAGATGTACAAGCTGCTCTACCAGGAGGGCGGCGTCCGCCTCACCAAGAACGGCGGCGTGAAGGTCATGCAGGGGCGCTGCCTCGGCGGGGGCACCGCCGTCAACTGGTCGGCCTGCCTGCCGCCGCGGCTCGAAACCCTCGACGAGTGGCAGAAGCGCGGCCTGCCCTTCACGCGCCAGAACCTCGACCCGTACCTGCGCGAGGTCGTCAACTATCTGCCGATTGTCCGCAACGACAAGTACAACACCTCGGCGCGCAAGTTCATCGAGGGCTGCGACCACCTCCAAATCCCACACGACAACCTGCCCAACAACACGCACGACTGCCGCGAGTGCGGGAGCTGCGGCGTCGGGTGCCCCTACGACCGCAAGATGAGCGGGTTCGTCCGCTGGCTGCCCGACGCCGTCGCGCGCGGCGCGACCGTCTACACGGACACGAAGGTCGAACGCCTGGCAGGCGACTCCGAACGCATCCGTGAAGTGCACGCGCACTTCATCGACGGCAAGACGCGGCCGACCGGCGGCACCCTCGTCGTCAAGCCGACGAAGGGCGTGGTGTTGGCCGCCGGCTCCATCGGCACGCCCGCCGTCCTGCTCCGCTCGAAGCTCGACCTCGGCAAGCGCGTCGGCAAGTTCACGCACATCCACCCGGTCACCATCACCATCGGCAAGTACCCCGAGAAGACGCACCCGGCCTACGGCGTGCCCGACAACATGTGGTCGCCGAAGTTCGCCGCGGGGCCGACCGGTTACCTCGTCGAGACCGGCTCGTTCTTCCCGGTGCTCTCGGCCTCGGCCACGCTCCAGCACGGCCCCGAGCTGCACCGCATCATGGAGGACTACTACCCGTTCGGCGCCATCTCCTACGCACACCACACGACCGGCTTCGACGAGAACGAGCCCTACGGGACAATCGACCTCGACGACAACGGCGACCCGCTGCTCGACTACAGCATCCCGAAAGCCAACGTCAAGCCGATGCAGGAGAGTCTGGAGGTGATGGCCCGCATTCACCTCGCCGCCGGGGCCTCTTCCGTCTACGTGATGCGCAACCCGCCGCTCGAAGTCCGCGCCGGCTCCGGCTTCGACGAGATCAGAAAGATCAACTTCGCCGAGCCGCAGCGGGCGACCGTCTTCACCGTCCACGTGATGGGCGGCTGCCAGATGCACAAGGACGCGAAGCGCCGCGTCGTCAACC
>DAIRFV010000234.1:0-9622 GCA_036794905.1 Pyrinomonadaceae bacterium | reverse complement strand
CACGGCGGCGCGCGGCACGCTCCACTTCGCCGCCGGCCAGACCTCGGCCGCCATCAAAGTCCTCATCAGCGAGGACGCCCACCTGGAGAAGGGCGTCGACCACGGCGTGCCCTTCAACGGCACCGGCTTCGTGCTGACGCTGACGAACCCGTCCAACGGGCACACGCTCGGAGACGCCGGCAATCGGTTCAAGAACGTTTTCGTCCTCGACGACGAGGACACGGGCGCGGGGCCGAACCCCGTCGACGACTCGCACGCCTTCGTCTGCCAGCACTACCACGACTTCCTCAACCGAGAGCCGGACGCCGCGGGGCTGGCCTTCTGGACGGGCAACATCGAGTCGTGCGGGACGGACGCCGGCTGCCGCGAGGTCAAGCGCATCGACACGTCGGCCGCCTTCTTCCTCTCCATCGAGTTTCAGGAGACCGGCTTCCTCGCCTACCGCGCCTACGCCGCGGCCTTCGGCCCCGCGCGCGTCGGGGGCGCCGTGCCGCTGACGTTGGAGGAGTTTCTGTTCGACGCGGGGCGGGTCGCGCGCGGCGTCGTCGTCGGGCCGGGCGAGTGGCAGGCGCGCCTGGAGAACAACCGGCGCGCCTACTTCGACGAGTTCGTGCAGCGCCCGGCCTTCGAGGCGGTCTACCCGCGCGCGATGTCGGCCGACGCCTTCGTCGACGCCCTCAACGCCAACACCTCGAACTCGCTCACGCAGGCCGAGCGCGACGCGTTAGTCTCCGGGCTAGGGACGGGCGCCGAGACGCGCGCTACCGCGCTCAGGAAAGTCGTCGAGAACGACGCCTTCCGCCGGCGCGAGCTGAACCGCGCCTTCGTCCTCGCGCAGTACTTCGGCTACCTCCGCCGCAACCCGAACGAATTCCCCGACGCGGACTTCGCGGGCTACAACTTCTGGGTCGCCAAGCTCAACGAGTTCGGCGGCGACTTCCGGCGGGCCGAGATGGTCAAGGCATTCATCAGCTCGACCGAATATCGTAGTCGCTTCGGCACGCCGTAATTGTCAACCCCGGTCTCGGCCGACGACAGGCGCCGCGAGGCGTGAGAAAATCTAAGGGGATCACGGAACTAGCGAGTCGGCTGATACGCCTCAACGGGCGTCTTTCCAGGCCGCTATTAGTACGTCTATTGTGCGTTAGGTTTCTTCGGGTATAGCAGGTTGGTATGGGCAGAATCGATTGGCTGAAATGGAGGATGAGTTTCGGGAGTCGGAAGAGTCGTGCCCGGCAGCTCAAGCTATTTTTCGCCTTCGAGGTCTACTATCAGTTATGTAAGTTGCGGGGCTACGGGGTGAATCATTTTCTCGAATGGCAGGGCAAGCCCACCCCTAAAGGGGCGCAGCCCGCGGCGGGGAAATATATTCTGGTGTGGCCACGCCTGCCTCTCTCGATCAGGTTGCTCGACAGGGTGTTCCCGTTCGGCAGGGATGCGCACGCCGAGCATATCCCCTATACGCCCGAACTTGCTGAAGAGATTAAGGGTACGGGCAGGCGCTCGGAGGTCGTGGAAATCCGGTACGAGTTGGGTTTCTGAGATAGCTAGGAGCAGGCGGGGGCGAAACCTGACAACGGCATGCACCCGAACGCCGACACGCCGGCTTTCATCAACTCTCAGACGCTCGGGGCGGCAAGCGATGCCGGGCGTTCGGCGCTCACCATCTAATTCAAGAATGACTTGCCCGGAGCGGGCCTGATCGGTTACTTGAGCCGAGCTTCAAGCCCGAATGTGGCTGTTCTCCGCCTTTCAGCCGGCGGCGGGCGGCGCGGTTTGTAGCAGGCGCAGCCCCGGGAACTCCCGCTCAAGTTTTCCGACGTGCCACTCGGTCCTGAAGACGAGCACCGGGCGCCCGCGCCGGTCGCGAACCGAGAGGGCCAGGGCGTCCGCCACGTCGCGCCTCGCCTTCAGCGTCTCCTCCCCCTCCGCGACCCACCGGGCGAGCCTATGGGGCATGGCGTCCAGTCGGGTCTCCACGCCGTACTCCGAGCCCAGGCGGAACCGCGCGACCTCCAGTTGCAACTCCCCGACGGCGGCGAGTATCACCTCCTGGCCGCCTCCCCCGTCACGAAGGACCTGCACGACGCCCTCCTCCTCCAATTGGTCTACGCCCCTGCGGAACTTTTTGGTGAGCGACGGGTCGGGGCTGCTCATGCGGGCGAAGACCTCGGGCGGGAAGCGGGGGATGCCGGGGTAGGTCAGCTCGGGCCCCGTGTGGACGGTGTCACCGATCGCGAAGACGCCGGGGTTGTTCAGCCCCACGACGTCGCCCGGGTACGCCACGTCGACAGACTCTCGGTCGCGGGCGAACACCTTCTGCGGCCGGCTCAGGCGGACCGTCCGGCCCGTGCGCGCGTTCCTGACCTGCATGTCCCTCGTGAACTTGCCCGAACAGACGCGGAGGAAGGCGAGGCAGTCGCGGTGCCGCGGGTCCATGTTGGCCTGGAGCTTGAACACGATGCCGGTGAACTCGGGGTGGGCGGGCGGCACCACGCCGCGGCTGCTGGGGAAAGACCGGGGCCCGGCCGCGTACTCGAGGAAGGAGTCGAGGAAGAGCCTCACGCCGAAGTTCGTCACGGCGCTGCCGAAGAAGACGGGCGTCATCCGGCCCCGCCCGACCTCTTCCAGGTCCAGCCCCGGCCCGAGCCGGTCGAGGACTTCCAGGTCTTCCATGAGCCGGCGGAAAGGCTCCGCGCCGAGGGCCGCTTCGAGGCGGACGTCCCCGAGCGCTAGCACCGTCTCGGCCGCCTCGCGCCGGCCGTGCGACTGCCTCTCGAAGAGGTGCACCCGGCGGCTGCGTCGGTCGAGCACGCCCCGGAAGCTGCGGCCCGCCCCGACGGGCCAGTTGACGGCGCAGGGGGTCAGTCCCAGTTCGGTTTCGATCTCGTCGAGGAGTTCGAGCGGCGCGCGGCCGGCCCGGTCCAGTTTGTTGACGAAGGTGAAAGTGGGCAGAGACCCCGCCCGGCAGACCGCGAACAGCTTTCGCGTCTGCGCCTCCAGCCCCCTGGCGTGGTCGACGAGCATCACCGCGTTGTCGGCCGCGGCGAGCGTGCGGTAGGTGTCCTCGCCGAAGTCCTGGTGGCCTGGGGTGTCGAGCAGGTTGAGGCGGCGGCCGGCGTACTCGAACTGGATGACTGTGGAGGTGACGGAGATGCCGCGCTGCCGCTCCAGCTCCATCCAGTCGGAGACGGCGTGGCGGCGCGCGCGCCTCGCCTTGACCGCGCCGGCCTCGTGGATCGCCCCGCCGTAGAGCAGGAGCTTCTCGGTGAGGGTCGTCTTGCCGGCGTCCGGGTGCGAAATGATTGCGAAGTTGCGGCGGCGACCCGCCTCCGCGCCGATCTCTTCGAGTAGGTCAGCCATCTCCCTCAGCCCGCTGGGCGCTTCCCCTGGACGAATTAATCACACCGCGCGTCGAAGCCCGGTGCCCTCGGGGGATTCAGATGCCCGTAGGGTGCGACGCGCCGCCCCGCGGGGCGAAGCCATCATACAATAGGGGGGTAAGGTTCCAACCCCCGCCCCGGCGAATCCGACCCGCTGCGTAAAACCGCCGAGAGGGTGCGGAGTTTTTCGCAACCCCGGCGCGCCCGCCGACGCCGAGCGCCCCGATTAGTGCGACCGCAAAATCAACGCCGCCCGTCTTTAGCCCCGGGATATCCGCCGGATGCCGCTCGAGCGTCGCCCCGCGCGGCGCCTCGCGGAACGCGCGTTGCACTCGCGACCGAGCAGCGGCGGCCGGTCGCAAACGTCGTTACGGCCGTCAGGGCGCGGGAATCATGCGTATGCGAACTCCGGAACACCTTGGCAAGGTAGGCGCCGCGGCGCGGAACATCAGCGCCTCGGGCGGCGCGGAGGTCGGAACCGGCCCGGTGGCTCCATCGGTTAGCATGACCCGCCCGGGGGACGCGGCCGGGCGGCCAGAGTCCCTTCCCTTCCATAGCCGGCGGCAAGACATTCTCGCACGACAGGTACTGGTAGTGCCGCAGCCGAGGCCGCGGCCCCGCGGGGTAAATGCGACACGCGGCCCACCACTTCCGCCGCCGAGGTCAACCCAGCCGAGCGCCGCTGTTCGACTCTTTTGGGGCAAGTCGTTTCCGCCCCCTTCCAACCCCGCCGACCAACGGCCGCTAATTCTCAGTGGAACAACGGGGAGTTATAGACCGCCAAGCGAAGGCCGGTCATGGCGCGTTGGCCGTCGAGACTCCCGAAGATGGGCGCGCACCGCACTGCCGTCAGCCGAACGGCCGCGGCCGTGGCGTCGGCGCGCAGAAGCCGTCCGGCCCCGCAAGCCCGCACGAACCGCCGCGCCGAGGCCCACGGGTCAAACACTAAACCCCCGCCTTAATCGGTCGTGAGCGGGGGCGCCGGAGGGGCATCACGGCCCGGCGGACGCCGGGCGAAAGGACTGACGACATGAGAAGCAACGCTCGACGACTGCTGAGCGCCCTGCCCGCAGTGGCGGCCAGCCTGGCGCTCGCCGCCGCGACCGCGCAGGGGCAGCAGTCCGCCACGGGCACGAAGGAACCCGCGGGCGCTCAGGCCCAGGGCCCCGCCCCCGCGGCCGGGGCCTACACCGTCACGGGCAGCGTGGAGGTCGGCTACCGCGGACTCAGCGTCGACGGCGACGTCAACAGGTACCGGAGCGACCTCAACTACAAGGCCGGCCCGCGCATCTTCGACTCCAGCTTCTACGCGAAGTCGAACGGGGGGGGCGCCGCGGCCTTCGACAGCCTGATGGTCACCTCGACCGGCTGGGGCGCCGACCCGCAGGGCCAGATGAGGGTCAGCGCGGAGAAGTCGGGGTGGTACCGCTTCGACGGCAGCTACCGCCGGTTCAAATACTTCCGCTCCCTCAACAACATCGTCAACCCGAACTACGGGAGCGTCCGCCCGCCGGACCCGGCGGCGGGGCTGCACAACTACGACACGCGGCAGCAGGTCGGAGACTTCGACCTCACCGTCCTGCCGAATAACAGGCGCGTCCGCTTCAACGTCGGGTTCTCCCCGACGCGCTACAGCGGCCCGGTCTTCACCACCTGGCGCGGCGGGGGCGACGAGTTCCTGGTGCTGGAGCGGTCCGACTGGCGCTCGAACGACTTCCGCGCCGGCGCCGACTGGCGGCTCGGCCCCGTCGACTTCTCCTTCCAGCAGGGCCTCCGCCGCTTCCGCGACGAGGCGACGGTGTTGGGCGACGGCGTCAACCTCGGCATGAACCCCGCCGCCTCGAACGCCTACCTGACGGGCATCGAGCGCGCGCAGCCCGTGCGCGGGAGGGTGGACTACAGCCGCCTCAGCGCGCACACGCTCGTCGCCAAGAGGCTCGACCTCACGGGCCGCCTCGTCTACAGCAGCGCGACCACCGACTTCGACTACGTGGAGAGCGTCAGGGGCGTCAACTTCAACACGCGCATCACCAACATCCCCGGGGCCATCAACCCGCCCAACATCCTGGCGCTCGGCCGGTGGGACTTCGCCGGCGGCGCCAAGCGCCCCAGCACCCTGGGCGACTTCGGCGTCACCTACGCGGCGACCCGCCGCCTGCGCGTCTCGAACACCTTCCGCTTCGAGACGTTCCAGATCAGCGGCGGCGCCTTCTACAACGGCGTCTTCAACCTCACCCGGGCCAACGGGACGGGCGCGGTCTCCCTCCTGCCCTCCGGCTCGGCCAGCGAGTTGACGAAGTACCGCAAGGTGCAGAACACGGTCGAGGCCGACTACGAGTTCGACAACCGCTACTCGGCGCGCTTCGGCTACCGCGTCGGCCGGCGGCGACTGGAGAGGTTCTTCGCCGGGGCGAACCTCGCCAGCAACGGCGCGCCCCCGCTCGGCGAGTCCTCGTCCGAGGAGTCCGTCCGGGCCGACGCGTTCATCGGCGGCGTCAAGGCCCGTCCCGTCAAGGGGCTGACGCTCTCGCTCGACGCCGAGCGCGGCACGGCGGACAACGTGTTCGTCTCCCGCGCGGGCGACTACGACTACTGGAACCTGCGCGCGCGCGGCCGCTACGCGGCGGGCCGCCGCGTGAAGCTCAACCTCGCCTTCGTCGCGAGGAACAACTCCAACCCCTCCGAGGTGGAGCGGGACGGGGCCGCGGTCTCGCTCGCCGACTTCGGCGTGGACACGAGGTCGCGCGTCTTCAGCTCCTCCGTCGACTGGACGGCGGCCCGCCGGCTCTCCGTCGCCGCGGGCTACAACTACAGGTGGGTTGAGGGCGACGCCGCCATCAATTACGCCTTCGGGGCGGGGGTGCCGAACGGCGGCATCCGCGGCCGCAGCCTGTACTTCGTGAGGAACCAGTACTTCAACTTCGACGTGGTCGCGCAGGCCACCCGGCGCGTGTCCGTCTACGCCTCCTACCGCATCAGCCGGGACGCCGGGCAGGGCGGCCGGAGGTCGGACCCGGCCAACGGCCTGCTGATCAGCTCCTACCCCATGAGCTACCAGTCGCCGGAGGCCCGCGTCTCGGTCCGACTGAACCGCCGGCTCGACTGGAGCGCCGGCTACCAGTACTACAACTACGACGAGAGCCGCCTCGCCGACTACCTCGGCAACTTCGCGGCCGGCCCGCGGCCGCAGAACTACCGGGCGCACCTGCCCTACACCTCGCTCCGCCTGTACTTCGGCCGCGGAGACGACCGCTAGGGCGCGGCCGGCGGGCGCGCCGTGAACAAAAAGGGGGGCGGGCGCAACGTCGCTCCCGCCCCCTTTACTTTCCGCGCCCCGCCCGCCTCCGCTAACTGGCGGGAGGCACCGCGCGACCCCGGGAATTTACCGCCCGGGAGTCCGGCCGCAACCCCGCCGGTTTAGCAGGCTGCCCCTCCCCCCGGCGCGCCGACCGACGGCGCCGGGCCGGAGGCCGCGGCCGGTTAGAAGTATGTGTTGCCCTTTTCGAGTTCGCCGGTCTTGATGACCAGCGAGTCGCCCTCGATTTTTTGCGTCAGCGCGACGGGGTTGCAGCCGCCCTCGTTGTGGGGCCCGATGTCACTGATGGCGAAGCTGCGCCCGCAGTTGCGGCAGACCATGTCGGAGCCCTTCTGCTCGTAGCCCTTCTTGGCGTGGAAGCAGACCTCGCAGGCGTCGAGCGCCGCGCGGTAGGTGTTGTCCGCGGACTTGACGACGAAGAAGCGGACGGGCTTGCCGCTCGCGAGTTTCGGCTCGAAGAAGACGGCCTTACCCGACGCCAAATCCTTCAGCGGGACGCGCACCTCGCCGGCGCCCGCCGCGGGCTTCAACTCCGCCGCGCCGTCGCCGCGGCCCCTCACGGCGGAGAAGACGAGGAGTCCCGCGACCGCCGCGAGCGCGACGGCGAGGACGGTTATTTTCAGCCGGCCGCCCCCCTTCGCGCCTTGCGTGAACTGCGCCCTCTTCCCATCGCGGGCGCCCGCCCGCCCCGTCTCGTGCTCGCTGTCGCTGCCCATGAGTCCTCCGATTATTTTAGTTCAAGTGTCTGCGCCGCCCCCTTCAGTGCTGGTGCTGCGGCGCCCGCGTCTGTGGCTGAGTTTGAGACCCGCCGGGGTTGAGCTTCAGCCACTCGGCCCTGAGCATGAAGCTGCCCTCGGCCACCACCCGGTCGCCGACGAAGAGCCCTTCGAGCACCGGGTACCTGCCGTTCGACTCGGCGCCGAGCCTCACGGGGCGCATGACGAAAGTGTTCGGGTCCGGGGTGGCCAGGAAGACCACCTGTTGGTTGCCCAAGTTCTGCACCGCCGACGCGGGGACGGTCGGCGCGGTCGCCTCCGCCCCCCCCAGCGCGCCGAATGTGACATTAACATACATGCCGATCTTGAGCGCCTGGCCGGGGTTGGCTAATTCGATGCGCGCCTGCGCCGTGCGGGTCGCCGGGTCGAGCTGCGGGTCCACGTAAGTCACGCGGCCGCGGAAGACCCGGCCGGGGTAGGCGTCCGACGTGACGGACGCGCCGCTCCCGACGCGCACGAGCGCGAGGTCTTTCTCGTAGACCTGCCCGATGACCCACACGCTGGAGAGGTCTGCGACGCGCAGGACCGTCTTGTTCGCCTCGACGACCTCGCCGGGGTTGGCCGCGCGCTCGATGACCGTGCCCGAGACAGGGGCCGGGAGGGAGACCTCGGAGCCGACCTGCGCGGGCGTGCGCAGGGCCGCGACGCGCTGCGGAGTGAGGCCCAAAAGCAGCAGGCGCTGTCTGAGGGAGGCGATCTCGGATTCGGCCGACTTGAGCTTTGTCGTCGCCATCTCCAGCTCCTCGCGGCTGGCCGCGCCTATCTCGACTAGCCGGACGGTGCGGCGGTGGCGCTTCTGCTGCTCGTCGAGGTCGGCGAGCGCCGTCAGGTAGCGGGACTGCGCCATCGCCAGCTCGTCGCTGAAGACGACGGCGACGGGCTGCCCGCGCCGGACCTGCTGCCCGAGCTCCGCGTCCACGCGCAGCAGACGGCCGCCGACGAGCGTGACGACCGGCGTCGTCTTGTACGTGTTTGCCTGCACGACGCCCGTCGCAACCTGTCCCGCCGCCCCTTCGCCGGCGGCCAGCGCCTCGCCCACCGGCTCCACGCGGATGCCGGAGCGCGCCGCCACCTCCGGCGAGATGGTGAGGGTCGGCTCGCCGGTCGTGACGGGCGCCGCCTCAGCCGCGGCCCCCGGCGCGGAGACCGTGCGCGGCGCGGGCACGGCGCGCCCGGCTCCTCCCCCGCCCCCGCCGCCGCGCGAAAGCCACCAGGCGACGAGCGCGAGGGCCGCGACGGCCACGACGGCGACCAGGGCGACCACCGCGACTTTATTCCCGCGCGGGGGCGCGGAGCGCCTGCGGACTTTCTCGACGCGGGCCTCCGTCTCCACCGCGGGCCGCGCGGCCGCCCCCCCCACGCCGCCCTCGTGTCCGGGCGTTACTTCACGGGACGTCCCGACGTCCCGTTCTTCGCGCTCTTCTTCTATGATTTCACTCATCTCTTTATCAACTCCGGCGCCCCCGAAGCGCGGCTGACCTCGACGCGCGCCCGGTACGTGTTAAGCACCGCGTCCACGAACTCCGACTCGACCTCGTAATAACGCCGCTGCTCGGCGATGTAGTCCAGGAGCGTCTTCGACCCCAGCTCGTAGGTCTTGCGGATCACTTCGAGGTTGGCGTCGGCCTGCCCGCGCACCCCGACGCGGAAGATCTCCATCGCCCGCGCCGACTTCTCGTAGCTGGCGTAAGCCGAGGCCACCTCGCGCCTGACGGTCAGCTCGAGGAACTCCCGCCGCCGCTTCGCGGCCTCCCCTTGCGCGGCCGCGGCCTCGATCATCCCCTGGTTCTTGTTGCGCACGGGGAGGTCGATCATCACCCCGAAGGTGACGGAGTGCGAGGTCATTTCGATGGGCGCCAAGCGGCCCACGTCGTCGATGCCGTTGAGCATAAAGCCCTGCTTCATGCGCTGGTAGCCGGCCCGGACGCTCGCGTCCGGCCGCCCCCCGGCGCGCGCCTGATCGATTTGCGCCTCGGCGAGGGCTTCGGCGGCCCTCGCGGCCCTGAGGTCGGGGCGGCTCTGGAGCGCCTGTTCGGTGGCCCCCGTCAGCGGGGGGAGCACACCGATCAGCTCGATGAAGTCGCCGCGCACGCGCAGCGGCTCTTCCGGCCGCATGCCGACGACGTTCCTGAGTTCGAGCAGGGCGA
>DAIRFV010000233.1:0-9624 GCA_036794905.1 Pyrinomonadaceae bacterium | reverse complement strand
TAAGGATAAGGTGGCTTGTTCTGGGGCTGGTCTGGGATTCATAACCCCAAGGTCGGGAGTTCGAATCTCCCCCCGTTACCAAGGCTTTCAACTAGTTACGGCCGTCCGCTTGGGTGGCCATTTTCAGTCTGGGGCAAATTTGGGGCAGGCGCGTCATTTACGCAGACCCACCACCTTCTGCGCCCGCCCCTTCCGGGACTGACACTATTTTTCATCCCGCACGCGTCCGTTGACGGGTGTGTGAATCCACGCGACAATACATCACCACAAGCACTTCCCCCGCGCGCATAGTGCGCGGAACGAGTCCCCCGCGACTCACCGGGTGAGCGGGGATCGTTTCGTAACATCACAGCCATTTAATTTCGGTGAATGAAAATGTCGGCCGAGCGTTGGCAAAAGGTTGAGACGATACTGCAAGCGGCACTCGACATCGAGCCGGGCGAGGGGCGCGCCCGCTTCGTCTCAGACGCCTGCGCCGGCGACGAGGAGTTGCGGCGCGAAGTCGAGCGCCTGCTCGCCGCCGACGACGAGGCGGGGAGTTTCATCGAGCTGCCGGTCTGGACGGCGGGCGGGCTGCTCGACTCGGCCGCCAGAAGAGAGATCCGAGATTCGCTCGACGCCGGGGGCGAAGGCGAGGGCGCTCCGGCCGGGGCGAAGGACGTCTTCGTCGGCAGGCGGGTCGGCGTGTTTGAACTCAAAAGGGAGTTGGGCCGCGGCGGGATGGGGGCCGTCTACCTGGCGGAGCGGGCCGACGGCGAGTTCCGTCAGAAGGCCGCCGTCAAACTCATCAAGCGCGGGATGGACACGGACTTCATCGTCAAGCGCTTCCGCCACGAGCGCCAAATCCTGGCCGCGCTCAATCACCCTAACATCGCCTGTTTAATCGGCGGCGGGACAAGCGCCGACGGCCTGCCATACTTCGTGATGGAGTACGTCGAGGGCGAGACGCTGTACAGCTACTGCGACGGGCGGAAGCTCGGCACGCCGCAGCGCCTGCGCCTCTTCCAGCGCATCTGCGAAGCGGTGGAGGCGGCGCACAGGCTGAAGGTCGTGCACCGCGACCTGAAGCCGTCGAACATCCTGATCAAGGCGGACGGCACCCCGAAGCTGCTCGACTTCGGCATCGCCAAAATTCTCGACACGGACCTGGCGTCGGCCACCCTGGAGCCGACGGCGACGGCGATGCGCCTGATGACGCCCGAGTACGCCTCGCCCGAGCAGGTCTGCGGCGAGCCCGTCTCGCCCGCCTCCGACATCTACAGTCTGGGCGTCCTGCTCTACGAGCTGCTGACGGGGCACCGCCCGTACCGCCTCCGCAACCGCGCTCTGCACGAGATTCACCGCGCCGTATGCGAGGAGATGCCGAGCGTGCCGAGCGAAAGTTTGATGAGCGAGGAGAACCTCGTCCCGGCGGGCGAGGCGGGCGGCAGCCCCGCGGGAAAAAGCTCGACGCTCGAAGTCATCTTCAGCGCCCGGAACACCGACTCCGAGAACCTGCGGCGCGAGCTCGCGGGCGACCTTGATAAAATCGTCCTCAAGACCCTGCGAAAAAATCCCGCCGAACGCTACCAAACGGCCGCCGAGCTCACCGCCGACATCACCCGTTACCTGGGGCGGCGCCCGGTCGCGGCCGAGTCGTTCGCGCCGGAGGCCGGAAGACCCGAGCCCTCGGCCGCCCCGGAGGCGACGACGGGCGAGACGAAAGAGTCCATCGCCATCCTGCCCTTCAAGAAGTTCGGGACCGGCACGGGCGGCGGGAAGGAGACCGACAGCGACGAATTCTTAGGCATCGGGCTGGCGGACGCGCTCATCACGCGCTTGAGCGCCATCAGGCGAATCGTCGTGCGGCCGACGACCTCGGTCCTGCCGTTCGTTGAAGGGGTTGACCCGTTGCGCGCCGGGCGGCATTTGGCGGTCGATTATGTGGTCGACGGCAACGTCCGGCGGGCGGGCGAGCGGATCCGCGTCTCGGTCCAGCTGCTCGGCGTGGCCGAGCGGGCGACCATCTGGGCGCAGACTTTCGACGAAAAATTTACGGACGTCCTCGCGCTCGAAGACTCGATCTCCGGGCGGGTCGCCGAATCGCTTTTGCCGCACCTGACGGGCGAAGAGCACCGCCAGATTTCCAAGCGCGGGACTAACAGCGTCGCCGCTTACGAGTCCCACCTGCGCGGGCGTTTCCACTGGAACCAGTTCACGCCCGACTCGCTGCCGAAGGCCCTGCAATCGTTTCAAAGAGCCATCGAGCTCGACCCCGGCTACGCCCAGCCGTACGTCGGAGTCGCCGATTTTTACAACTGGGGGAACATCTACGGGTTAATCCCGTCCCCCGTGGCGCAGGGCGAAGCCGAACGCGCCGCCCGCCGCGCCATCGAACTCGACCCGCAGCTGGGCGAAGCCTACGCCTCGCTCGGCCTGACGGTTCAGAACCGTTTCGAGTTGGAGGAGGCCGAGCAAATTCAACTGCAGGGGATTAGGCTGAGTCCGAACTATTCGTACGCGCACGAGTCGTTGGCGGCGTTACTCATCGGGACGGGACGAGCCGAGGAAGGCTTAAAAGAGACGCGGCTCACCGAGAGGCTCGACCCGCTCAGCCTGCGGACCAAAACGCTGGTCGCCTGGATGAATTATCAGGCGCATCGTTTTGACGAGGCGCTGGCCATCGCGCGGCAAATGCAGGAACTCGACGGGAATTATCCGCAGGGCTATATGCAGTCGGGCGTCGCGCTCTGGGGAATGAAAAGTTACGAAGACGCCTTGCGGAATTTTCAACGCTTCGACCGCGTGATCCCCGATTTCGCCCTGTCGAAATATAAGCTCTGCTTCGGTCTGGCCGGCGTCGGCGACACGGCCGAGGCGCGCCGCGTTGTGGGCGACATGGAAAAGCTCGCCGCCGTGGGGCACGTCAAGCCGTATTTTCTGGCGATGGCGCACGTCGCCGTCGGTGACCGCGACCGGGCCTTCGAGTATTTCGAGCAATCGTACGACGAGCAGGAGCCGTGGCTGATCTGGTTCGGGACCGAGCCGATGCTCGAAAGCCTGCACGACGACCCGCGTTTCATCCGGCTGCTCGAACGCATGAACAACCCGCTCGCCGCGCGTTTCAAAAGCCCGCGGACCTGACCCAGATATCATCGTCCGTCGCGAAAGGCGAAGCGGGCGTGGCGAGAGCACCCTCGTCAAAGAGTGTCCGCAACTCGAAAGCCCCGAGCGTCCGCCCCGACCGATCTCCCAGCCTGACTGAATTGTGCAGAGGCGATAATTTCAGAACCGTGAAACCGAACGACGTGACCGATATGCTCTCCCGGTTGAGCAGCGGCGACAACGCCGTGCTGAACGACCTGCTGCCGGTTCTCTACACAGAGCTGCGGGGTCTGGCGAGCAACTACCTGAGCCGCGAGCACCGAAAGGACCACACCCTGCAGCCGACGGCCCTCGTCCACGAAGCCTACCTGCGGCTCGTCGGCCAGAAGGCCGCGCGCTGGGAGGGCCGCTCGCACTTCTTCGGCGCGGCGGCGAACATCATGAGGCAGGTGCTCGTCGATCACGCCCGCCGCCGCATGGCGGACAAACGCGGCGGCGAGTTCGAAAAGATGCAGCTCGAAGAGTCGATCGTCATCGCCTCGAAAGACAAGAGCTTCGAACTGCTCGCGCTCAACCGGGCACTCGATGAGCTGGCGGAGATCGACGAGCAGAAGGCGAAGGTCGTCGAGCTGAGGTACTTCGGCGGGCTGTCGGTCGAAGAGACGGCGCAGGTTCTGGGCGTGGCGGAGATTACGGTCAAGCGGCACTGGCGCGTGGCGAAGGCGTGGCTCTACGACAGGTTAAAAGCCCAATGATTCGGCCCGGCGCCGATTCGTGCTGGACCGAATACACTGTCGCACGGCGTTCCTCCGACTACCCCGCCGGCCTGTATTTTTCGTAATGGTTGCGGTAGCCGAGCAGCCGCGCCGTCGGACCGATGACAAAGAACACGGTCTTCTGTAGCAGGACGGGCGGCGACGCCAGCCAGATGTCATACTTCGGGCCGAACCTCGACATCTGAAGCAGGACCCCCGGCAGGCGGTTGTTCGACTCTGACTCGTCCGAGAACGCGTACGCCTGTGCGAGAAAGACGGTGAACTGTTCGGGCAGTCCGTACTCGGGAGTCAGCGGCCCTCTGACCACCACGCGCGAGTCGGTCTCGTTGAAAGGCTTGTGAGGGGTGCCGGGAGGCACCGACAGCGACTCGCCGGGGCGCAACGTCTTCTTTTCGCCGTTGACGAGAAAGCTCAGCGTCCCCTCGGCCACGATGAAATTCTCGGGGAAGGAGCCGTGAACGTGTTCCGGCGGCCCGGGCGCGTGGGGCTCGAGCACGAGTTCCGTCCAGACGAGCCCACCCTCACGTTTAAGAACGGTCTGGCGGAAGCCTTCCCCCTTGCTGACGAACACCTGACCCGGGCGCGGGGCGTAGTCCGAACCGGGGTCCGCCTCGGGGAAGATGACCCTGTCGAGCAGAGCCCCGGCGAAAACATACGTCAGCCCGAATACTAAAAACCACAAAAGCAACCTCTTCTTTATCATCTTCCCTCCAGGGCCGGACGTGAACGTGAAAGCCGCATCGGCTCGTCTCTGGTTCTTCCTTCCTTACGGGCGCTGGACGATGATTTCTAAATCCGTCCAGTTCCCGCGCGAGGCAGCGGCCGTCTTCGCGTCGGCGGAAAGCGGGTTGAAGACGAGCGAGGCGCCGCCCGCGGCCTCCTTCGGCTCGATCCCGAAGACGGAGCCGGTCGGGGCTTTCTGTGTCAGCTTCAGCGGCGCGCCGCCGGCCTGTCTGACCTCGACCCGGTAGAGTCCGACCGGAACGTTGTTGATGACGAACTCGCCGAGCGAGCTGTCCTCGACGGTCTTGCGAATCACGAAACTTCTGCCCGCGCTCCCGTCAACGAGCGAGCCCTCAGGTGTGAGCGTGATCTCAATCTCCGTCCCGGCGGAGAGCATGCCCGAAAAGCCGCCGATGAAATACCGAAGCAGGAGCGAGCCGCCGTAGTAGTTCGAGCGGTAGCGCGGGTTGTTTCGTACGTCTTCCGCGTTGGCGATGCCGTAAGGCAGCAGCACGAAATTTTCCACGCCGCCGGCGGCCGCCGGGTAGCTCTCGCTCAAGTCGCCGTCGGCCGGGTGCAGCCCGAGCGCTGCGCGCCCGGCACCGTAAGAGACCGTGACGCCGGCGTAGTCGAAGCGCCCGCCGCCCATCGGGATTTTGATCTCGTAATAACCTTTGGCGTCCGTCTCGGTGGAGGCGGCCAGGTAGGCGTCAGACATCCGCGCCGTCTTCAAGCCGAGCTTCGCCCCGGCGACGGGCCGCCCCGAAGTGTCTTTGACGTGGCCGCGCACGTAGCCGGGCTTCTTCGGGAGAGCTGGGAACTGGTGGATGGCGGGCATCTCGTCGCCCATCACGTTGACGTGATCGGTTTGCGCGCCGACGCGCAGGACGCGGCCCGCGTTGTCGGCCGTCGCCGCCTTCGGACTGCTATGCGCCGGGGATGCGTTCGTCGTGCCGGCGGGCAGCGCCTCCGCCCAGGCCAGCAGCAGCGACTCGTCTGTCACGACGAAGAAGCCGACGGCGCCGCGCCGCGCGCCCGCGCTCGCCGAGTTGAAAACTACGAACTGCGCGTTCTGTTCGCCGACCTCGTACGTCCAGCCGCCCCGGTTGAGGCCGCCCGCGAACTGCCGGATGGTCTGCGACGCGTCCGACTTTTGGTAGCCGCCCCCCGCCCAGACCAGGACTTCGGACTCGCCCTGCCGGAACTTCCCGCCGCCGAGCGCGACTAGCTTCCCGAGCGTCTGTTGGATTTCGGTGGGGACGTCCTCGCGCTTGAGCCGCACGGCCCCCGCCGGAAGTTGCACGCCGTTCAGGGACGAGACCACCGGCCCCTGCGCCACTGCGTCCGGCGCGCCGAGGAGCAGGAACGAGAGTGCCGCCGCGAATAGAAGTTTGACCTTTAACATTGCGTTCTCCCCCGGAGCGGTTATTTGACCGCCCTGACTTTCGCCGGCGCGGCCGGCCTCTTCTCGCCGCCGACGGTTAAAGCGGCCGCCGCGCGGAGCGTCCGGCCGTTCGTCTCGGCTGCCGCCTCGATAAGGTAATCTCCGTCCGCCAGCCCTTCGATTCTCGCGCCGTAGACGCCGTCGTTCGCCGCGCCGTCGCCGTGCGCCCCGTCGTCGAGCAGAACCACCTCGAGCGTCTTCCCGTCTTCGGAGTGAACCTTCGCCCTGACGGCCGCGCCCGCGAAAGTTGAGCCGCCGTCGGTCAGGCGGGCTTCGAGCGGAATCTGCTTCTCTGCCGTCGGCCTTCCGGCCGCGACGGAGAGCGCAAGCGGGTTCGGGTCGGCGAAGACCGCCACGAGCACGCCCGTTTCGAATGCCTCCCTGCTTTCGAGCTTCAGACGCCATGTCCCGGGCGCGCCCACCTTCCCGAACGCAATGGTGCGGAACATCTGTTTCGACTCGGCGCTGCCGGCCGCGTTCCGGCCGGCGACGTTCCCGGCCGGGTCGAGCAGCGTCGCCGACACCCCCGGCGCGGCCACGAAGACGATCGACGCGCGCGAGGCGCCCGCCAGCGGGATTTCGACTTCGGCCGGATGGTTCGCGGCGAGCCTCAACTCTTTCGCCATCGTCAGTCCCTCGACCTTGGCGTCGCCCGTCCGCGCCTCCTCGCCGCCGCGCGAAGCCGTCTCGCGTTGGAAGGACGCCTTTCGGAAGTATGAGTTGAAGGCGCGGCGGTCGTTCTGCGACGCGCGCTCTCTTTTCGGGGCCGAGAGTATCTCCGGGTCGTGGTTGCCGCGCGGCCCGATCGAGAGGCGCGGGAAGACGAACGCACCGAAGTCGGCGTGGCTCGTCAGGTCCGTATGCGCCACCGACCTCGAATACCTCCAGTCGGTGATCATCCAACGCGCCGAGCCGATGGAGACCACGCCGTCGCCCTGGAGCGGCGCCTGGCAGGTCGTCGGGATCGCCCTGCCGGCGAGGGCCGAGAAGCGTACGCCGCGGCGGTCGTAATCGGAAAGTGAGTTGTTGAATTTCATGACGTTGTCCGGAATCAGCTCCCGCAGCGCCTCCACCCTGTGTCCCGTCGCCTCGGCCGCGGCGTACATCAGCTCGGCGCAGGGGCTCCCCTGATTCGGCGTGCCGAGCATCAGCAGGCGCGTCACGACCGGCCTGCGGCCTACGAGGGTGCCCGGCATCAGCCACGCGATGTAGGCCCGCGCGATCAGGCCGCCCATCGAGTGCGCCACGATGTCGACGTGCCACGCGTTCAACTTCTCGCGGACGTGTGCGATCTGCTTGCGGAGCTCGTTCGCGTTCTGCTCTATCGTGTTGGTCTGCGCCATGCTCCCGAAGCTCTCGCCCGTGTTCATCTTCGCCACCGAGGGGTCGGCGCCGACGGCGAAGGACTTCCAGGCCGCACTGTGCCCCTCCTCGAAATACTTCCCGTAGTCGGCCCAGGCCGCCGCGTTCGACCAGAGCCCGTGGACGAGGATGACCGGGCGCGGGTTGACGACGATCAGCTTCGTCAGTTGGGAGGAGCGCCCCTCGTCCACGGCCTCGACCTTGATCTTGCGGTACGACTCCGCGTCGAAGCCTTTGCCGCGCCACGCGTAGCCGGCTGTGTCCCATTCGAGCTCGACCTCGCGCGACTCGCCCGGCTCCAGCCGGATAGACTTTTCGCCGTCGGGCAGGAGCCAGTTCTCGACCGTCTCGCTGAACCTGACCTGGGGGAATTTGGTCTCGTTGGAGAAGTTGGTGACGGTGGCGCGGACGCGGACCAGGTTGCCGTCGAACGTGCCGCGCGCCGTTTCGACCTCCCTCCACGCCCTGTTGTCGGAGACGGGGTGCTCGTCGAAGCGAATGTCCGTCACCTCGACCGGCGCGGGGCAGCGCTTGAACGTCCAGGTGACGACGTAGCTGAAGCTCTTCACCCCCGGCATGCTCCGGTCCCACGTCTTCGAGTCGGTGATGACGTCGGGGTTACGCGGGTCGAATCTCCCCTCCTCGATGGTCACCTGCTCGCCGTCGACGGTGACCGGGGATTTTTTCGAGTTGTCGCTCCCCTCGTTCAGCCGCGCGGTGCACCAGCCGCCCTTGGTGACTGTGTCCACGCGGTCCTCCACCCCTTTGGCCTCGGGGAAGCGGAAGCTGAAGGAGTAGGTCCCGCTCAGCTCGTTGACCCGCAAATTAAAATCCGCCGCCTCGTCGCTGAAGGCGTTGGTCAGGACGTTATCTACGGTCTCGCTCCACTGCATCTGCTGCTTGTCCACGCGGTCGCCGGCGCAGTCTTCAAACTGCTCGTAGCGTTTCCAGCTCTTCTCGTCGTCCCTCAGTGTGAGCTGCGACCGCGTCTGGAGGGCGTTCGCGCCCCGGGAGCCGTCCACGACGATCAGCCCCTTGTACGCGTAGTCGCGCGAATACTTGTGCTGCGTCGTGCCCCTGGAGATGTTCTTCTTCTTGCCCGGGTCTCGCGTATCGAGCAGAATCTTTTTAAAGGTCACGACGCCGCTCCAGCCGCCTTTGCAACTCCCCGCCGGCTGAGTCTGCTGCGGGAGGTTGCCGGCGCCGGCCGGCTTCGTCGCGACGGCGCGCCTTCTCTGTGCGGCGGCGGGAGACGCCCCGCACAGGACGGCGGCCAGCAGAACGAGGCTGAGCCCCCGCTTGTATGAATCGGAAATGAATGTTCGGTTCGGCATCGCCCGTTCTCCGTCGCTCGGTTTTGGGAAAATTGCTTCCGTTCTCTAGTGCGGAAAACGCGGCGCAAAGGTATCAGGCGAAAAAAGAGGCGGCCGATTTCGACCGCCTCTCGCCGCTGAATGTGACCGCCCGGCCTATTTTTTCAGCGCCGCGTCAACGATCATCTGCGCGGCCTGTTCGACGATTCTGCGCGGCGGCGGAGAGCTCGGCCGGGCGGACGCCCTCACCGACGGCGCCGGTCTTCACACCGGCCGGCCCCAGACGGAGCACGCCCGCCCTTTTCGCCCCGACCGCCGCGCCGACGCCTGGGTTGTTCGACGTGTCGCCCGCGCCGGGGCTGTTCGCTGAAGAGTCGCCCGCGCCGGGCATCTGCGGCATCTCGTCCGCGCCGTAGGATGGCGCGCGGGCAACGCGACGGTGAGGCGTGCGCACGCGGGCTGTGGGCGGGAACGTGCAACTAATTGACCGCCTGAGCACACCGCAGCCACCCCGGCGCGCCCGACGTACGGTACGCGAGCATTGACACATTTCTCATCGAGAACCTGATTGGGTCTTAAGATTTACTTTTTATTGATTGCCGGTTGATCCCCTCTCGAAAGAACTTACGCACTTACTTATGAGGCCGGTAAAGGGCAAATCATCGGCCGGAAAGAATGTCGTAGAAAATCAAGGGGTCCTGAACCCGAATCTCGAGAGGGCGTTCATAATGTTAAAAAGTCACTCCTTACTCTTATTCTTCTGCGCGGCTTTGCTGCTGTCGGCAGGCGCGGCCGAGGCGCAAACGGGCGGCGGCGACTCGGCCGCGACATCTTCTTTGATCGGCGTACGTCTGCCCGGTGGCGCGTGGCGCGTCAACGCGCAAAGCGTCCCGGCTGAGATTGATGACGCGCTCGGCAAACT
>DAIRFV010000232.1:0-9636 GCA_036794905.1 Pyrinomonadaceae bacterium | reverse complement strand
CGTCGGGCTTGCCCGTGCCGTTCTCGATGCGCGAGAGCGTCGAGGCCGAGACGCCCGTCTCATCGGCCACGTCCCGCAGACTTAAACCCATCTCCTCGCGCTTGCGGCGGATGGCGCGCCCCAACTCGACCGTGTTGACTAAACTTTTCGATTGATCTGCCATGTTCGGCCTCCTTCGCGGGCGCCCCCGAGTCCTACACGGACTCCGGCGCCCACCTGTGCAACCCCAACATAGCACAAGAAAATTTCCTGCGCAAGACCTTGTTTTATGCTTGCAACAAACCGGGAACGCTGGTACACTGTTTCACGTATGAAACAGAGCGTTGCAGCAAATACGCGGCGACTCTGAGACTTGAGGGGTGAAACAGAAGGTGAGCGAAGTGATCTGGGAGACGTTCGACGGCCTGTTCAAGACCCTGCACCGGCAGGGCCGGCGCGTCGAGGAGTTGGAGGCGCGGGTGGTGGAGTTGGAGCGTCGCTTGCAGGAGCGCGCCCCGTTCGCCCCGCAGCCCGAAGCGGCCGAGCGCATCGTCACGCAGATGCCTGCCGAGCGCGCCGCCTGAAGAGTTTCCGAGAGTTTCGGACGGAGGATTTAAGAGCCATGACTGCCGTACTCGACAAGAAAGCTTTGATGCGCGACAAGCGCGCGCAGGGCATCGCCGCGATGGGGCTCGTCAACCGCGAGGGCGACCGCTTCCGCGTGACGACGCCGACGCTGCGGGGCCGCCGCGCCTCCTACGAGGTCTGGCGCGACGAGGCCGGGCACGTCCGCTGCACCTGCCTCGAGTTCGAGGAGCAGTCCACGGCCGACCCGCGCTACCGCTGCGAGCACATCCTCGCGGTCAAGCACGCCGTCCTGGCAAAGAACACCGAGGCCGCGGCCAAGCAGCAGGCGGCCCCCGGGCTTTCCGCCCCGCAGGCGCAGGGCGCGACTCCCGAGAACGTTGTTGCGGCGGAGACGCCCAACACTTTGACGCAAACCGCATCCGAGAAGCTCGGCGAGGCTGCCGCGGAGGCCACACTGCGGGCCCCGCGCAAAGCGCCGCGCTTCGTACGGGAGCAGAACGAGCAGCCGGAGGTTAAGGCGCCGGAGGTCGAAACAATCGTCCCCGCCGCCGAGACTCCTCAGCGTTCGCTCGCGGAACACGAAGAGACGGAGGAGCTAGAGATGACGAAGAAAGCAACCGCACACGTTCAGAAGGCGGGAGAGGAGCAGGACTTCATCACCGCCGAGGAGTACGAGCAGCAGGCGTCGGCGCCGGTCGTGCCGCTCTCGTTCGCCAAGACTTTGAGCACGCTGAAGCAGCCCGTCGAGCCGCGCCTCATCAAGACGCGCGAGGGCTGGCGCGACCGCAACGGCAACCAGCACATGGTCGAGTACGTCGAGTGGCACACCGTCGCCGACATCCTCGACCGCGTCGCCCCGACCTGGTCGCACGCCGTGCGCGGCATCGTCCAGATCGGCGAGATGGTCGCCGTCACCTGCGCCATCACCATCGACGGCGTCACGCGCGAGGGCGTCGGCACGGGTAACGCCGACAACGAGACCGGCATCAAGAAGGCCGAGCACGACGCCCTGAAGCGCGCCGCCATCAAGTTCGGCATCGCGCGCGAGTTGTACCAGCGCGAGAGCGAAGTCATCGAGCGCGAGGGCTCCGGCCCGCAGCCCGGCGAGTTCCCGCGCGACCCGCTCGCCAAGTCGATGGCCGACCTCGTCACGCCGAAGCAGCTCGGCATGATCCGCGCGCTCGCGCGCGAGGCCGGCGTGGACATGGACGAGGAGTGCCAGCAGGTGATGCGCGTCCGCACCGAGGAGCTTTCGAAGCGCGCCGCTTCGAGCTTCATCGACCACCTGAAGGGCTTGCAGCACAACCAGCAGACCTTCGAGGTGCGCCGCGCGAGCTAAGTGAGCAGTGGATGGGCGGTGGGCAGTAAGCGGTCGTGAAGCGAACTGCCCGCCGTCTCGCACATCTAAACATCTGCTGACAGGCAAGGGGTGAAAGACGATGACTACCGAAGAGATTCTTGAAGAGATGAAGCCGCTCACGCTGGAGCTCGACTACGCCGACGAGGCGGTCGAGCGCGAGCGCGTCGAGGCGGCCGAAGGCCAGACGACCGAAGCCGAGCAGCGGACGAAGAAGGAGCAGATCGTCTCGCTCTTCGAGTCCGGCACCAGAGACATCGCGGAGATCGTGAGGCGCGTGAAGGCGCGCCCCTCTTACGTCGCGCAGGTCTTGCAGCACGCCGGGCACCTCGACGGCTACTTCGACCTCTACACGACGACGGGGCGCGAGCAGAACGTCTACACGCGCTACTTCCGCAACGTGCTCCACTTCCGCAACGTCGAGGCGGCGCGCGAGAGCGTGGCGCGCATCGACCGGCTCTACAACTACTTCGAGCGGCTCGGCGACCGCGCGGGCCAGCACCAGGCGATGATCCTGGCGCTCACGGGCAAGAACCGCGCGCGCTGGTCTGGAAAGACCGTGGAGTCGCAAATCTTCAGCGACTGGCTCGCCGCGCACTAAGGCGCGGCCGAAGCCCTGACACTTTTTAGTGAGTGGCCCGACTCTTTAAGGGCCGAGCAGTTTTAAGAAGGAACACAATAGAGGCGGAGGCCCGACCGTCAGGGAGGGCGCAGGGCTTCCGTCATAGCGCCCGGCGGATGTTGAGCACGCCCTCCCTGACGGTCGGGCTTCTGCCATTTTTCCGGACGAACCAGGGGCGGGTCTGAAGGTGAGTTTTCAAGTGTTTGAGGGCTCACCTTCATTTTTTTCGCACGCGCACTGGCGCGTTTCATGTAAGCTTCCGCGTCGGCCAACTTAAGCCCCGCAGTCTCGGAGGGCGCGCCACCGGGCGCCCGGCCGGAGCGCCGCACACGTCCTATCCGCGGCCCTCGCTTTTCCGGCCCCCCGAGACTGCCCCGAGGGTCGTTGCGGCGCGGGTTCAGCTTCGCCTTCGTCTTCAAGCCTCGCTGGTACAGGTTCTACCCAAACAAGCTTCAGAGGAGACAAACAGATGTCCGAACAGACGATGCCCGCGAACGGGTCTTTCTGCTGGAACGAGCTTTCGACGACCGACGACGCCGCCGCCGTCAAGTTCTACACGGAGCTGCTGGGCTGGCAGGTTAAGAGTTCCGACATGCCCCCGTGCGAAGGGGCTGGGTCTGAGGCCGCGCCGCCGATGGTCTACAACGAGATCGTCGTGGACGGCAAGCACGTCGGCGGGATCTTCAAGATGGGGGCCGAGTACGGCACGGCGCCGTCGCACTGGATGTCCTACGTCGCCGTGGACGACGTGGACGCGAAGGCCGCGCAGGTCGCGGAGCTGGGCGGCACGGTCTGCGTCCCGCCCACCGACATCCCCAACACCGGCCGCTTCTGCGTCATCAACGACCCCACGGGCGCCACCATCTCGCTCATCACGCTCAAGGGCGCGCACTCCTGAGCGCCGCCGCCCGCCACCCCCCCCTGCCCCATAACTGCTTCCCCTGACGGAAAGGAGAAGGGTCGAACATGAAAATCAACTACCCGGCCGTCGCCGCGTCGGCCGTCGCCTACTGGGTGCTGGGCGCCCTCTGGTACTCGCCGCTGCTCTTCGCGCGCCCCTTCATCGCGCTCAAGGGCTGGACGCCCGAGCAGCTCGCGGCCATCCAGGCCCAGAGCCACGCCGGCGAGATCGGTCTGGCCTTCGTCACGTCGCTCCTGCTCGCCTACGTGCTCGCGCACTTCGTCAAGTTCACGGGGGCCGAGGCCGCGGGCTCGGGCGCGCTCACGGGCTTCTGGCTCTGGCTCGGCTTCGTCGTGACGACGAACCTGGAGACCGTCATCTTCGAGGGGCGCCCGCTCGGGCTCTACCTCATCAACAACGGCTACCACCTCGTCGGCATGCTCGGCATGGGCGCGCTGCTCGCCGTCTGGCGCCGCCGCGACGCACGCGTCCCCGCGTACCAGACTTGAGGAAAGCCGCGAACCGTGAACCGCGAACCGTGACAGGAAAGAACACGCTTCCTCTTGTCACGGTTCACGGTTTACGGTTCACGCTCCCATCACGGTTTACGGTTCACGGCTCACGCGGCATAATCACGTCATGCCTGCGAAGAACGAAGACCTGCACGGCAACGTGCCTGACAAGTCGAACGTGGCGCTGCTACTCATCGACGTAATCAACGACCTTGAGTTCGAGAGTGGCGAAGAGTTGCTGCGCCACGCGCTGCCGATGGCCGAGCGCCTGGCCGCGCTCAAGCGGCGCGCGAAGGAGGCGGGCGTGCCCGTCGTCTACGTCAACGACAACTTCGGCAAGTGGCAGTCCGACTTCAAAAAGATTCTGGAGCACGTCATGAAGGACGACGTGCGCGGCCGGCCGCTGGCCGAGTTGCTGCGACCCGAAGATGAGGACGACTACTTCGTCCTGAAGCCGAAGCACTCGGGCTTCTTCTCGACCACGCTCGACATCCTGCTCGACTACCTACAGGCCAGGACGCTCATCCTCACGGGGCTCACGGGCGACATCTGCGTCCTCTTCACCGCGCACGACGCCTTCATGCGCGACTTCGACCTCGTCATCCCCGCCGACTGCGTCGCCTCGAACGACCCGGCGGAGAACGAGTACACGCTCCGCAAGATGCGGACGCTGATGGACGCAGACATCCGCCCCTCCGCCGAGATCGACTTCGAAGCCCTCAAGCGCGCGCCCGCGCGCGAGCCCGAGCCGCGCCCCGAGCCCGAGCCGCAGCAGGCGGCCCGCTGAAACTTCCTCTTGACGCGGGAGCCCGCGCGGCATTAGTTTTACACGCCGCCCGCAAGGGCCGCCCCCGTACACAAGGCCGCCCGGCGGCAAGAAGGGTCGCCGCCCCGGCCGGCAAGTCAGCTTTCAAATAAACACCTCGCGGCAGTTGTCTCTCGGCGGGCCGCTCCGCGAACCCGCCATTTCCCGAAGGAGAAGAACTGAAACGATGACAACCAAACTGATCTCGCTCTTCGCGCTCTGCGTTCTGTTGGGCACGGTCATGCTCGCCTGCGGCGGCGCCGATAACGCGAACACCGCCAACACCACCAACACCGCCGTGAGCAACGCGAACACGAAGGCGACCGCCTCGCCCGCCGCCTCGCCCGCCACCACGACGGCCTCGACCGGCGACAAGATCGGCGTGGCCGAGTGCGACGACTTCATCACCAAGTACGAGGCGTGCGTGACGGGCAAAGTCCCCGCGGCGCAGCAGGCGACCTTCAAGTCCTCCATCGAGCAGTGGCGCAGCTCCTGGAAGCAACTGGCCGCGAACCCGACAACCAAGGCTACGCTGGTGAACGTCTGCAAGACGCAGCTCGAAAGCGCCAAGACCTCGCTCAGCAGCTTCGGCTGCACGTGGTAGGGCGGAAATTTTCGCGCCAAGACGAAAAGGCCCGGCGAGCGTTAGACTCGCCGGGCCTTTCTGTTTTAGCTTTCGTGCGGGCTGCGTTCGCGCCCGCCGCTTACTCCTCGAACGACTTCGTCTGCGGGTTGCGGCCGCGCATGGCGGTGGCGGCGAGGTCGCGCGCGCGCGGCAGCGACTCGATGGCCTTCGACACCTGCGGGTCGTCGAACATGAGCACCTGCGTCGCCTTGACCGAGCCGTAGGCGGCGGTCGTCAGGTCGTAACGCAGCTGGCGCGCGATGAACTCGCGGCCGCGGTCGAGCTGCGCCTCGGTGAGCTTCAGGTCTTCGCCGTAGTTGGCGACGGCGAACTCCTTGAAAGCCTTGTAGACCTTGTCGTCCACGACGAACGCCTCGGGCTCGACGTTGCGCTCGAACTCGGGCATCCCTGCGACCTTGAAGCCCTGCGGCACGCCGGGGACGCGGCCGTTCACGGCCTCGCGCGCGAAGGCGAAGATCGGGTCGATGAGCCGCACCTGCGGCGGGGTGAGCGCGCGCGCCTTGACGGCCTCGTCGGGCGCGATGCCGCCGCCGCCGTAGATGGGCCGCCCCGTGTCGGTGTGCGTCTCGGTGCCCTTCGGCTTCTCGACCGGCACCTCTTCCTGCGTGCCGTTGACGCGGCCGTAGATGTAGTCGTAGTAGCTCTGGTTCGAGTAGTCGCGCTGGATGAGCCGGCCCGAAGGCGTGTAGTACTTCGAGGTCGTCAGCGTCAGCGCCGTGCCGTACTCCAGCGGCATGATGGACTGGACGAGCCCCTTGCCGAACGAAGTCTCGCCGACGATGATGGCGCGGTCGTGATCCTGCCACGCGCCCGCCACGATCTCGCTGGCCGAGGCGGTGCCGCGGTTGACGAGGACGACGAGGGGCGTCATGTCGGGCCGGCGGTTGTCGGAGACCAGCTCGCGCTGCATGCCGCGCGTGCCGCGCCCCCTCTGCGTCAGGATGGTCTGGCCGTGCGCGAGGAACTGCTCGGCGACCGTCTTGGCCTGGTCGAGGATGCCGCCGCCGTTGTTGCGCAGGTCGACCACCAGCCCCTGCATCCCGTTCTCGCGGAGGTACTTCAGCGCCAGGATGAACTCCTCGGCCGTCGTGTAGTTGAAGCCGCGCGTCATGTCGATGTAGCCGACGCCGGGCTTGATGAAGTAGGCGTCCGGCACGGTCGGCTGCGGGACGGCGTCGCGGGTGATCTCGACCGTATCCTTCTGGCCGTTCGAGGCGCGCTCGACCGTCACGCGCACGGCCGTCCCGCGCGGCCCGCGCAGCATGTCGCGCACCTCGCCCGACGCCTTGCCCTTGACCGGCTTGCCGTCGATCTCGGTGATCTTGTCGCCGAAGCGGAGGCCGGCGCGGAAGGCCGGCGTCGACTCGAAGGTGGCGAGGATGTAGGTGTCAACGCTGCCCGCCAGCCTGCGGTCGCCGATGGTGGCGCCGATGCCGTAGTACTCCGAGCGCCAGTCGGCGCGCTGCTCCTCGAACTCCTTCGCGTCGTAGAAATTCGAGTGCGGGTCGAGCGTGCGCAGCATGCCGATGATGGAGGACTTGAAGACCTCGTCGTACTTCACCTTACTGCCGTCAACGTGGTTGTCCTGGATGACGGTCAGCGCCTCGGCCACGTCGGCTTCGAGCCCCTCGGTGGCGTCCGAGGCGCGCGGGCGGCGCGTGCGCGAGTTGGGCGATGCGGCCGCGCCGCCGTCGGCGGGCGGGGCGGGGCGGCGCGCGCCGGGCGCGGCCGGGGGCTGCGCGCCGCTCTGCTGCGCGATGACGAAGGCCGGGAGCGAGACGGCGAGCAAGAGGAGCGTCGCGAGCGCGGTGGAAATTCTCTTTTTCACGGAGACAGACCCTCAGTTGAAACCCAAGATTCGAAGGGGCGCCGGGCGGCCATAGCGCGGCGCGTAAATCCAAGCCGTGACTCCGCCCGTTCCGGAGGCAGGTCGGTGTAGTGTAATTGATGAGTCCGCGGGCGGCAAGGTTGCAACCCAAGACCGACCCTCCGCCTTGCGCCCGCCGCACGCCCCCCTTAGAATGCCCTCAAGCAGTTTGCCGACAGCAAAACAGCGAGCGACGGCCCCGGAGGGGGCCAGTCCGCGGGCGGACTCCGGCAGCGGCCACGACCGCCCCGCGCAGAGGAGGTGTTGAGCAGCATCATGAGTAGCCCGAACGACCCCAGAGAGCCCGAAATCTTAGACCCCATCGACGACCTGATGCTCCCCGAGCACGGCGACGAGCACGGGCACGGCGAGCGCGCGCAAGTCTCTTCGTCGGTGCGCGACATCGCCTCGCGCATCCCCGAGTCGCTGGCCTCCATCGGCCGCGACATCAGCCGCACGGTCGAGCGCGCGCTCTCGGCCAAGGACGACTACGTCGTCGCCGTCAAGGTCTCGCACGAGGCGCAGGAGCGGCTGGAGCAGTTGGTGCAGGCCGGCGTCTTCCGCAGCCGCGCCGACGCCGCCGCCTTCCTCATCGACGAGGGCATCAAGGCGCAGACCCCGCTCTTCGAGCGCGTCTCCCTGAAGCTCTCCGAGATCGAGCGCCTGCGCGCCGAGCTGCGCGGGATGATTACCAAGTCGGAATAAGAGCCGTGAGCCGTGACGGGACAAAAGCTCTCTCCTCCTCGTCACGGTTTGCGGTTTACGGTTCACACGCCCCGGGGGGTTTCACTTGTCCACTGTCACGCTGCCGCAGGCGCCCATCGAGCTCTACACTCTGGGGAACGGCCTGCGGGTCGTCCTGAGCGAAGACCATTCGGTGCCGGTCGTCTCGGTCGCCGTCTACTACGACGTCGGCTCGCGCAACGAGCGCGAGGGGCGGACGGGCTTCGCGCACCTCTTCGAGCACATGATGTTCCAGGGCTCGGAGAACGTGCCGAAGGCCGGCCACTTCCAGTACGTCTTCAACAACGGCGGCACGATGAACGGGACGACCTCCTCGGAGCGCACCAACTACTTCGAGACGCTCCCCAGCTCGCAGCTCCCGCTCGCGCTCTGGCTCGAATCAGACCGCATGCGCTCGCTCAAGGTCACGCAGGAGAACCTCGACAACCAGCGCGACGCCGTCAAGGAGGAGAAGCGGCTCTCCTACGACAACCGCCCCTACTCGAACGCCTTCCTGCGCCTGAACGAGCTGGTCTACCGCAACCCGCGCAACGCGCACTCGACCATCGGCTCGATGGAAGACCTCGACGCCGCGACCGTCGAGGACGTGCAGGAGTTCTTCCGCATCTACTACGCGCCGAACAACGCCGTCATCACCATCGTCGGCGACTTCGACTCCGCGCAGGCGCGCGCGCTCGTCGAGAAGTACTTCGCCTCCATCCCCCCGCAGCCCGCCCCGCCGCCCGTGGACGTGAGCGAGCCCGAGGAGGTCGCCGCCCGTTCCGAAATTTACCGCGACCCGTTCGCGCAGCTCCCGGCCATCATGCTCGGCTGGAAGGTGCCCGCGCGGCGCACGCCCGACTTCTACGCGCTCTCGCTCGGCTCCGACCTCCTGCTCGACGGGGACAGCTCGCGCCTCTACCAGCGACTCGTCAAGGACGAGGAGTCGGTCGTCGGCATCCAGGGCGGCACGGGCGAGCGGCGCGGCCCTTCGACCCTGTACGTCTTCGCCATCCCCAAGCCCGGCCACACGACCGAGGCCATCCGCGCGACCATTCAGCAAGAGGTCGAAAGGCTCGGGACGCAGGGCCCCACCCCCGACGAGATGGAGAAGTTGAGGAACACGCTCCTCAACGACGCCGTGCGCAGCCGCCAGTCCACGCTCTTCCGCGCGCAGCGCCTGGCCGAGTACACGCTCTACGACGGCGACCCGCACCACTTCAACACGGAACTGGGACGCTACCTCGCCGTCACCCCCGAGCAGATACGCGAGGCGGTCGGCCGCTACCTGCTCACGGACAATCACTCCGTCATCGAGGTCGTCCCCGCGCACGCGGCCGACGCGGTGGAAGCAGCGCCCGCCCCGGCCGAGCCCGAGCCTTCGGGCGAGCCCGCGCAGCCCGGCGCGCCCCCGCCGCAGGTGCCCGCGCCCCCGCCCGCGGAGCCGCCCCCCCCGACCGAACCCGCGCAAGCCCCGGCCGAATCGGCCGCCGCACTGCAACAGGAACAGGCTTCCCCTGCGAACGAATGAAAGGAAGAGGGTGCTGGGTTTTGGGTGTTAGGTGTTGGGGAGGAACAGATTTTCCCCAACACCTAACACCCAAAACCCAGCACCCTCTTCCTTTCATTCGTTCGC
>DAIRFV010000231.1:5694-9716 GCA_036794905.1 Pyrinomonadaceae bacterium | reverse complement strand
ACGAGGAGCGCATCGCCCTCCAGAAGAGCGCCGCCTCCGTGCAGGAGTTGGTGGACGTGCTCGGCGTCTAACCGGCCCAAGTGGGGGAAGGTTTTACCACAGAGACACAGAGACACAGCTTGGAGTGATTGGACGACAGGCTGTGTCTCTGTGTCTCTGTGGTAAATGATTCTTTGATTCACTCTCAACAATTAAAACAATCGGGGATGGGCTTTTGATTCGACTAAACCCAATCAAAGTGCTGCTGTTACTCCTCCTTCTCTCCTCACTCGTCCAATCCGTCGCGCACGCGCAACAGCCCGCACCCGCTCAGCTCGTCCCCAAATTCCCCTTCCCGCACAGCGGACTGCGTCTGGAGAGACGCACGCGGCCGGGCGCGTTCCTCGACGTGCTCGGGCGCAAGAGCGCGGTCTTCGGGTACGAGCACCGGCAGCTCGAAGCGTGGGCTTACCCTTTGCAGATACTCGACGGGTTCGAGCTGTCCTTCCGCGTCGAGGGCTACCCGCTTGAGTTCAAAGGTTCGGACACGGCCGCGCTCATCGACGTGCGCCCCGAGGCGACCACCATCACCTACTCGCACGCGGCCTTCACCGTCCGCCAGACCGTCTTCGCGCCGCTCGACGAGCCGGGCGTCCTCATGCTGCTCGACGTTGACTCGGCGCTGCCCGTCGTCGTGGGCGTCCGCTTCCGCCCGCGCCTGAAGCTGATGTGGCCCGCCGGGATGCCTACGGCCTCGCTCTCGTGGGACGAGAAGCAGCGCGCCTATTTCATCTATGAGGAGACGGGGCGCTACGCAGGGATGTTGGGCAGCCCCGCGGCGCGCGATGTCTCGGTCATGCCCTACCAGGAGGAGCCGCGCGACGTGCCCGCCGAGTTCCGCCTGGACGTGCCCGCCTCGGAGCTGAAGTCGAACTTCATCCCCGTCGTCATCGCCGGCAGCGTCAAGGGGCGCGACGAGGCGCGCGCGACCTACGCGCGTCTGCTCGGCTCGGCGCGCGCGCTGTACGAGAAGAACGTCGAACACTACCGGCGGCTGCTCGCGGAGACGACCGAGGTCTCGACGCCGGACGGGCGCGTCGATGAGGCTTTCGCGTGGGCGAAGGTCGGCATTGACAAGGGCTTCGTCGAGAACCCGCTGCTCGGGCGCGGGCTCGTAGCGGGCTTCCGCACGGCGGGCGAGTCGGAGCGGCCGGGCTTCGCCTGGTTCTTCGGCCGCGACGCGCTGTGGACGGCGCTCGCCCTCAACTCCTACGGCGACTTCGCGGGCGTGCGCGCCGCGCTCGACTTCCTCAAACAATACCAGCGCGCCGACGGCAAAATCCCGCACGAGATTTCGCAGAGCGCGAGCCTCGTCCCCTGGTTCACCGAATACATTTACCCCTGGGCGAGCGCCGACGCCACGCCGCTCTATATCATCGCCCACGCCGACTACCTGCGCGCGAGCGGCGACGTGAATTACCTGCGCGCCAACTGGGAGTCCATTCTCAAAGCCTACCGCTTCACAAGAGCGTCCGACACCGACGGCAACGGTCTGATCGAGAACACCAACTTCGGCCACGGCTGGGTCGAGGGCGGCTCGCTCTACCCGCCGCACGAAGAGATTTACATGCAGGGGCTGTGGGTGGAGGCGCTGCGCGGCGTCGAGGAGTTGGCCGGGCTGTTGGATGATGAGAAGCTCGCCGTCGAAGTGACGGAGGCGGCTCGGCGCGTGACGGAGGCGATTGAGAAGACCTACTGGCTGGACGAGCGCGGCTTCTACGCCTTCGCCACCAGCGTCCCGCGCGCCGCGCCGCGCGAGGCCGACCGCGGGCCGAGCCGCGAGCGCCGTCAGCAGCGTATGAACGAACTGGACAAGTTAAAGATTATTGACGAGGAGACGGTGATGCCCGCCGTCCCGCTCTGGTTCGGCGTGCTGGACGCGGGGCGCGCGCAGGGGCAGATCGACAGCCTCGGCTCAGGCCACATCGCCACCGACTGGGGCGCGCGCATCGTCTCGGACGAGAGCAGACTCTACGACCCGCTCTCCTACCACAGCGGCTCGGTCTGGCCCCTCTTCACGGGCTGGGCGAGCGTGGGCGCTTACCGTTACGGGCGCCCGCACGTCGGCTTGCAGGCGTTGATGTCGAACGTACTGCTGCGCGAGCAGGGCGCGCTCGGCTACACGACGGAGCTTCTGTCCGGCGACTACAACGCGCCCTTCGGCCGCTCCTCGCATCATCAGGTCTGGTCGGAGGCGATGGTCGTGGCGCCGCTTTTGCGCGGGCTGCTCGGCGTCGAAATCAACGACGAGGGCTCGACCGTCAGGCTCGCGCCGCAACTCCCCGCCGACTGGGACAACGTCACCGTGCGGCGCGTGCGCGCGGGCGGCGGCCTGTTCGACTTCACGCTGACGCGCGCCGACGGCGAGATGAGGATTCTGCTCTCCTTCCCGAGAGAGCAGGGCGCGGGCAAGGCGCCGCCGTCGAGGATTGAGCTGGCCCCGTCGTTCCCGCTCGACGCGCGCATCAAGTCCGTCGAGGTGGGCGGCCGTCCCGCCGAGTTCAGTCTTGAAAGAATGGGCGACACGCAGACGGTCGTCTTCGAGGCCGACCCGCGCCGCGCCGTCTCCTCCGTCGGCAACGAGAAGATGTTGCGCGTCGTGCTCAAGTACGAAGAGGGCTCGGACGTGTACGTCAGGCGCGAGGCGCCGCGCCCCGGCGACACGAACACGGGGCTGCGCGTGCTGCGCGCGCGCGCAGAGGGGCAGTGGCTGCGGCTCCTGCTCGAAGGCGTCCCCGGGCGCGAATACGCGCTCCGCGTCCGCAGCCCGAAGCAGGTCGGCCTGACGGACGAGAGCGGCGGCGAGGGCGTGACGTTGACCCTCGGCGTGGATCGGACTCTCGGCGTGAAGTTCTCGGGCGAGCCCGGCCGCTACGTGCGGCGCGAGGTGTCTTTGCGGCTCGGCCGGCGCGCGCCGTCGCCCTGAAGGGGCTGCACCGCGCCGCCGCTTCGTGTCATAATGTGGCATCCCAGATGAGCCGGATGGAAGACGAATCGCAGGCGAGAGATTTGCTGAAGTCTTTGGCGCAGGACGTGGCCGAGTCGGCCTCGTACCTGCGCGAGCTTGGCGTCGAAGGTCTGGAAGGCCTGGACGTGTCGGCCTTCGAGACAGACGCGAGGAACGCGCAGGCGCGCGAGGAGCCGCAGAAGGCGCGGCCGGCCGTCCCGCCCGCGCTCCAGAGGAACGCCCGCGCGGAGCGCCCCGCGAGTGGCGCCGCGCAGCGCCCCCCGCCGCCCCCGCCGCCGCAGAGACCGCTCCCCCCGCCGCCCCCACCGACGAGCCGTGCCGCCAGTCCGCAGCCGAGCGCCGCGGACGAGTCGCCCGATATTCTTTATCAAGCGGATATGCCAAAGAAACCCGTCCGCAAGCCTTCACCCGACCCGCCCGCGCCGCGCGAGACCCTCTTCGGCGACATCACGCCGCAGGACGAGCTGAGCCTCGGCCGCCCCGGCGAGACCTTCGCAGACATACGCGCCGACATCGGCGAGTGCGTCCGCTGCCCGCTCCACCAGGGGCGCAACACCATCGTCCACACCGAGGGCAAGCCGGACGCGCGCCTGATGTTCGTCGGCGAGGCGCCGGGCGCCGACGAGGACGCGAGCGGAAGACCCTTCGTCGGCCGCGCCGGACAACTCCTCAACAAGATCATCGAGGCCATCGGGCTCAAGCGCGACGACGTGCTCATCGGCAACGTCAACCGCTGCCGCCCGCCCGGCAACCGCACGCCGACCACCGAAGAGGCGCACACGTGCAAGCCCTTCCTGCTGCGCGAAATCAACATCGCGCGCCCCGACGTGATCGTCGTCTTAGGCAACACCGCGATGAAGAATCTGCTCGACACGAAGGAGGGCATCACGCGCCTGCGCGGCCAGTTCCAGGACTACCGCGGCATCAAGGTCATGCCGACCTTCCACCCCGCCTACCTCCTGCGCGACCCCTCGAAGAAGCGTGAGGTCTGGGACGACATGAAGAAGGTGCGCGA
>DAIRFV010000231.1:2996-5594 GCA_036794905.1 Pyrinomonadaceae bacterium | reverse complement strand
GCAGGTCAACGACGAGCTGCTGCAACGCGCGAAGCGCCTGCCGGAGTTCAAGGAGCGCGTCTTCATCTTCGGCGAAGGCCCCGCCGGCGCGAAGGCCGCGGTCGTCGGCGAATCGCCCGGCCCCCCCGACATCGAGTCGGGCCGCCCCTTCATGGGGCCGGCCGGCCAGATGCTCGAACGCATCCTCTCAAGCATCGGCCTCGCGCGCTCCGACTGTTACCTGACCAACGTCATCAAGGCCATCAGCCAGGGCGACGAGATCACGCCCGAATGGCTCTCGCTCTTCACGCCCTACCTCCACCGCGAGCTGGCCGCCGCGCGGCCGCGGGTCGTCATCGCCTTCGGCAACACGCCGACGCGCGCCCTGCTGCGCACGAAGAAGCCCATCTCGCAGATGCGCGGCGAGTTCCACGACTACGACGGCACGCCCCTCATGCCGACCTTCAACCCCGCGTACCTCCTCCGCGACCCCACCAAGAAACGCGAGGTCTGGGAGGACATGAAGCAAGTCCGCGCCCTCTTGAGCAAGTCTCGGGAAAAATCCTGAGACGTTTCGGCCAGCGGCCCCTTCATCGCAGCCTTACGCGCTTCAACTTTTCCGCCCCACAAGTTAACGTAGCTCTCCGTGCGACGCCCCCAGTTCACACCGACAGACGACCCCGCACGCGGGCACGCCGGAGCCGACGGCGGCCCGCTCTACGCGGAGGTGGCGCTCCCGCTCCGGCTCACGCAGACGTTCACTTACAGCCTGCCCCTCGCGCTGCGCGTTGACGCACGCGTCGGCGCGCGCCTGCTCGTCCCCTTCGGGCGGACGCTGACGACCGGCTACGTCGTCGCGCTCCACGAAGAGTTGGACCCCGCGCTCGGCCTCGAACAGACTGAGATTAAAGAGGCCGAAGAACTGCTCGACGCCGAGCCGCTGCTGACGCCCGAGGTGTTGGAGATTACGCGCTGGATCAGCGACTACTACGCCGCGCCGTGGGGCGAGGTCTTGAAGGCGGCGCTGCCCGCGGGTCTCAACGCGGGCGTCGATCAGGTCGTCACCATCACGCCCGAGGGGCGCGACGAGCTGGCGCGCCTGCCCGAGCGTAAGGCCGCGACCGCGAAGGGGCGCCTGTTGCAGTTGGCCGTGGCGTCGGACGGCTCGACGACGCTGCGCGAGGCGGCGCGCGAGCTGGGGCAGGCGCGCGCCGCCAAGGCCGCGCGCGAGCTGACGCGCGCGGGCTGGGTCACCGTCGCGCACAGGCAGCGCGGCGCGCAGACGCGCGCCAAGAGGAGAAAGGCCGTCCGCCTCCTCCCCCCCTCCGACGACAACACCTCCGGCGCGCGCGCCCTGACGGCGGCACAGCAGAAGGTTATCGAAACCCTCCTCGCCGGAGGCGGCGAGATGCTCTTCGCCGAGCTGCTCGACACGGCCGCGGCGAGCGCTTCGACGATTCAGACGTTGGAGCGGCGGGGGCTCGTCGAGGTCTTCGTGCGCGAGGTCAGGCGCGACCCTTTGGCCGGCGCGCGCCTGCCCGACGCGGACGACCTGCGCCTCACCGACGAGCAGGAGCGCGCGCTCCGCGCCATCAACGAGGCGCAGAACGAAGACGCCTTCGCGGCCTTCCTCCTGCACGGCGTCACGGGCAGCGGCAAAACCGAAATCTACATCCGCGCCATGCGCGAGGCGCTGCGGCGCGGGCGCTCGGCGATGATGCTCGTCCCCGAGATCGCGCTCACGCCCGTCTTCTCGCGCCGCCTGCGCGCACACTTCGGCGATTCGGTCGCCATCTTCCACTCGTCGCTCACCGCGGGCGAGCGCTTCGACGAGTGGGGGCGTCTCAAGCGCGGCGAGGCGCGCGTCGTCATCGGCACGCGCTCGGCCGTCTTCGCGCCCGTCCGGCACCTGGGCGTCATCGTCGTCGACGAAGAGCACGAGGCTTCATACCGGCAGCAGGAGTCGCCCTACTACAACGGCCGCGACACGGCCGTCATGCGCGCGCACCGCGAGCGCGCCGTCGTCGTCCTCGGCTCGGCGACGCCCTCGCTTGAGACGTACCAGAACGCGCGGCAGGGCAAGTACCGCTACCTGCAACTCCCCAGCCGCATCGCCGGACGCGCGATGGCGCGCGCGGAGATCGTGGACATGCGCGTGGCGTTCAAGTCGAAGGGCAAGCCCGAAGTCTTCTCGGCCGAGCTGCTCGAAGCCATCGAGGAGACGCACGCGCGCGGCGAGCAGTCCATCGTCCTCCTCAACCGCCGCGGCTATTCGAGCTTCGTGCTCTGCCGCTCGTGCGGCGAGCGCATCAACTGCCCGAACTGCGACGTCACGCTCACCTTCCACCGCAGCGAGCGCAGCCTCGTCTGCCACTACTGCAACCTGCGCCAGCGCACGCCCGACGCGTGCCCCGCCTGCCAGGGCCCCTTCATGTACTTCATCGGCGAGGGCACCGAGCAGATCGAGGAGATTCTTCAAAAACGCTTCCCCTCCCTCCGCCTCGCGCGGCTCGACCGCGACACGACCGCCCGCCGCTCCACCTACGAGCAGGCCATCCTCCGCTTCGGCGCGGGCGAGTTGGACATGCTCGTCGGCACGCAGATGATCGCCAAGGGGCA
>DAIRFV010000231.1:0-2896 GCA_036794905.1 Pyrinomonadaceae bacterium | reverse complement strand
CACGTCACCTTCCTCGCCAACCCGCGCTACACGCCGCGCGTGCAGACGACGCGCGCCTCGGCCGTCTACCTCGCCGAAGGGTCGGAGTCGGGGCGCGAAGACATCGCGGTGCTGCGCGCGCGCGACCCCTACCTCGCCTACACCCGCGCCCTGCGCGTCTTCAACCCCGAGCCCGAGTTCGAACCTGTCATCCACCCTTCGGCCGTCGTGGATTCTTCGGCGCGGCTCGGCGCGGGCGTCGCCGTGGGCGCGTGCTCCGTCGTCGGGCGCGATGTCGTCATCGGCGACGGCGTGCGCATCTTCCCGAACGTGACCGTCTACGACGGCGTCGTCGTGGGCGAGGGCTCTGTTCTACACTCGGGCGTGGCGCTGCGCCAGGGCGCCATCCTCGGCGCGCGCGTGATCGTCCACAACAACGCCGTCATCGGCTCGGACGGCTTCGGCTACGCGAAGGACGAGGCGGGGCGCTGGCTGAAGATTCCGCAGACGGGACGCGTCCGTATAGAAGACGACGTTGAGATCGGCGCGGGCACCACCATCGACTGCGCCTCGGTCGGCGAGACGCGCATCGCGCGCGGCGCGAAGATAGACAACCTCGTCCAGATCGGCCACTCCTGCACGGTCGGCGAGGACTCGCTCCTCTGCGCGCAGGTGGGGCTCGCGGGGAGCTCTCGCATCGGGCGCCGCGTCATCCTCGCCGGACAGGCGGGCGTCGCCGGACACCTCGAAATCGGCGACGACGTGGTGCTGACGGCCAAGAGCGCCACGAGCCACAACGTCCCCGCCGGCCGCGTCATCTCGGGCATTCCCGCCTTCGACAACCGCGAGTGGCTGCGCTCGACCGCGGCCTTCCGCCGCCTCGGCGACATGCAGCGCACGCTCCGCACGCTCGAAGCAAGACTCGCGGCCCTCGAAAAAAACTCGTCCGAGACGTAGGGTTAATCATCACCCCGGCCCTCAACCTCCGCCTACAAGGCGGTCTCACCCGCACGCGAACAAGAACTCAATCCGGCCCGACACTTGCAACCGATGTTAACGGCCGGCGACTTGGCCGAAAACCCGCTCCGGGTTGAGTTATTTTCCGCAGCGGCCGCGTGAATTCCCGCAAGGCTGCGGGGGCGGAAAATTTTCCTTGAGCCAATCTTGACAGGGAGAATCTTCTTCCCCATAATAGAAATTGAAATCCAATTTCAACACTTTGAGATTGGAGACTTCACAGAATGTTTCCCGAGGAGTTGTTCCAAGTGATGATGTCGGGCAGCAGCACAGCGGCGGGTCGCCCCCTCGAAGCCGCGGGCACGCAACAGAAGGTCGAAGTCACGTTCGAGCAGCAGGACGGCGGCGAGTGCGTCGCTCTCAGGTACCTGACTTGGACTGAAGGTCTCGGCTGGTGTTGCCAGAAGACCATACGCGTCGGCGCCGACCAGCTCGACGAGCTGCACCGTGCGATCACGGCCGCGCGCCACCGCCACAAGCGGCAGCGCGCCGAAGCCGGCGAGCCGGCGGCACCCGCGCAGGTCATACAGTTCCCTTCACTCTCGTAATTTTTCCCACCGCACGCGAAAGGCGGCAGGAGCGTTTTCGTAACGCTCCTGCCGCCTTTTCATTTCACTCAAGGCTCTTCTAACCGACCTGCCGCAGCGTAATCCTCTCGCGCGTGAGATTGGTCTTGCGCTCGCTGGTCAGCTTCTCGAACTCCTCGATGTGCTTCTGTTCGGACGCGATGCGCTCTTCGAGGAGGAATTTCGTGGCGAGTTCCGCATCTGTGCAGGAGCGCCAGGAGGCCATGTACGCATCCATCGCCGCGCGCTCAAGCTCCAGGTCCTGTCGCAGCATCTCGCCGAGGTCGGTGGACTGCCGAATCTCGCCCGGCTCAACAGTCGGCACGCCGCCGAGCGCCACGATCTTGTCGCCCAGCGTCTCTGCGTGGTCGCGCGCCTCCTCGCTCAGGTCGCGGAAGAAACCGCGGAAGACCTCTCGCTCCGGCCCGGTCACGAGAAAGCTGTGCTGCATGTACTGGATCACGCCGGCCAGCTCGAATCCGAGCGCGCGATTAAGATTCTCGATCAACTCCGCATTCGCCATCGTCGTCTCCTCAGAAGTTTAGAGCGCCTGTTCGGGTCTCTCAGGGAACGAGACGATAATAGCCACGCCGACCCGGCATGTCAACGTATTTGTTGCAAATAAAGGAGTTGGCATTGACATTCATTTTCAACTTGAGCCTGTAGCGGGAAAGAATCCTTCGATAAGATAGGCAGACGGCAGTAGGCAGTTTGCGGTTTGCAGTAGGCAGTTTGCGGTAGGCAGTTAAGACAAGCAATAGAGTGAAAGAAATGGAGGCGGCAAGATGCGCATCTTGCCGCCTCCATTTCTTTTGACTGTTTTAGCTCTCGGCAAACTGCCTACCTGCTCACGTCACGGCGCCGCCGTCCACGATGATGACTTCGCCGTTCATGAAGCTGTTGCGTTCGCTGACCAAGAAGGCGGCGATTTCGGCCAGTTCGGCGGGGCGGCCCATGCGGCCGGCGGCGGCCCAGAACTGGTGCATCTGGATGAGGCGGTCGGGCAGCTCGTGCGCGAGCTCGGTGTCGAAGATGCCGGCGGCGATGGCGTTGACGGTGACGCCGAAGGTCGCCGCCTCGCGCGACAGGCACTTGGTGAAGCCGATGACGGCGGCCTTGGAGGTCGCGTAGTGGACGGCCGTGGGGAGCGCGCGGATGGCGCCGATGGAGGTGATGTTGAGGATGAAGCCCTTCCGCTGCCGAATCATCTGCTTGTAGATCGGCTTGGTGACGGCGAAGAGGCTGTTGATGTTGGTGTCGATGACCAGATCCCACGCGCGGTCGGTGGTGGTCGCGAAGTTGTCGCCGCGGTTGATGGCGGCGTTGTTGACGAG
>DAIRFV010000230.1:0-9721 GCA_036794905.1 Pyrinomonadaceae bacterium | reverse complement strand
CCGTCGCGACGTCGGGCTTGGCGTCGGCGTTGAAGTCGGCGACGACGACCGAATTCGTCAACACGCCGGCCGGGTAGTTCGTCGGCGCGGAGAAGTTACCCGCGCCGTCGCCCTTCAGGATCGAGATGTCGTTAGAGGTCTGATTCGCGATGACGAGATCCGCGTGTGTGTCGCCGTCGAAGTCGGCGACGGCGACTGAGAAGGGGCGCGTGCCCGCCGGGAAGTGTTTCGGCGCGGAGTGGCCGCCCATGCCGTCGCCGAGCAGGATGGAGACGGTCGTCCCCGTATTCGTGACGGCGAGGTCCGTGTTGCCGTCCTCGTTGAAGTCGCCCGAGGCGAGCGCCGAGACGCCGGGCGCGGTGCCGAAGGCCGTCGCCGGGGCGAAGCCGCCTGCCCCGTCGCCGAGCAGGACGAAGGCCGCGCCCGCGCTGTTGTCTGACACGGCCACGTCAACCTTGCCGTCATGGTTGAAGTCGCCGGCGATGGCTTCGGTCGAGAAGGAGCCGGTCGGGTAACTCGTGGGCACGCCGAAGCCGCCCTGCCCGTTGCCGATGAGAACGATGAGCCCGAACGTGTGGCCGGTGGCGGCGAGGTCTACGTTGCCGTCGTTGTTGAAGTCCGCGGCGAGCACGTTATAGGCGTCGTGCATGGCCTGGAAGCGCGTCGCACGGCCGAACCCGCCGGAGGCGTTGGCGAGGTAGACGGCGATGTCGCTCTGGTTGATGTCGGCGTTGGCCACGTCGGGGCGGCCGTCGTTGTTGAAGTCGGCCACGGCGACACCGTAGGGGAAATCGTTGGAGGTGAGATTGAGCGCGGCGGCGAAGTTGCCCCCGCCGGTGCCGGCGAGCAGCGTGACGAGCGTGGTGCCGAAGTTCGCCGTAGCGAGGTCGGCCGTCCCGTCGCCGTTGAAGTCCGCCGAGACGATAGACCGCGGCGTGCCGCCGACGCCGTAGTAGGTCGGCGACGCGAAGCGGCCCGTGCCGTCGCCCTTCAGGAGGGCGACGCTGTTGAGATTGTTGGCCGCGGCCGCGAGGTCTACGCGGCCGTCGCCGTCGAAGTCCCGCGCGACCACGCTCGAGGGCGAACTGCCGGTGGGCACTTCGGCCACCGGCGCCGGAGCGAAGCTGCCGTCGCCGTTGCCCAGGAGGACGGAGATGCCGCTGCCGGTCATGTTCGCGACGCCGAGGTCGAGCCGGCCATCGCCGTTGAAGTCGGCCGCGGCTGCCCCTTCGGGCGAGGCGCCAACGCTGTAGTTCGTCAACGCGCCGAAGCCGCCCGCGCCGTCCCCGAGCCGCACCGAGACGTTCGCCGTGTTCGTGTTGACGGCGGCGAAGTCGGCCTTGCCGTCGTTGTTGAAGTCGGCCACGAGCACGTAGCGCGTGTTGGCGCCGACGGCGAAGTTGGTCGGCGCGCCGAAGGCACCCGAGCCGTTGCCGAGCAGGATGGAGACGTTGCCCGAGCTGGCGTTGGCGACGACGAGGTCGGCCTTGCCGTCGCCGTTGAAGTCGCCGACGGCCACGTGGACCGGGTTGACGCCGGCCGGGAAGACGGCGGGGGTGCCGAAGCTGCCCGCGCCGTCGCCGAGCGCGACGACGGCCCCGCTATCGAAGCTCGCCGTCACGATGTCGAGCTTTGAGTCGCCGTTCACGTCGGCGACGGCGAGGCCGCGCGGGGCGTTCCCGACCTTGAAAGTTTTCGCGGCCTCGAAGTCGCCGCCCGCGGCGCTCAGGAATTCGGAGACGGTCTCGTCCGACCCGGTGTTGAGGACGACGAGGTCGGCGCGGCCGTCCCCGTTGAAGTCCCCAGCGGCCGCGGCATACGGGCTGTTGCCCGAGACGAAGTTCGGCGCGGAGCGGAAGCTCGGCGCGGAGCACTGCGCGTGCGCGGACACGCCCCAGGAAGCCTGTAGCGCGAAGAGCATCAGCAGGCAGGCGAGGGGCCGAACGGAGCGGCCCGGGAGTTCTGTCGAATGCATAACGTTATTCACATGACATCAGGGCTGTCCGAACCGCTGCTTGTACTCGATGGCGGAGACGAAGGCCTTCACCATCTCGGCCTGGATGAAGTTGCCGTTAAACTCGTTCAGCTTGCCGAGCCAGAAGTTATAGCCCGTGAAGTCGGAGTCGGGCAGCGAGTCGGGCGCGCGGCGGAGGTAGCCGAAGTACTGCATCAGCACGAACGCCTTGCTCGACTGCCGCCGCTGGAACTCCTGGTCGTCGGCCACGGCGCGCAAGACCTGCGCGCGCGTCATCGCGCCGGAACGCAGGTCGGCGACGAGCTGGTCGCGCGCTCCTGGCGTGAGCGAGCCGCCCGAGCCCGGCTGCCGCGGGTCGCTCGTGTTCGCGGCGAGCGCGTCCACGAACTGCTCGGGCGTCAACGTCTGCGGGTATGCGTTGCTGAAGGCCGTGCGCGCGGCGAAGGCGTCGGCAAAGGTCTGCTTGTTCGCCGCCAGCTTCTGCTCCCACCCTTCGGCCCCGACGACCAGATCGCGGCCCACGTCCTGCGCGTCACGCAGGAAGGTGTTGAAGGCCAGCCGCTCCCCCGTGCCGAAGGCGGCCTGGTGCAGGCGGTAGACGTAGTACCCGGTCTGCTGGAACTCGATGGAGAGGAAGAAGGCCGCCGAGACGTTGACCCGCTTGACCTCGCGGCAGCCCGCGTCCTGCCCGCACGAGTCGATCTCGTTCTTCCAGAAGGCGAGCCCCGAGGCGTCGGGCTCGCGGTTGAGGAAGTCCGCATAGTGCTGCCGGACGAAGAAGTCAGTGTTGAAGGCGTCGTCGCGGACGGGGCTCGGGCCGCTGGCCGCGTCGTTGTCGGTGACGAGCGCCGCCGCGCTCAGGGGCGCGCGGAGCTTGGCGCCCACAACGTTGCCGAGCGTGAAGGTCAGCGTCTCCGCACCCTCGGCCAGGGCGTCGTCGGTCAGGAGAACGGGGACGATCTTCTGCGCCTCGCCCGCGGCGAAGCGTACCGTCCCGAGCGCCGTCGTGTAGTCGCTTCGGTCGGACGCGGAGCCCGGCGAGGTCGCGTAGTCCACGGTGACAGCGCCCGCCGTGTTGCCCGAGCGCGTGACCGTAATCATGACCTTGCCGTCGCCCTCGGCTGCCGTGTAACTCTGCGAGGAGAGCTGCACGTAGGCCTCGTCGTCGTCGAGGATCGTGCCGACGCCCTGCGCGTCGGCGATTGTCCCGTTAAGCGGCTCGAAGAGGTTGAGCGTGAACGTCTCGTCGGGCTCGACGTTCGTGTCGCCGATGACGCGCACGGTGATCGTGCCCGAGGTCGCGCCCGGCGGGATGTTGAAGATGCCCCCCGTGCGCCGCTGGTAGTCCTCGTTAAAGACCGCCGTGCTGTTCGCGGTCGAGAAGGCGACCCGCACGGTCTGCGCGCTCGGCGCTGAGAGGCTCACGGTGAAGACGGCGTCGGTCAGGCCGCTGTTCCCCTCGGTGACGACTACGTCGTTGACGGAGACGGCCGGGCCGTCGTCGTCGATGATGAAGCCGGTAGTCCGCGGTGTGGCGGGGAGCGTCACGTTCACGGGGTTGCTGAAGTTGACGACGAACGACTCATCAATCTCGTCCAGAGCGTCGCCGTTGACCATGACGGCGAAGGTCTTGCTCGTCTCCTCCGGCGCGAAGGTCACCGTGCCGGTCGCGGGCGCGTAGTCCGCGCCCGCGACGGCCGTCCCGTCGGCGGTCGCGTAGCTCACGCTCACCGCTGCGTACGAAGAGTTCGAGAGGCGGAGCGTGAAGGTCATCGCCGTCTGGCCCGAGTCGCCTTCTCCCGTGAAGGCGAGGTCGGCCGAGAGGGTCGGGTCGGGGTCGTCGTTGAGGATCAGGCACTGCCCGCGGGCGTCGGCGACGGTGGCGTTGACGGGGTCGCTCAGGTCGAGGAAGAAGGTCTCGTCGGCCTCGCGGTCGAAGTCGCGGTTGACGTAGACCGTGACATCGACGGAGGACTGCCCCGCGGAGATGGTCGCCGTGAACGAGACGCCCTGGTAGTCGTTCACGGCGCTCGTACTCGACTGGGTCGCGGTGCCCGGCGTGGTCGCGTAGCGCACGGTCACGTCGCGGCCGCTCGGCGCGGAGAGCCGGACCTTGAAGGTGACGGTCGTGCCGAACGCGGCGCCGGGGTCGCCCTCGGTCACGGTCACGTCATCCACGGAGAGCGTGGGCGTCGGGTCGTCGTCGGTGATCGTGCCTAAGCCAACCGCGTCGGCGATCCCCGCCTGCGAGGCGCTCGCCAAGTTCAGCTCGAAGGTCTCGTCGGCCTCATCGAACACGTCGCCCGCGACTGGGACCAAGACCGTCTTCGAGAGTTCGCCCGGCGCGAAGACGAGCCGGCCCGAGGCGGGCGCGTAGTCCGCGCCTTCGGTCGCGGTCACGCCCCGCAGGGAGTAGTTGACGCGCACCGTCTGGGCGCTCGCCTGCGAGAGCGTGACGTTGAAGACGGCGTTCTGCGAGCCCGAGTCGCCCTCGGTCAAAGTCACGTCGTTCACAGAGATGCAGGGCCGCGGCTCGGAGACGTTTTGCAGGATGGTGATGGCGTTATAGGCGAGGCCGATGATCGCGAGGTCGGGCTTCGTGTCGGCGTTGAAGTTCCCGACGGCGAGCACCCATGGGCTGGCCCCGATGGGCTGCGTGAACGGGGCGCTGAAGCCGCCCGCGCCGTCGCCGAAGAGGACGGACAGGTCGCCGCCGAACGACGAGTTGCTGTTCGAGACGGCGAGGTCGGGGTTCATGTCGCCGTCGAAATCGGCGACCGCCATGAAGAGCGCGCGGTTCCCGCCAATGTTGCGCGAGGTAGAAGTGAAGTTCGTCCCCATGCCGAGCCCGCCGGCGCCGTCGCCGAGGAAGGCCGTGACGTTGCTCTCCTCGCCGTTCGACGAGACCAAGTCCAGACGGCCGTCGTGGTTGAAGTCGCCGACGACAAGGTGCTTCTCGCGGAAGTTCGTTCCGATGGGAACCGTCGCGGTGGACGAGAGCGTCATGCGCCCCGCGCCGTCGTTCAGGAAGATCGAGACGATGTTCTGCGTATTGTTAGTGGCCGCGAGGTCGTCGCGGCCGTCACCGTTGAAGTCACCGACGGCGACCGCGCTGATTTCGATAGAAGTCGAGCCCGTCGGGAGGTTGAAGGGCGAGCCTGCCGCGACGGCGAAGGTGCTCGGGCCGGTGCTCAGGAAGATCGAGACGCGGCCGTCGCCGTTCATCGTGACGAGGTCGGAGCGCGCGTCGCTGTTGAAGTTGCCCGCCGCGAGGAACAGCGCGTTCGCGCTGACGGCGGCGGTGCGCGCGACCGTCCCGCCGCCGTCACCGTAGAAAACCGTGACGGTGCCGAAGCCCGTACCGATGCCGGCCGCGGCCACGTCCGCCTTGCCGTCGCCGTCGAAGTCGCCCGTAGTGACCCAGCCGCCGTTGCCCGGCACGTTGTAGAAGACGTCGTGCCACAGCCCGCCGTCGCCGGTGCCGAGGCTGAAGCCGACCGAGGGCGAGAAGGAGAAGGTGCTCGTCACGTCGCTGCGGCCGTCGCCGTTGAAGTCCGCGACGGCGAGCGAGGTGGCCCCGACGTTGAAGCGGTGACCGCGCGAGACGTCGAACGTGCCGTCGCCCTTGCCCGTTATCACCGAGACGACGCCCGGGCGGATGCCCACGTCCCCGCGCGGCGAGACGATGTCGGCCTTGCCGTCGTTGTTGAAGTCGCCCGCGAGCATCACGCCTCCGCCCGTGAGGTAACGCTCCGAGTCGATGGCGAACCACCCGGCGCCGTTGCCGAGCAGTATCTGCGCGCTGCCGTTGCCGACGGCGAGGTCGGCCTTGCCGTCGTTGTTGAAGTCGCCGGAGGTCAGGCCCCGTGGCTCCTGCGCGACGACGAGGAAGTTGGTTGGGCCGAAGCCGCCCGACCCGTCGTTGAGGATGATGTGAAGCCGCGGCTCGAAGTGCTGGACGGTGACGGCGAGGTCGTCGCGGCCGTCGCCGTTGAAGTCGCGCGCCAGCAACGCCATCGGCGACTGGTCGAGCGTAATTCTCGTCCCCGCGGCGAACTCGCCGGAGGCGTTGCCAAGCACGATGACGACCTCGTCGGTGACGTTGTCCACGCTGAAGGCGAGGTCGTCGATGTTGTCTGCGTTGAACCTCCCGACCGTGACGAAGCGCGAGTCGCTGCCGACCGAGAACTGCTTCATGGTGAAGCTGCCCGCGCCGTCGCCCAGAAGCACTCGCGCGGAGTTGAGGAAGAGTCCGAGCGCGATGTCGGGGTTCGTGTCGCCGTTGAAGTCGCCGACGGCGACGCGCGGCGCACCGTTAGTGTTGATGGTGGTCGGCGTCGAGAACCTGCCCGTTCCGTCGCCGAAGAGCACCGCGAGTCCGCCGCCGCCGGGCCCGTAGCCGACGGCGAGGTCGGCCTTGCCGTCCTTGTTGAAGTCAGCGACGGCGATGCTTCCCGGGTACTGCGGCACGGCGAAGTTCATCGGCGGGCCGAAGCCGCCCGCCCCGTCGCCGAGCAGGACGGAGACGTTGTGCGAAACGTTGTTCGGCACGGCGACATCCGGACGACCGTCGCCGTTGAAGTCGCCCGAGGCGATGGCGGCCGGCCCCGCGCCGACGCCGTAGGTCTGTGGCAGCGAGAAGACGGGCGACGCGCAGTCGGCCGCACGCGCCGTCACAGAAGCGAGGAGTAGGAGGGCGGCGAGCGCTATAGAGGAGTTGAACAGACCGGGGCTAATGCGCGAGGTTTGTGCGTGGGGCATCTCTTAATCTTAATCCAGGGTGGCGCCGCCGCGGTATCAACGGGGAGTTGCTGGTGCGCGTTACGAAGTGAGTCTAAGCCTCAGGACAAGGCCACAGGGCGTGATATTAACCTGCGCGCGGCAGATTATCAAATACACTTCGGGCCGGGCCAAGATTGACGGGGGGCGGCTTCCACTTCCCGCCGCCCGCGCGTATACACGCCGCCGTGAGCACGAAAGCCAAAAGCAAAACCCGCGCGCTTCGATCTGTGATTCGGCGTAGACGCATGCTCATCGGAGGTGAATGCCGCCACCGGCCCGAAGGGGGTGTCTATCCGCCCGGTGAGCGCGCCGGATGAACTGCGGGAACCATCCTGCGTGGGCGTTGGACTGTGCCGCCATCCGTGGACCTGCCTTCGCGCCGGAGCCGGACTACTGCCACGCGCCGGTAAAGCAAACTACTTTGAATACGTAAGCGAAAGCCGCCTTGGTCCGGCAATGCCGCCCGGCTCCAGTGAACGTGCCCAGCCCGCTCACACCTAAGGCGAAATCCGTGCGCAAAAGTGATCACGACTAGATTGGCCGGTCTGATGCGCGGGGCGGGCGCTCACTGACCGCAAAAAATAAATTAGTGGCGGGCGGTAATCTCGCGGTCAGTTCGGCAACTTCACCTCTTGGCGGCCAACATCGGCCGACGAGTTGATCGAAGAATCGGTTAAGACGGGCGCGTTTTCGCACGTCACGAACGGCAGAGTCTACATCGAGCCAACGGCCAGGGCGTCATCATGAAGTCGCCGAACGGGTCGTGCTTCGAGCTGACGGTCTCGGACGCGGGCGCCCCGGCGGCGGCCGGAGTTCATTGCCCGTAAAGCGGCACAGGTAGTTCTCGTTCCTCAAGGAGCGGGGAGGCACTAATAAATGTCACATACATGGGAGAGATTATGAGGCTACGAAAAACCAACGTCGGCCGACTCGTGCTCGGCTTCGGCTGGGCGGTGATACTCCTGCTCCTGCCTTCTGTCCTGGCGGCGCAGGAAAAGATCGCGTTTCACACGTCGCGCGACGGCGACACTGAGATTTACGTGATGAATACGGACGGCTCGGATCAGAAGCGGCTGACTTACAGCAACATTGACGACGCCGAGCCGGCGTTCAGCCCGGACGGCTCGAAGATCGCTTACCTCTCGGGCCGCGACGGCAATTTCGAGATCTACGTGATGAACGCCGACGGGACCAACCAGACCCGCCTGACCATCAACGACGACGTCGACAACGAACCGGCGTGGAGCCCGGACGGCTCGAAGATCACTTTCACTTCGTACCGGGACGGCAACGGCGAGATCTACGTGATGAACGCCGACGGGACGAACCAGACCCGCCTGACCAACCACGCGGCCATCGACATGAGATCGGCCTGGAGTCCGGACGGCGGCTCCATCATTTTTGCGACCTTCCGCGACGGCAACTTCGAGATTTACCGCGTGAACCCGGACGGCTCGAATCCGACGAACCTGACCAACAACGCGGCGAGCACCGACCAGGACCCGGCCTTCAGTCCCGACGGCACGAAGATCGCGTTCCGCAGTGCCCGCGACGGCAACGCCAACGACATTTACGTGATGAACGCGGACGGCTCGAATCAGGTCAACCTGACGGTCAACACCCCTTCGCATGAATCGGAGCCCACCTTCAGCCCGGACGGCACGAAGATCGCGTTTCAAACCGGCCGCGACGGCAACAATGAGATCTACGTGATGAACGCCGACGGGACGAACCAGGCCAACCTGACCAACGCGACCTCGTCGGAGATAGACGCTTCGTGGGGCGCGGCGAACTCCGCCCCACTGCTGACAAACGTCGCCGTCACGACGTTAGTCGTTGAAGGCGGGACGGCGACGCTTTCGGGGGAGATTGCCGACACGGACTCGAACGACGGTTTCACGCTGACCGTCAACTGGGGCGACGGCTCGGCCCCGCAGGTCTTCACTTACCCGGCGGGCACGTCCGAGTTTAGTGAAACGCACGTCTACGAGGACGATGCCACGACCGGCACCGCGGCGGACGACTACACGGTCGGCCTGCTTCTGAGCGATAACCGCTTCGGCACAGACACCGGTTCGCTCTCGGTCTCGGTTAACAACACCGCGCCGTCGCTGACCGGCCTCGCGGTCAACCCGCCCACCGCGGGCTTAGGCGTCCCCGTTAAGTTGACCGGGAACTACACGGACGCCGGTTACTCCGGCTCGCCGTCGGACGAAGAGTTGAAAGTGTTCGTCAACTGGGGCGACGGGCAGAGCGGATTTCTGACGACGACGGGCGCGCCCGGGGCGATTAACGAAACGCACACTTATGCGCTCCCGGGCAGCTACACGGTGACCGTCAAGGTCAGCGACAACGACCTGGGCGAAACCGTGCAGTCCACTAACGTCGTCGTCGCGCCGCCTCCGCCGCCCGCCGCGCCGACCAACTTCCGGGTCGATCTGGTCGGCGTGAATCGCGTGCAGCTCGCCTGGGCGGACGCGTCGAACAACGAGGACGGTTTCATCATCGAACGCTGCGGCAACCGCGGCTGCATGAACTTCGTTGAGATCGGTCGAGTGCCGGCGAACGGTACGGTCTATCTCGACAATGCGCTGGTCAGCAACACCCAGTACTACTACCGCATTCGGGCGTACAACCTCGGCGGGACGTCCGGCTACACGAACGTGGTCACGGCCAGAACGCTGCGCAGGTAGGACTTCGAGCGGCGGGGGCGCCATCTTGCTGCTGCCGCCCCCGCCGCTCACGTCGCGATGTTAAGACACGAAATGTGAGGGCGCCGCGGGTCAGCCTCCCCATCCGCTGGCCCTGCTTCAGCACGATGTTGACCCGGAGCCCCGTTCTAGCGTCTTTCCTCTCCCTGCCGCTAGGAGGCGCGACAAGTCCTCTCCCGCCTGCGGGGCGCCTACCGCCTGATGGGCGCGCTCCTCTACGGCTCGGGGCTGCGGGTGATGGAGTGCGTCCGCC
>DAIRFV010000499.1:0-2515 GCA_036794905.1 Pyrinomonadaceae bacterium | reverse complement strand
GAAGTCGAAGCGCAGGTAGTTGGGCGCGACGACCGAGCCGGCCTGCTTGACGTGCGTGCCGAGCACCTCGCGCAGCGCCGCGTGCATCAGGTGCGTCGCCGTGTGGTTGCGCCGCGTCGCGTCGCGCTTCTCCGTGTCGACCTGCGCCGTCACGGCGTCGCCGACCTTCAAAGAGCCGCGCTCGACCTTGACGCGGTGGACGATCAGCCCGCCCGTCGGGACGGGCGGCGTGTCGTTGACGGCGGCGTGCGCCGAGTTGTTGAAGAGCAAGCCGGTGTCGCCGACCTGCCCGCCCGACTCGGCGTAGAAGGGCGTGCGGTCGAGGACGACCTCGCCCTCCTCGTCTTCGCCCAGCTCTTCCACCTCGCCCTCGCCGCGCAGCAGCGCGAGAACCTTGGCGCCCTCCGTGCGCGTCTCGTCGTAGCCGGTGAACCGGCTCGCGCCGACGCGCTCGGCGACCCGCGCGTAGACGGGGTTGGCCCTGGACGCGACCGCGGCCTGACCCTTCCCGCTCACGCCCTGAATCTCGCGCAGGGCGCGGTCGAACTCCTCGTTGTACGTCTCCTCGTCCACCGTGAAGCCGCGCGCTTCGAGGCCGACGCGGATGAGGTCGCGCGGCGTGCCGAAGGTGTCGTAGAGGCGCGCCAGCTCGCGGTAGTCGGGCATCTCGCCCTCGCTCGCCGTGGAGAAGAGGGCTTCGAGCTTTTGCAGCCCCACGGTCAGCGTCGAGCCGAAGCGCTCCTCTTCGAGCCTGACCATGCGGCCGATGAACTCGCGCGCGGCTTCGAGTTCGGGGTAAGCCTCGCGCATCTGTTCGACGACGAAGTCCGCGACCTCGTGGAAGAACAGACCGTCGAAGCCGAGCGCGTGGCGGCCCTGGTAGATGGCGCGGCGCATGATCTTTCTTAGGACGTAGTTGCGCCCGTCGTTGCCCGGGAGGATGTTGTCCGTGATGGAGAAGGCCGTGGCGCGCGCGTGGTCGGCGATGACGCGCATGGCGAAGCCCTCGGGCGTGTCGGCCTCATAGTGGCGGTCGGCGAGCTTCGCCGTGAACTCGACGATGGGGCGGATGAGGTCTGTGTCGTAGTTGGTCTTCACGCCCTGCAGCACGACGGCGAGGCGCTCAAGCCCCATCCCCGTGTCCACGGACGGCGCGGGCAGCGGCTCCAAACGGTATGACTCGAACTTGCCGTCGGCCGTCTTCTGGCCTTCGCCCTCGCGGTTGAACTGCATGAAGACGAGATTCCAAATCTCCATCGTCGTGTCGCCGGGGCCGTTGACGAACTCGGCGCGATTCTTCGAGGGGTCTTCGGGGTCGTCGCCCATGTAGTAATGAATCTCGCTGCAAGGGCCGCAGGGGCCGGTGTCGCCCATCTGCCAGAAGTTGTCCTTGCGGCCGAAGCGCAGGATGCGCTCGCGCGGCGCACCCACCTTCTCCCAGAGCGCGGCGGCCTCCTCGTCGGCCGGCACCTCCGCGTCACCCTCGAAGATGCTGAACCAGAGGCGGCGCGGGTCGAGCCCGTACTCTTCGACGAGCAGCCCCCAGGCGAAGCGGATGGCGTCCTCCTTGAAGTAGTCGCCGAAGGAGAAGTTGCCGAGCATCTCGAAGAAGGTGTGGTGGCGCGCGGTCTTGCCGACCTCGTCGAGGTCGTTGTGCTTGCCGCCGGCGCGCAGGCACTTCTGCGACGAGACGGCGCGCGTGTAGTCGCGCTTCTCCGCGCCGAGGAACACGTCCTTGAACTGGTTCATCCCGGCGTTGGCGAACAGAAGCGTCGGGTCGTTGGCGGGCAGCAGCGGGCTCGAAGGCACACGGCGGTGGCCGTGCCGCTCGAAGTAACTGAAAAACTTTTCGCGTAACTCGTTTCCGGTAATCATAAAAAAAGTAGTCAGTAGTCAGTAGTCAGTAGTCAGTAGAGGCTGACCCGCGACGGCGTGAATACCTGACGTAATCTCCTTGTCAGGGAGTTTAGCATGGGGCGCGGAGGCGGGCGAAACAGGCGGAACGAGGGTTTTAAGCGTCGTCTTCGTCGGCCGTCTCTTCTTCCGTAGCGTCGGAGGCTTCGCGCACCTTGCGGATGATGAGGTCGTAGGAGAAGCCGAGGCGGAGGAGGTGGTCGTAGAGGCTTTTCGTCTCCTGCCGCGTCGCGGGGCGGCCGCGGAGGCGGATGCGCTTTTCGATGGCGCGCGTGATGAGTTCGTCCTCGGGCGTCTCCTGGTAGACGAGTTCGAGCGCGGCGTCGGCCGTCTCCTTCGAGACCTTTTTGGTCTGGAAGTCGCGCGCGAGGCGCTGGCGGCCGACGGGCTTCTGCCGCACGCGGTAGGAGGCGAAGCCGAAGGCGAACCGCTCGTCGTCGAGGTAGCCGTACTCCTTGAGCTTCGCGAGCGCGTAGTCGGCCGTCTCCTCGTCCGTCCACTGCTTCTCCAGCAGGCGCTCGCGCAGCTCTTCGACGGAGCGCGGCTTGGCGGCGAGGAGTTTGACGGCCCTTTGCAGCGTCCGCTCGCGCGCCTTCTCGGC
>DAIRFV010000498.1:0-2517 GCA_036794905.1 Pyrinomonadaceae bacterium | reverse complement strand
ACGCCGTCGAGCCCTTCGGCCTCTCGCAGCGCGTCGGCATCTCGCGCAAGGAGGCGAAGCAGGTCATCGACGACTACTACAAGACCTACACGGGCGTCCGCCGCTTCATGGACGAGGTGCCCGTGCAGGCGCGCGAGACCGGGCTCGTCCGCTCCATCTACGGCCGCATCCGCCCCGTCCCCACCATCAACGACCGCAACGGCAACATCCGCGCCCGCGCCGAGCGCGAGGCCATCAACATGCCGATCCAGGGTTCGGCCAGCGACATCGTCAAGATCGCGATGCTGAAGGTGGAGGAGGCGCTGCGCTCGGCGGGTTTGCAGGCGCAGATGGTGATGCAGGTGCACGACGAGCTTCTGATCGAGGCGCCGCAGGCGGAGGCCAAACGGGTCGAAGAGATTCTGTGCCGCGAGATGGAGACGGCCGTCGTCCTCGACGTGCCGCTCGAAGTCGAGGCCGGCGTCGGCGAAAACTGGATGGACGTGAAGAAATGAGCGTGAACCGTGAGCCGTGAACCGTGACGAGGGAAAATCTGTTATTACTTGTCACGTCTCACGGTTCACGGTACACGGTATTTTATGGACGAGAAGCAGGGCGAGGGGCGCGTCGTGTACAGCCGGCCGGGCGCGGAGGGCGGCGAGGACGAGGCGCGCACGGTCGCGGCGGCGGTGACGGGCGTGCCGGCCGAGCCGGGCGGCGCCTACGGGCCGCCGTGGCAGACGCTCGTGCCGCTGCTCGTCGGGTTCGTGCTGCTCGTCGGGCTCGTCTTCATCCTCGGCTTCCAGAGCGCCGGCAAGGTCAGCGAAGTCACCTACGACACGCGGGACGAGTACATGCGGCTCGCGACGATGTCGGACGCGCTGCTCAACATGCGGCTCGCGCTGAGCCGGCTCGACACCGAGGCGCGCATCCGCGCGCGCGTGGACGCCGGGACGAGCAACGTCATCCAGCCGCCCTCCGACCTCCGCCTGCGCACCGAGCGCGGCGACTTCGAGAAGCTGCTCGCCGAGTTCGACCAACTGCCCATCGCCGACGCCGCGAAGAAGCAGGAGGCGCACGACCTCGCCGTCAGCTACGTGGCGACGACGCGCGACCTCAGGGCGTACTCGCTCGAAGGCTTCCAGAAGCACCGCGACCTCGACAAGAAGCTGCGCGTGCTGATGTCAGACCTGGCGGAGGTGCGGATTCGGCTCGAAAACCGCCGGTACGACGCGCTCACGGCCGCGCAGCGGGAGATTAAGACCTGGATGTGGCTGGCGGCGCTGACCGGGCTCGTCGTCGCCACGGCGACGTTCCTCGAAGTCTGGCGCCGCTTCCGCCAGATGCGGCGCGGCTACGCGGAGCTGCACCGCGAGCGGCAGTTCAGCACGCAGATGCTCGAAGGCATGCCCTCGGCGGTGGCGGCCGTAGACCGCCGCGACCGCATCCGCTCGGCCAACGCGGCCTTCTTCCAGGTCTTCCCCGGCGCCTCGGTCGGCGCCTCCATCCACGACAAGTTCACCAGCCCCGACGGGCTCAAGCTGCTTTCGGCGGCCACCTCGACGCGCGTCCGACGCACGGCCTACCACGGCCGCTTCCGCATGTCGGCCGAGGGCGACGGCAAGGAGCACGCCTTCGACGTGTACTCCTCGCCGCTGGAGATCGAGGGCGAGCTGGGGCAGCTCCTCACGTTCGTGGACGCGACCGAGGCGGCCGAGGCCGAGCAGGAGCTGCGGCGCAGCGAGTCTCTGGCGGCGGTCGGGCAGGCCGCGGCGCAGGTCTCGCACGAGATCAAGAACCCCCTGGGCAGCATCCGGCTCGGCGTCGCCATGCTGCGCGACATGACGCGCGACCGCGAGGCCATCACCACCATCGACCTCGTCGAGCGCGGCATCGAACACCTCTCCAAGCTCACGCTCGACGTGACGCAGTTCTCGCGCCGGCGGCAGCTCACGCTCGCCCCGGACATCGACCTCGCGGAGCTTCTGAACGAGAGCCTCGACCTCGTCACCGAAAAGCTCCGCGAGAAGCGCACGCCCGTCGAGCGCCGCTTCCCCGAAGAGCCCGTGCGCGGCCACTGGGACGAGGATCAGCTCCGGCAGGTCTTCGTCAACCTGCTCGCCAACGCCGTGGACGCGGGGGCGGCCGAGAGCCCGGTCACGATCTCGGCCGAGCGCGTCACGCTCGTCGCGGGCGACCGGCGCAACGGCGAGGGCGGCCGCCAGGTGCCCGGCGCGCGCGTCTCGATCACAGACCGCGGCCAGGGCATGGACGAGCGCACGCGCGCGCGCATCTTCGAGCCCTTCTTCACGACGAAGAAGAAGGGGACGGGGCTCGGGCTCGCCATCGCCAAGCAGATCGTCGAGCAGCACGGCGGCTCCATCCGCGTCGAGAGCAAGCCCGGCGAGGGCACGCGCTTCCACATCGACCTCCCCCTCTCGCCCGGGACCGTCTGAGCCCGAAGAAGACGGATGCGACGCGATAGCGGTCAGAACCGCCCGCGGTAGCGGGTGGGTGAGAGTGACTCAGCCGGCCCTT
>DAIRFV010000497.1:0-2523 GCA_036794905.1 Pyrinomonadaceae bacterium | reverse complement strand
TCTGGTGGATGATGGCGGCGTCGGTCGCCGTCTTCATGATGCCGGCGATGGAGTCCGGCACGTCGAGCACGAAGCAGGCGGCGAGTTGCCCCGAGGGCTTGCCCGCGTTGACGAGGCAGGGCGTGTTCGGCACGAACTCGCGGCGGAGCATGATGCCGGCCATCGTCTGGTAGAACTCGTCGCGGCGGACGAGGTCGGTCTCGGCCTGCGAGACGTGGCCGACGACGCGGCGGACGATGTCCGACCACTCCTCGATGGCCTCCCCCTGCGTGTCCTTTAAACTGTAGCGCTTGGCGATGACGCGGCGGGCGTTCAGACCGATTACTCCGGCGGCGGCGGGCGCGGCACCCGTGATGTCAAAAGCGGACGGACTTCCCTGCGGTGCGTTCGGCTCGATAACGGTGCTCATCTTCTCTCTCTTGCCTTTCCCGCGCTCGTGGGGGGCGCGAGGCACGTTCTTCTCCAGCGGTCGAAAAAATTGCGGCGCTCACTGCGCGCCGTCTCTCTTAGTGGCTCGGGTACTTCGCGGTTGGTCTGGCCGGGAGGCGAAAAGGTTCCCGCGCCGTCGGGGCTGATTAGCCCCCCGGCACCCGGAACCGGCTCGTTCCAAACGGCGCGAAGAATACACCCGGCCGATTCTGCTTGTCAAGAGTATAGCACAAGATATTGGGTTAGTCTTTTTGACTGCTCACAATAGAGCGCGGTCTTTGAGGTTTTACGTGAGGGTGCGGGCGGGCGACTTTTCCCCCAATCGGAGAGATTTTTGCCCCGCCCTACAAAGTCCCCGGTTGGCACCCGGGGAGGCGCCGGAGGCAGTAGGCGGGGGCGGTTCTTCATCTAACTCGTTCGGGAATTTTGACCGAGAGAACAAGAGGGCACATGACTTCGAACGAGACGCAGAACGGCCGCCGGGACTCGCTCGTGCGCGCGACGGCCGCCGGCGGGTTCATACGATGTATGTCGGCCGTGACGACAAACACGGCGGCCGAGGCCGCGCGCCGGCACGGGACTTCGGGCACGGTGGCGGCGGCGCTGGGGCGGACGCTGACCGGCGCGCTGCTCTTGGGCGCGGGGCAGAAGGAGTTCGACCGCCTGACCGTCCAGGTCGAGTGCGACGGCCCCGTCCGCGGCATCACGGTCGAGGCGAACGCGCGGGGTCAGGTGCGCGGCTACGTGCGCGAGCCCCTGGCCGACGCCCCGCTCAACGCGCAGGGCAAGTTCGACGTGAGCGCCGTCGTCGGCGGCGGCATGTTCTACGTCACGTACGAGTCGGGGTTCGACATAGGTCTGTACCGCGAGCCCTACCGCGGCGCGGTGCCCATCGTCTCGGGCGAGATAGGGGAGGACTTCGCCTACTACCTCGCGAAGTCGGAGCAGATACCTGCGGCGGTGATGCTCGGGGTGCTCGTGCGCGCGCGCGAGTCGGGCGAGACGTTCGTCGAGGCCGCGGGCGGGCTGATGATTCAGGTGATGCCGGGCGCGGACTCCGCGACGGTCTCGGCCATCGAGTCCACCGTGAGCCGGACGCCGCACACGACGGCGCTCATCCGCGGGGGCGCGCGCCCCCCGGACTTGCTGCGCGCGGCGCTCGGGGACGTGCCGTTCGAGGTGCTTGAGGAGCGCGAGGTCGGCTTCAGTTGCACGTGCTCGTACGAGCGCGCGGCGTCGCTCGTCTCTTCGATAGACGGCGCGGAGCTGGAGTCGATGCTGCGCGAAGACCGCGGCGCGTCGCTCACCTGCCACTTCTGCAACGAGACCTACCGCATCGACGAGCCCGCGCTCGCCGAGATGGTCGAGCGCAGCCGGAACGGGCGCGGGTCATAGACCGAACGCGTCGGAAGAAGTTGTCGCTGGAGCAAACGAAAGAGGCCGGACGGCGTGTCCGGCCTCTTTCGTTTCAGAAGGTCGCTTCCCTACTTGGCGGAGGTCGTGCCCGAAGACGGGAGGAGGTCGAAGTTGCCGATCTCCCGGTTGTGGGTGTCGAGGACGCCCATCACGTCGGAGGTCTCTTCGAGCATCTGCTTGGTCATCTGGATCGAGTCGGAGAGCTGCTCGAAGTCGAGCGAAGAGACGCGCTCGGGCGTCGGCAGCGTCACGACCTGGTCGTTGACGAGGCCGAAGAAGTTCTCGATTGATTGGAGCTGCCCCTCGACGAGTTTGACCGAGCGCTCAAGCTCGGAGAACTGCGCGAGGCGGCGCCTGAGGATTTCGACGTTGGCCTGCTGGATGCGCCGGGCGCGGTCGTCGGGCGCGCCCTCGACGGCGCGCTCGGCCTGCGCGAGCTGGTTCTGGACGGCCTGACGGTTGATCGAGCGCAGGTGGTGCTTGCGGCGCCGGTACACGTCGAGGAGGTCGACGAAGTCCTCCCAGCGCTGGTCGAGGCTGCGGATGTTGGTGGGCAGGTCTTTCGCGCCGGTGAACTTGTGGTAGTTGTCGAAAATCTTGTTCTTGAGCCACTTCAAATAGAGCACGGCCTCGCGCTCGCGCGGGTCGAAGCTCTCGATGAGGCGCTCGCGCTGCTTG
>DAIRFV010000229.1:0-9749 GCA_036794905.1 Pyrinomonadaceae bacterium | reverse complement strand
TACGACTACACGGCGAGCTGCCAGATCACGGCCGCGCACCAGCACATGACGCACCCCGCGTGCGACTACGCGCGCCACGCGATGCAGGTCTCCTTAGGCGGGACGGGCGTGTGGCTCTCGGACGGCGCGACCAACATCATGCCGGTGCCCGCGCACCGCGCGCCCGAGGGCGGCGCGCTCACCGAGGAGCAGGAGGAGGAGAACCGGCGCGCCGTCCGCCGCGCGTGGCGGCTCCACTACGAGCACATCCAGCACTCGCTCACGAACGCCTTCTACCAGGGCTGGGACCTGCACCCGGCGCAACTCCCCACCCGCTACGCGGCCGTCTACACCTTCTTCCTCGAAAGCCTCGGGCCGGCCGCGGCGCGCCTGAGCAACTTCGTCGAGAAGGCCGCGCGCGCCACGCTCGTCGGCGACGTGTTCGACGACGCCGCGACGGGGCAGGGGCTGCTCAACTACTTCCTCCGCGCGACCAACTGCGGCGCCCTCACCGAAGACGAAGCCGTCCGCCTCAGCGGCCTCACCGTCGAAGAGCTGCGCTCCGGCTCCTTCGTCAGGATTCTCAAGAACCGCCGGCAGATTTAAGCCGGCGGCGACGGCTCCGCGATGACGAACTCTTCCGCCTTCAGGGCGTACACGGCGACTGCGCCGAACTCTTTGAAGCTCACGTCCCGCTCGTGCTTCATCCCGACCTTCTCCGCCACGCGCGCGGACGCCACGTTCTCGGGGTGGATGAGGGCCACGATGCGCGGGAAACCGTACCGCTCGAAGCCGAGTTTGACCGCGGCGCGGGCCGCCTCCGTCGCCAGACCTCTGCCCCAGTGATGCCTGTCAATCAGGTACGAGACTTCGACCTCCTGCGTGCCTTCGACCTGCTGGTACAGTAACCCGCACCGCCCGATCAGCCGGCCGTCCTCCTTCAACACCACCGCCCACAGGCCGAATTCGTGCCTGCCGTAATAGTCACTGATGTGTTTACGGATGTGGTGCCGCTCGAACTCGACCGAGTCGGGCGGCCGGCCCATGAACCTCATATTCTCGGGGTCGGAGTAGATGCGGTAATTGTCGGCGGCGTCTTCGGGCGTGAAGCGCCTGAGTATCATCCGGCTCGTTTCGATCACAGGCATCAGCTTCACACCCCGGCACTCACAGTCTGCCCAAACTTGTGGCCCCGACTTTCTCCAAATATTTATGCCCGCTCCTGAAATACGCGCTCACGTTGCCCTCCAGATACTTTGACCACCCGGGGTTGCTCTCACCACGCACCCACGCGAACAAACCCAGGGCGTACCCGAACATCTCTTCCGACATGTAGCCCCGGCGCTCCGTCTGCCACCCCTGGCTGAAGGCGTCCGTCCACTGCCTGAAGCTGAATACAGAGTTGCCGGTAAAGACCCCCATCCCCAGAAAGACCGTCAGCAGGTCGGTCAACGGCTCATGGTCTTCGCGGCCGGGATGTAGTCTCCCTTCGCCGAGCAGCCGCGCGTGCCCGAGTTCGTGCGCGATGGTGGCGACGAGGCTCGTCGGGTCGCGCCCCTGGGCGGACTCTATGCTTACGACGTAATTGCCCCGGCGCTTTTGGTAATGGCCGGCAATGCCGGCACCCGACGACTCGCAAGAGGGCATCTTGAGCCGTAACGCGGCCTCCTCGTCGGTGAAAAACTGGAGCTCGACGCGCTCAGCCCTGACGCCCATGTAGCCGCACACCCGGTCGAACAAAGCCCGCACGTCAGCCTCCTCCGCTGAAAACGGGTCAGGAAAGAAATCGTCGGTGGGCAAGACGACCGTACAGTTACGAAGCGTGTCGCCTCCGAACTCCTCGATGAGCCAGAGCATAGACTCTTCTATCCAGACTTTATCTTCGACCTCGACCGGGCACTTGGGAGTGAACCATCTCATCCTTAATCTCCGACGGCACGGGCACACAAAACGGGCGGCTCTAATTTAGAGCCGCCCGCATGGCGTTGCCTTGATTGAACTGGGAGGCAGGGACTCGAACCCCGATAGCCAGATCCAGAGTCTGGAGTCCTACCATTGGACGACCTCCCAACGTGTGACGGTATTAAATTTACAAACGGGCCGGGCGGTTGTCAAATGCCGAGCGCGTGGGGTTGATGCGGGGCCGTAGGGAGGGGTTTTCTCGGCCGCCGTGGCGCCGCGGCCTCTTGCCTCGGGGCGGGGGCGGGGGGCACAATGCGGGCGGCGGCGGCCGAGCGCGCGCCGTTCGTGGCGGGGCCCCGAGTCCTCAAGAGCATCGCACGGCCCGAGGGGGCATCTACGGGGGAAGCTTTAAGAAGATGAGTGAAAACGAAGCACGTCCGCCCGACCCGACCGAGGAGTATTTGAGCCGCGTCATCGGCGAGTGTGAGGCGCGGCTGACCGAGTACGCGCAGCTCGCCGCGCACGTGCGGCACGAGATCAACAACCCCCTGACCGGCCTCATCGGTCAGGCCCAGCTCCTGCTGCGCGAGGAGCTGAGCGACAAGGCGCGGCGGCGCGTCCAGACCATCGAACAGCTCGCCAACCGCATCCGCGACACCGTCGCCTCTCTGCGCGAGATACAGACCCCGCAACCCACCCCGCGCGCGGGCGTCGGCGCCAACCCCGACGCCGCCAAAGAACCGCCGCGCCACTGAGAGCCCGTTCCTGAAACCAGCGCGCGTGAAAATGACGCCTGCGGCGTGAGGCTTTGAGTGCCTCACGCCGCGGCGCCGCGGCCGCCGCTCTCTCCCCTTTGGACGACGGCCGAGCCCGTGAAGTCTCGCTCAATCGCGCGCAGTGACGTTGACCGTCGCCGCGCCGGAGACGGCGGCGTCGAAGCGCTTGCCCTCGGGCACGATGGCGTTCTTGCCGCGCTTGAAGCCGTGGAGGAGCGCCACGGGCGGCGCGAACCAGAAGACCGCCCCCGTCAGAATCATCCGCGTCGCCACCTTCCCGCCCTTGCTGTCGCCGACCGTGCGCCCCGAGAACTGGACGGGGATGCGCGTGCCGTCGGCGGCCGTCACCTCCTTCACCGCCCACGCGAGGCGGCCCGCGCGACCGAAGTGCCCGCCGCGCTCGGCCTTCGTCACCAGGGCCGTGGCCGCCGCCCCCTTCTCGATGACGACCTGCCCGTCGATGATGACCGGGTTGACGACGCGGAAGCTGACGGCGTCGCCCGCGCGCACGAGCTGCGAGTTGATGGTGTAGGCCGTCTCCAGCTCGACGGGCGTGCCCGCGGGCACCTGCACGGCGACGCGGCGCGCGGGCGCCGGGGCCGCGGGCGCGGCGCACTTCGGCGACATCACCATCACGAGCAGCAGCGCGTCGGGGACGCCCGCCTCCTTCAGCCGCCCGAGCGCCTCGGGCGAGGTGTCGAAGTCGCACGACGACGAGGCCCGGAGTTTCTCGACGGCGACCTCGGTCGCGAGCTTCGCCGCGACCATCCGGAGCACGTCGTCGTTCGTCAGGGGGCGGGTCGCTTGCGCGGGTTGCGCCGGCGGCGGCTCGGACGGTCGGACTATTTTCGCTGCGTCCGGCGACTGCGCCGTCGCCGCGCGGAAGGCCAGGAGTAAGAGTAGGACTGCGGAAAGTGTTCTGTTCATTGTCTGTGTTCCTTGAGGCGGCCGCGAATAGAAGAAGGGCGCGGCATTAGATTCGCCGCGCCCTTTTTAACTTGTGCGTGCGCTCCTGGCGCGCGCGTGTGTGACACTTTTTAGTGTGTCATAAAGTGGACAGACTCAGCGGGAAGCCATCGCCGACTTCTTCTCATCGTCCTCGATCTTCTTCTTCAGGTACTTCGCCAGTTTCTCCGCGGAGGAGCGCAGTCCCTTGTTTGCTGACGAGCGGTGCGAAGCGTCGGCGTAGGCGATGACGCCCGTCCTGAGATTGACGACCGAGATCGAAGCCGAGGTGGTAGAGCGCCAGTCACCCAGCAGTATCTTCTTGGCGGCCCCGGCGCCCTTCTTGTCGGCCGTGCCGACGATCTCGAAGTCGGCCTGCGAGCGGTCGGCGACCGTCTCGCTATGGACTCGGAGGTCGGCCGGGGGTTAGGAGACTATCGCCTCCTCTTCCTCAGTGACGAGGTAGGGCGTAACGGAGGGGACAGGCTCGTCGGCGTCCCTGTCGAGGATGGCCTGGACGATGGGCAGGCTCAAAGAGCGCGTCTTCTGGATGCCGGGGACGGGCTTGCCCTTGGCGTAGACGGGGTGGCGGCCGTGCTCCTTGTACCACTCGGCGAGTCCCGCCGTCTTGTGCATGTCCTCGATGATCTGCCGCCAGCCGACGCCCGTGTTGTAGGCGCAGAAGGAGATTTCGCCCTCCTGCGTGCCGTAGGGGATGACGCACATCTCCGTGCGGCGGAAGTCGTAGTTGAACAGGTCCTGGAACCACATGCCCTCGACGCACAGCACCCGCCACACGTCGGCCGCGTCGTCCGTCTGCTGCTGCATGCGGTCGTTGCGGTCGGAGTTCGAGCTGGTCGAGGAGGGCTTGAACAGATTGATGATCTGCGAGACGGGGAAGCCCGCGGGCGCGCGCTCCGGCTGGAAGTTGCGCATGATGGCCATCGCCAACTGCGCCATCGTCAGCTTCTTGCCGCGCGCCGTGTCGGTGATGACCGACACGTCCTTCATGAACTGCTCGTAGTCGAAAAAGTCGAAGAGCGACTTGAACTCGCCGGTGTGGCGGTTGACGACCGCGAGCGTGAAGATGCCGCAGTTCGGGTGGCAGTTACACGAAGACCAGCCCCACGGCGCGTCCGCGCCTTGCAGCATGTCCATCACGGACGTGAAGGCCGAGTAGGACGAGAGCGGGAACCAGTCGCGCAGCGCCTTCATCCGGCCGCCGAGCTGCTGTTCGAGGTCGGTGGCCATGCCGGCGAGCGTGTAGCGCTGCTGCTCGCGGATGTGGTCGGGCACGTCCTCGTCGCGGCCCGTGAAGGAGACGGGTTGGAAGGCGATGGTCTGCACCTTGTCGATGTTCTTGGCGGCGAACTCGACGATGCGGCCGATGTCGTCGTTGTTGATGGTGTTGACGATGGTCGTGACCAAAGTCACCTTGATGCCGACCGACGCGAGGTTCTCGATGGCGCGCAGCTTCACGTCGAAGAGGTTGCCGACGCCGCGGTGCTTGTTCTTCTCCTCGGAGACCCCGTCGAACTGTAAGTAGACGCCGTGCTGGCCCGCCTCCTTCGCCGCCTTACAAAATTCGATGTCCTCGGCGTAGCGGATGCCGTTGGTCGCGGCGAGGATGCGGTAGAAGCCGACCTTCTTCGCGTAGGCGACGGCGTCGAGGAAGTAGGGCGACAGCGTCGGCTCGCCGCCGGAGAAGAGGATGATGATCTGGCGGCGCGGCTTGAAGGAGACCGCGTTGTCGAGGATGGTCCTCGTGTCCTCGAACGTCGGCTCGTGGACGTAGCCGACCTGGTTGGCGTCCATGAAGCAGGGGTTGCACATCATGTTGCAGCGGTTCGTGAGGTCGACGGTCAGCACCGCGCCGCGGCCGAACTTGATGTTGGAGGTGCCGTGCTTGTGGACGTGCGTGTCCTCGGCCGAGCGGAAGTCGCGTCCGAAGAAGAGCGACTCGATGCGCTCCAGGAAGCGCGCGTCGGTCGCCATCAGGTCTTTGAACTCGCCGTGCTTCGGGCAGGTCTTGGTCATGAAGACCTGCCCGCCCTCCTCGAAAATCTGCGCCTTGATCTCGCCGGGGTGCGTGTGCATCAAGGTTTCGAGCGGCGTCGCGCCCGAGATGACGCCCTCGCGCACCTCCTTGACGCAGCGCGGGCACAGAGAGTCGGTCTCGCGCGGGAAGCCGAGCGGCGGGGCGGTGCGCTCGTAGGACTTCAGGAGCGGCCCCGGCGCCCACTTGGGCCGGACGGCCTCGCCCTCCGGGAGCCGGCGGTTGACGGACTGGAACGCCTTCCACGCCACGTCCGACAGGCTCGACACGAGCTTCGACTTCTTCACGCCGCTGAAGCGGCCCCGCGCCGACTCGCCGCGGCGGAAATTATCGCTGAACAATGCTCTCTCTCTCCTTAATCGAGGAAGGCGCGCGGACTTGAGGCGCGCGCGTCAACTTATAAGTGCTCGGATAAGGCGACCTGCCGCCGGATACACGACGACGAGGCTGCTTCCAGAACCGTGACATGATAACGGCATCTGCGTGTAAACACAAGACGTTAGCCGCCGTGTGGGGGTGCTGGGTGCCGGGTTGTAGGTGCTGGTAAAGGCATGACCCGTCCTTTAAGACCCGGCACCCGGCACCCAGCACCCAGCACCCTTCCGCCTCTCCTCTTGCCTTTTGCCCCGGTGTCCCCGTACCATCGCGCGCAAGTCGTTACTTCATCCCGCACTTATAAAACCTATGGAAATACATCCCACGGCAGTCGTCAGCCCGCGCGCGGAACTCGCGCGCGACGTGCGCGTCGGCCCGTACGCCGTCGTCGAGGAGCACGTGCAGGTCGGCGAGGGCTGCGAGATCGGCGCGCACGCCGTCGTCAAACGTTTTACGACCCTCGGCGCGCGCAACCGCGTCTACGAGCATGCGACCCTCGGCGGCGAGCCGCAGGACGTGAAGTTCAAGGGCGAACGGAGCGCGCTCGTCATCGGCGACGACAACCTGATACGCGAGTACGTGACGATCCACCGCGCGAGCGGCGAGGGCGAGGCGACGCGCGTCGGGCACCGCAACTTCCTGATGGTCGGCGTCCACGTCGCGCACAACTGCGAGGTGGGCGACGACAACACGTTCGCCAACGGCGTGGCGCTCGCCGGCCACATCGCGGTGGAAGACCACGTCTTCCTGTCGTCGAACGTGGGCGCGCACCAGTTCGTGCGCTTCGGCCGCTACGCGATGGTGGGCGGGAAGTCGAAGATCGTGCAGGACGTTTTGCCGTTCTTCACGACCGACGGCAACCCGCCCTCGGTGCGCGGTCCGAACGCCATCGGCCTGCGCCGCGGCGGCTTCTCGCCGGAGTCGCGCGCGGCCCTCAAGCGCGCCTACCAGGTTCTCTTCCGCGCGCGCCTGCCGCTCGCGCAGGCGTTGGCGGCATTGGAGGAGTCGGCCGACGGGAACGTCCGCCACCTCGCCGCCTTCGTACGCGCCTCGCGCCGCGGCTTCACGCGCGAGGCGCGCGAGACGACCGTCTCGACCGAGCGCGAGCTCCTGTTCAAAGTCCCAAGCTAAGTTATGAGCATAAGTGTCGAAGGAATAACGGCCGCGGAGGTCGCGGCGCGCGTGGGCGGGCGCGTCGTGGGCGATGCGGAGGCGCGCGTCATGCGCGTGGCTTCGCTCGCGTCGGCGCGCGGGGGCGACCTCGTCTTCGTGGAGGACGAGAAGTTATTCGACGCCGCCCGCGCGTCGAAGGCTTCCGTGGTCATCGCGCCGGAGGGCGCGAGCGTAAAGCTCGAAGGGTTAAGTAGTGTCATCGAGGCGGCGCGGCCGAAGCTCGCCTTCGCGCTCGCCGCAAAAGCCCTTAACCCGCCGCCGCGGCAACTCCCGACGTACGTCCACGAGAGGGCCGTGGTGGCGGAGGGCGCGTTGCTGGGGGAGGGCGTTTACGTCGGCGCGGGCGCGTCCGTGGGCGACGGCGCGAGGGTCGGCGACGGGACGCAGGTTCATTCGAACTGTGTCGTCGGGCGCGGCGTGACTGTCGGACGCGACTGCGTGCTGCGGCCGAACGTGGTGCTCTACGAAGGCGTCACGCTCGGCGACCGCGTGGTGCTGCACGCGGGCGTCGTCGTGGGCGCCGACGGGTTCGGGTACGTGCGCGATGCCGGGGGCGTCTACCACAAGTTCCCGCAGGTGGGCACCGTGGAGATTGAAGACGACGTGGAGGTGGGCGCGAACTCTTGCATCGACCGCGGCGCGCTGGGCGTGACGCGCGTCGGGCGGGGCTCGAAGATAGACAACCTCGTGCAGGTCGGGCACAACGTCGAGATCGGCGAGCGCGTCGTCATCGCGTCGCAGACGGGCATCTCGGGCAGCACCGTCATCGAGTCGGACGCGGTCATCGGCGGGCAGGTCGGCTTCGGCGACCACGCGCGCGTGCGGTCGGGCGCGGTCATCGGCTCGCAGGCCGGCGTGCTGCCGGGCAAGATCGTGCGCCCCGGCGTCTGGTGGGGCACGCCCATCCAGCCGCTCGAAGAGTACAAGCGGCTCAACGCGCTCTGGGGCCGGCTCCCGCGCATGCGCGAGGAGATACAGGAGCTGAAGCGGCAGTTGAAGGAGTTGTCAGAGCGCGTCGGCGAGAAGTCTTAGGTCGCCGGATGAAGGTTGAAGGGGGCGAGGGGCGCGGCTTGAACGATGTCAAGCCGCGCCCCTCGCGTCGAGGGTGACGTGTCCGCCGGACTGCGTCCGGGCGCCCGCCGCACGACGGCGCAGATGGCGTAGGCCGTCAGCGTCAGCGGGCCGCCGCTCTTGTCGGTGTCTCTGACGCGCCACCCGTCGTTCGAGGCCGAGAAGAAGGAGTTGAAGACGGCCATGCGCGCGGGGATGACGGTGCCGAAGGGCTCAGGGGGAAGAAGCCTCGCCGCGCCAACGCCTCAAGGCGCGCAGCACGGCCTCGGCCGCGCGACGCGAGGCGCCGCCCTCGCCGAGCCGCGCCGTCACCTCGCGCAGGCGCGCGCGGACTTCCGCGTTACGCGCGGGGGCGAGCAGGGCGAGCAGCTCGCGCGCGAGCGAGTCGCCCGTGAAGTCGCCCTGCATCAGCTCGGGCGCGAGCCGCTCGCCCGCGACGAGGTTGACGAGGCCGTAGTGTTCGACCTCGATGAGGCGGCCGAGCGTGTGCCAGTTGAGCGCCGACTCCTTGTAGACGACGACGAGCGGGGTGGCGAGCAGCGCCGCTTCGAGCGTCGCCGTGCCGCTGCACACGGCCGCCGCGTCGGAGGCGGCGAGCGCCTCGCGCGCCTCGCCCTCGACGACCTTCAGCACGTTCGGCATACCCGAGCCGACGCAGCGCCAACTGGTGAGAGCCTCGACCTCTGCCGGCGCCCGGCGCTCGGCGAGGGCGATGACGAACTGCACGCCCGGGTTATCCCGCCACGAGATGAGCGCGGCGGCGTCGAGCATGACGGGCAGGATGCGCTCGAACTCTTTGCGGCGGCTGCCGGGCAGGAGCGCGATGATTGGTTGGGAGGGGTCGAGGCCGTGACGCGCGCAGAACTCTTCGCGCGTCGCGCGCGCGACGACCGCGCCCGCGAGCGGGTGGCCGACGAACTCGACGTGCGTCACGCCGCGCGCGGCGTACCACGCGCGCTCGAAGGGGAGGATGGTGAGCAGCAGGTCTACGTCGCGCCGCACCTGCCGGACGCGGTGCGAGCGCCAGGCCCAGAGCTGCGGGCTGATGTAGTAGATGACCCGGAGGCCGCGGCGGCGGAGCGCGCGCGCGAGCGCGAGGTTGAAGTCCGGCCAGTCCACGAGCACGACGGCGTCGGGGCGCCGTTCGAGCGCGGCCGTCTTCAGCGCGCGGTACGCGGCCCAGAAGCGCGGCAGCGCGCGCGCGATCTCGACGAGCCCCGTGATGGCGAGGTCTTCTTCGCGCACGACCGGCTCGACGCCCTCGCGCGCCATCGCCGCGCCGGCCGAGCCGAAGAACTCGAAGCGCGCGCCCGTTCCCGCCTCGCGCAGCGCGCGCACGAGCGCGGCCGCGTGCGCGTCACCCGACTCCTCGCCCGCCACCAGCATCAGGCGGAAGCTCTCCAACGTCTGCTCAGGCATCCGCGCGATGATAGCAAAGGCGGTGGCAGCAGGCAGTAAGAGGGTGCTGGGTG
>DAIRFV010000496.1:0-2531 GCA_036794905.1 Pyrinomonadaceae bacterium | reverse complement strand
ATGAGCGCGCTCGTCGTGCCTTCGAGGTAGAAGGTGTCGGCGATGGCGAGCTTGGCCAGCGGGAGGTAGACCGAGTCGGGGTAGGTGTTGATGATGACGTTGAAGAGCGAGCGCGCCGTCTCGAAGCTGTCCTTGCGCGTCTCGCGGGTCGCCTCCTCGAACAGCTCGCGGTCGCGCCCGGGGGCGACGGTGCCGACCAGCTCGTCGTACTTCTCGTCGCCGCCGCGGCCGAGGATGCGGCCGAAGAAGCCGGGGCCCTTCTTCTTCTTCTTCTCGTCCTCCTTCGAGGCGGCGGCGGGCGCGGCGCTGCGGTCGCGCATCGTGTCGCGCATCGAAGCCTGGACGCGCGTGTCGAGCTCGGCGACGGCCGCCTCCAGCTTATCCAGCTCCGTCAGCTCGAAGCGCTCGGCGCGCTCCTGCTTGCCGCGGAGGTCTGCGACCTCGTTGAGGAGCTTGCCCGCCTCCTTCTCCAGCCCGCCGAGGCGCACGCGCGGGTCGTCGGCCGAAGCCTCCGCGCCCTTGTCCTTCGAGTTGAGCCCCGCGATGGCGCTGTTCAGCGTGCGGCGCATCGTCTCCAGCTTCGAGCGCATCACGTCGAGCCGCTGGATGGGCGTGAACTGCTGCGAATCCTGCGGCGCAGCCTCAGCCCTCGGCGCCCCGGCCGGCACCGCGCCCGCCAGCAGCGCGGCGCACAGGACGGTCATAACAATTTTGCGAAAACGCATCAGCAAAACCTCCGATAAGCTATTGACTGTTAGCTCTGATCTATCCGGAACGGGGTTCAGCTAAAAGCCAACAGCCAATAGCTAACAGCCCACCTAAACCAACTGCGCCGCCGCGTTGAGCAGGTCGCGGGTGGCGGCCGCCGGGTCGGCGTGGCCGAAGACGGCCGTGCCGGCGACGAAGATTTCGGCCCCGGCGGCGGCCACCGCGGCGATGTTGTCGGGGCCGATGCCGCCGTCCACCTCGATGCGCACGTCGAGGTTGCGCTCGCGGATGGTGCGGCTCAGCCGCCTGATCTTCTCGACCGAGGTCGGGATAAACTCCTGCCCGCCGAAGCCCGGGTTGACCGACATGACCAGCACGTAATCGACGAATTGCAGGACTTCGTCGAGCGCGCTCAAGGAAGTCGCAGGGTTGATGACCACCCCGGCCTTCGCGCCGCGCTTACGGACGGACGCGAGGGTGCGATGAATGTGCGGGTCAACCTCGATGTGAACGGAAACCATGCGCGCCCCGGCCTCGGCGAACTGCTCGGCGTAGCGCCCCGGCTCAGAAATCATTAGATGCGTGTCCAGGGGCAAACGGGTTGCGCGGGCCAGCGAACGAACTACGGGAAGTCCGAGGGTGATGTTCGGCACGAAATGGCCGTCCATCACGTCCACGTGGACGATGGTCGCGCCGCCGCGCTCGGCCGCCTCGATCTGCTCGCCGAGCCGCGTGAAATCTGCCGAAAGGATGGACGGCGCAATCTCGATCATAAAACCCTCTACCCGGGGGCGCGTGTGGCCCGCCCGCCGGAGCCCGCCGGGGCGGGCTTCAAGCCTTTACTTATTATTACAAACCTGGGGCTAAAAGTTACTCCGTCTTCGTGCCCGCGGCGTCCCCGGCAGACGGCCGCGCCACGTGCTCAAGGGTTCGGGCGGCGGTTGGCGTTGGCGCCCGCGGGTCGCGCACTGTTCGTCGTCGTGCGCGGGCGGGAGTTGCTGTTGGTCGGGCTCAGGTTCGAGTTCCGCGGGCGCGCGGCGTTCGCGTTGGCGTTCGCGGGGCGCGCGGCGTTCGCGTTGCGGTTGGCGGGCGTGCCGCCCGCGTTGGTGTTCCCCTCGCGCCCGCCCGCGTTGGTGTTCCCGGCCGCGTTCTGGTTGGCCGCGGCGTTCGCGTTCTGGTTGCCGTTCGCGTTCCGGTTGGTGTTCCGGCGGCGGTTCGCGTTCTGGTTGCCGTTCGCGTTGAGCGCAGCGGTGCCGCGCTCCTCGCGCCGCTCTTCGATGACGGCCTCGTCGGGCGGCTTCTCGCCCTCCTTGGGGGCGCGGCTGACGACGACGGCGACCGTCTGTCCGGCCTTGATGACCTCGCCGGCGCGCGGCGACTGGTCGAGGATTTGGCCGGGCTCGACGCCCGCCTTGTAACGCTTGGCGCGCTCGCGTATGTCGAGTCCGGCGCGCGCGAGCGTCTTCTCGCCGTCGAAGTAAGACTGGTTGACGACCTCGGGCACGGAGATGTCTGGGCTGCGCAGCGAGAGGTAGATGGTCGTGACGAGGCCGAAGGCGAAGGCGACGGCGATCAGCGCAACGACTCCCAGTTTACCGAACGCCGACAGGATGTTCCGAACGGCCACTAACTTCCGCTGCCTCTCATGAGCCCGACGGGGGAATTTGCCGCCAAAAGACTCTCAAACGACGGCCGGCGCAGTCTAACACCCGCCGCTTGCGGGTCGCAAGGAAGCAGTAAGGCTAGTAGTCAGTAGTCAGTAGACAGTGTCAGTAGGGCTCTGCCTCATCGGCGTTGACGATGAGAACCGCACGGTTCGAGCG
>DAIRFV010000228.1:0-9782 GCA_036794905.1 Pyrinomonadaceae bacterium | reverse complement strand
GCGGTCGCGCGCGGGGTCGAAGTCGAGGGCGATGGCGTTGCCGTTGATGGTCGGGTCGATGGGGCCGAGCGTGCGTATGACGGCGCGCGTCTGCGGGTCGATGACGTAGATGAAGTCTCCCGTGCTGAAGCCGTATAGCTGCCCGGTGGCCGGGCGGAAGTCGATGGCGATGATGCGGTCGCCGGGGACCGTGCCCGTGACGAGGCCCGAGGAGATGACCGTGCCGGGTGAGCTGCTGTCGAAGAGCACCAGCCGGTTGAAGTCCAGGAGCGCGACGACGGGCACGGCGTGGGCGGGCGCGGGAGCGAGCAGCACGAAGAGGAAGGGGAAGAAGGCGTACAGGAGTCGGCGTGTGCTGGAGAGGTTGGACATGAGTTAATCCCTCGGCGACGAAGTGACAGGCCAGGCGTCCGATTGCGGGCGCTCTTCGCCGGGCGGAGGCGAAGCCGGACGCGCGCCGCGGCCGTCGGTCATGTTCCGGGAGTTGGTTCGACGACCGGGTTTTCCGATTATCCGGTCGTCCGGCGGGGAGTTACCGGAAAAGTCTATGGCCGGACGCGCGGGCGAGTCAACACCTTTGTTTCCCGTCCACTCATCACTCCCCGGCCCAATACACGCGCGGGCCCGAATCAAACCGATGAGCCGGACGCGGCCCCTGTCCTCGTCGTCCGCTTACGAATCGACCGGATGGGATACGGTAGTACGGTATCGTGCGGGCTGGAAAGTCAGTCGCGGCCTAAGTCTAACAAACTGAGGGGCCGGGCCCGCCGTCGGTCCGGGCACGACGCTTGCCTCATGTAGACGTGGGTGGCGGCGCTCGCGTTAAACCACCCGTTGACTAAACACTCGCGGAGGCGACGGGGAGGTAAGGAATGACGGCAGGACGAAATTATTTCGGGTTGGGCGCGCTGGTGTTCGGCGCGGTCCTCGCGCTGGGCGCGGGCACGACGGCGTACGGGCAGGGCGGACACACTCACGGCGGCGGCGACCGCGACCACCAGCAGCGGGAGAAGCGCGCCGAGAAGCGGCACCAGAAGGACGAGAAGGAGGCGCTCAAGCAGCACCAGCGCGAGGAGCGCGAATATTACGGCAACGACCGCGCGGTGCGCGAGCACCAGCGGCAGGAGAAGGAGCAGGAGAAGTACCACCGTCGCCAGGAGGAGCGGCAGCGCAAGGCTCACCAGCGCGACGAGCGCAACGGCGCCTACGACGACGGCTACTACGGGAATCGCGGCGGTTCTTACGACCCGTACGGCGCGCGGCGTGACGACGGCTATTACGGCGACGGCGGCTATTCGGGCAACCGGCAGGCGGTCTTCGACCGCGGCTACCAAGAGGGCGTCCGCGCCGGGCGCGACGACCGCGCCCGGAACCGCCAGTCCGATTACGAACGCCACCGCACGTACCGCGACGCGTCGGGCGGTTACGGCGACGCCGACGCCTTCCGCGAAGGGTTCAGGCGGGGCTACGACGAGGGCTACCGCGACGGCAGGTACAGCCGGGGCGGCGGCTGGGGCAGCGTCCTGGGCGGCATCTTCGGCCGCCCGTAGAAGCAGATCACCGGTCGCACCGACCGTCGTGCGCGAAGGGCGCGCGTGCTCGAGCACGCGCGCCCTTCGCGCGTCGGCTAAAATTCCAGACTTCGGCCGCCGCCCGGCATCAAATGGCTGTACCCCGTGCGGGTATGGCCGGCGCGCCGAGCGCCTAGGAGGAAGTCGGGGCGGCTCAGGGTTTCGTCAGCGGGCCGGCCTTAGGCGGACGGGCCGTGATCTACGGAAATCTTCCGTACGGCGCGAGACGGTTTTTGTCTTCGCGGTAACGATTGTCTGTTTTTTATAGGGCGGGTGGTTGAAGCGTTCCAAACGCGTGGACAAGTCGGCCGAGTTGTGGTACTTAAAGCGGAAACAGAAAACCGTGCTCCGTCTACTGCTAAATACAGGGATCGCTCTTATCCTCATCGCGGGCGGGTGTTGTGACTCGCTCGCCGCAGCCGCGTGCCTGCACCCCGGGTGCGGGGCTGTCGCCGCCGCGCCGGCCCACTCCCCTTCGCACGGTGACGGCGTGCAGGCGGGGCACCACGAGGTGGGCCACGGGGAGCCGGGCGGACACGACCACGGTACGGCCGCGCCGTCCGGCGCGGTACGGCCGTCGGGCGCGAGCATCACCGGCTCACACGACAGCTCCTGTGACCACTGTATGAGCCGTTCGGAGCCGGACACGGCCGCTCCTGAGCGGCGCGCGTGCCGGCCGAAGGACGGAGGCCGCGAGGCGGCGCCGCCGGCCCGCGTGGCCGCGGCCATGCAGCGCGTTAACTTCACGCCCGAGGTCATCCCCTCGCAGGGCGCCCCGCCCGGGCGGGGCGTGCGCACCCACCTTCTGCTCAGCGTCTTCCGCATCTGATCCCATCCCGCGAGGTTTCGGCGGCAGTGTGCCGAAGTGTGCCGAAACCTGCCCGCGCCTCTTCCACTCAAATTAAAACCGTTTCTGTCCGGAGGTTCGGCAAGGCTCGCCAAAGGCGGCCCCGTCGGGCCCGGCGTCGTTCGAATCACAACTGAGGTTATTCAGATGGAGCATTCCGGCCGTGTGAGAGTCCGGGCGCGCAAACTCTGCTGCGCTCTCGTCGTCGCGTCCCTGCTCGTCGCGGCAGCACTCCCCGCGCGCGCGCAGCACGAGGGGCACACCATGCCCGCGCCCGCCAAGCCGGCCCCCCGGAGGGCGGCCAAGAGGAAGGCGCCCGCGAGGCCCGCCGCACGCAAGAGGACAACGCGCCGGGCGACAAGCCGGCGTCCCGCCCCTCGACCCAGCCCAGCGGCCGCGCGGCCGGCCGAGCCGGCCGCCGCGGACCAGCATGAGGGGCACACGATGCCCGCCCCGGCGGCCACCCCGGCGACGCAGCAGCAGCCGGCCGGCGGCCAGCAACAGCAGCACCAGGGCCACCAAGTGACTCCCCCGCAGCCGCAGGCCTCCCCGTCGCCCGCGCAACAGCCCGCGCAGCCGGCGGGACAGCACCAGGGTCACCAGATGGGGCCGCAACAGCCCCCGGCCGGTCAGCAGCCGGGCCAGCCCGCGAGCCACGACATGTCCCAGATGACGCAGGGCGCCGTCCAGGAGATACGGCGGCCGAGGCGGCAGGTCATCCCCGAGGGGCCGGCGGTGAGGCTGGAGGATTTGGAGAGGACGGCGGTCGAGCGGAACCCGACCCTCGCGCAGTCGGAGCTCGTCGTCCGCGCGGCCGAGGGGCGCAGGCGGCAGGCGGGGCTGTTCCCCAACCCCATCGTCGGCTACTTCGGCGAAGAGCTCTCCTTCCGCGCCGCCGGGCAGACGAGCGAACACGGCTTCTTCGTCGAGCAGACCATCCCGCTGGGGGGGAAGCTCGGCAAGGCGCAGCGCGTCTTCGCCCGCGAGAGGGACCAGGCCGTGATCCTGGCCGAGGCGCAGCGCACGCGCGTCCTCAACTCGATCCGCGTCCTCTACTTCGACGCGCTCGGGGCCCAGCGCTTGGTCGAGCTGCGCGACGACCTGTCACAGCTCTCGCGCGAGGCCGTCGAGATCACCAAGGAGCTTTACAACGTCGGGCAGGCCGACCGGCCCGACCAGCTGGAGATCGAGATCGAGGCCGAGCGCGCCGAGGTCGAGTTCCTGAAGGCGCGCACCGACTGGGAGCAGTCCTGGCGCGTGCTCGCGGCGATGGTCGGCGACCCCGGGATGGCCCCCGCGCGGCTGGCGGGCGACCCCGAGGAGGGGCTGGCCGACCTGAGCGAGGAGCAGATGCTCGCGACGCTGCTGCGCGACAGCCCCGAGGTCAGGGTCGCGCAGGCCGAGGTCGAGCGCGCCCGGGCCGTGCTCGCCCGCGCCCGGGCCGAGCGCATCCCCGACCTCTTCGTGCGCGGCGGCGTCGGCTACAACAACGAGCGGCTGGAGGCCGACGGCCGGAAGATCGGCCCGGAGGGCGTCATCGAGGTCGGGGTCAACGTGCCCATCTTCAACCGCAACCAGGGCGGGATCGCGGCCGCCGAGGCCGAACTCGGCATCGCCGAGCGCGACCTCCAGCGCCTGCAGCTGCTCCTGCGCACGCGCTTCGCCTCCGGCTTCCGCGAGTACCGGAACGCGCAGCAGGTGGTCGCTCGCTACCGCACGCAGATCATCCCGCGCGCCCGCCAGGCTTACCAGATGTACCTGTCAAACTTCCGCCAGATGGCGGCCGCCTACCCGCAGGTTCTGATCGCGCAGCGCACGCTCTTCCAGGTCGAGGTCGAGTACGCCCGCTCGCTCGTCGAGCTGCGGCGGGGCGTGGTCGGGCTGCGGGGCTTCCTGCTGTCGGGCGGTCTCGACGCCGTGGGGCGGCCGGGCGAGGCGAGGGAGGCGCCTGAGGGGAGCGGGATCACGTCGGCCAGCGACGTCGAGAGGCACACCGAAGGGTCCGAGCCCCGCTGAGCGCACCGCCGGGGCCGGGATTTGAGAAGGCTTTTAACAAGTACCAGGAGTTAAGACATGGACAACAGCAGACGCAATTTTCTGAGGCGCGCCTCGATCCTCGGGGCGGCCGGCGCGGCGTCCGCGGCCGGCGCGAGGGTCGCGCGCGCGCAGCACGAAGGGCACACGGCCCCGCAGCCGCAGGCGCCCCCCAAGACCGACAACCGCCCGCCCGCCGCCCCGGGGCAGATCGTCCCCGTCGAGGTGCCCGACGTTCCCCGGCTCCCTTGGCGGATGGAGAACGGCGTCAAGGTCTTCCACCTCATGCCCGAAGTCGTGAAGTGGGAGTTGATACCGGGCAAGGAGATTTTCGGCTGGGGCTACAACGGGAGCGTGCCCGGCCCGACCATCGAGATCAACGAGGGCGACCGCGTACGCATCATCGTCACGAACAGGCTGCCCGAAGGCACGTCGATGCACTGGCATGGGCTCGAAGTCCCGCCGAGCCAGGACGGCGTGCCCTTCCTCAACCAGCCTTTGATCGAGCCCGGGCAGACCTTCACCTACGAGTTCAACGTCCACCAGAACGGCACCTTCTTCTACCACTCGCACATGGCGATGCAGGAGATGATGGGGATGATCGGCTTCTTCATCGTCCACCCGAAGAGGCCGTACGCCCCGCGCGTCGACAGGGACTTCGGGCTCGTCTTGCAGGAGTGGGCGCTTTTGCCGAACAACCCCATCCCGAACACGCTCGCGATGGAGTTCAACTGGCTGACGATCAACGGCAGGGCGGGCCCGCACTCGACCCCGATGCTCGTCCGGCAGGGCGAGCGCGTCCGCATCAGGATGATCAACATGGGCATGGACCACCACCCCATGCACATCCACGGCAACCAGTTCTATGTCACCGGCACGGAGGGGGGGAGGATACCTGAGACCGCTTGGTTCCCCGGCAACACCGTGCTCGTCGGCGTGGCGCAGGCCAGGGACGTAGAGTTCGACGCGGTCTACCCGGGCGACTGGATGCTCCACTGCCACCTGCCGCACCACATGATGAACCAGATGGTCTCGATGGTCGGGCCGATGGGGCAGGCCGGGATGGGCTCGCAGACTGGGAAGGGCATGGAAGAGGGGATGGGCGTCGTCAGCGGCGGCCACGCCCTCTCGGAAGACATGGGCCCCGGCATGGGGCGCGGCATGGGCATGACGACGCAGGAGCGCGCCACCTCTAACGCGGTCGGGCCGAACGGCACCCAGCAGCCGCAACAGCAACACCAGGGGCACGGGCAGCAGCAGCCTTCTCCCTCGCAGGGCAAGGGCTCCGAGGTTCAGCCGGGCCAGACCGAGAGGCTCGGCCAGGTCTCTAACCCGGACGACACGGCGCGCCGCAAGCGCGTGCCGGGCTACCCGCAGGACATGGTCATGTTCATGGACAAGGAGGTCGCCAAGCCGCAGACCTACGGGCTGCCGCCGGGCTGGACCGGCTCGTTCATGGGCATGATGACGATGGTCAGGGTGCTCCCGCCCGAAATGTACGACGAAGTCCAGCGCCGCATCCGGGAGGGCATCGTCGAGGCCCCGCAGGGGCAGCCGGCCGGCGGACATAAGCACGACTAGGAGTGAGCACAGGGGTCGGGGCGCGCCGCGGGGGGCGCGGCGCGCGTCCGGCCCTAAACCAACAACAGGCCGCCCCCGGGGGCGGCGGGGAATTCAAGGAGGAAGTATGAAGAAGAACTTGTTCAAACGGGGCGCGGCGGGCGCCCTCGCGGTCGCGGCCGTCATCGCGCTCGGCGTCGTCAACGCGGCGGCGCAGGGCCACACGGGCCACGCGGGTCAGACCGGCCAGCAGCAGACGGGCCACACGGGCCACGGGCAGATGGCCAACATGCCCTACGACCTGCACTACATCGACATGACCATCATGCACCACCAGCAGGGCATCGAGATGGCGCGGCTCGCGGAGCAGAAGGGGCAGAACGCCCGCGTCAAGGCGTTCGCCAAGAAGACCGGCGACGACCAGCAGCGCGACATGGCGGAGTTGCGCGGCCACCGCCAGCACTGGTACTCGGACCGGCCCGAGATGGACCACTCGCAGATGATGGCCCACATGGAGATGATGCCCGCGGGTAAGGACAAGACGATGATGCAGGACATGATGAAGCATTCGCAGGACGACATGGCGAAGCTTCAGGCCGCCGAGGGGGTCGCCTTCGACCGCCTCTTCCTCGACACGATGACGCACCACCACCAGATGGCCATCGACATGTCGAAGGACGCGGTGGCGAAGGCCGAGCACAAGGAGATCAAGGACTTCGCCCGCAAGACCATCACCAAGCAGCAGGGCGAGATCGCGGAGATGAACCGCATCAAGGCCGCCGTCGGCGGCACGACGGCCCGCAAGCCCGCGCCCAAGAAGAAGGCGGCGACAAAGAAGCCCGCCGCCCACACCGGCCACACGGGCCACCAGTAAGCGCCCGCGAGCGAAGCCGCGCGGGGGCTTGACCCGATGGCCGATACCCCCGCGCAGGCGCGGCGCCCGGTGATATGGGAGCGCCGGGCGCCGCTCCCTTCTCAACTCTCCCGCCCGGCGGGCGCCCCCCGCGAGGCGCGGCCCGGCCGACGAAGGTGAAGCTATGATCCGCAAGAGGTTTGACGGCCCGGCCGTCGGGAGGGCTGCGGCGTTGGCCGCGGCCGCGCTGATGGCGCTGGCGCTTTTGCCGTCCGCGGCCTCCGCCCACGCCAAGCTGACGCGCTCCGAGCCCAGGGCGAAGGCCAGGCTGGAACAGGCGCCCCGGCTCGTCGAACTCTGGTTCAGCGACGCGCTGGCGCAGGGGTTCAGCACCATCGAGGTCACGGACGCGCAGGGCGGGCGCGTCGACAGCGGCCCGGTCACACACGCCGAAGGCGACAAGAAGGCGCAGGTCGGGTTGCAGGAGCTGGGGCCGGGCGCCTACACCGTCACCTACAAGGTCGTCTCGGTAGACGAGCACACGATCCGCGGCAAGTTCACCTTCACCGTCGCGGAGCCGGCCGCGGGCGCGGCCGCAACGTCGCCCACCCCGGCCCCGACGGCGGAGCCGCAGGCGGCCGGGGCCGCGGGCCGCGCGGCCGCGACGCCGACCCCCGAAGCGGCGGAAGCCGGGGCCGCCCAGACCGAGACGGCCGGGGCGGAGGAGTCGGCGACGACCTGGGTGGACAACCTCGTCAGGTGGCTCGCCTACCTGGCGATGATGACGCTGCTCGGCGGCTTCGCCGCCCGGCTGTTCGTGCTGGGGCCGGCGCTGCGCCGGACGCGGGACGCCGGCGAAGGCGCCGCGGAGGAAGCCGCGCGGGTCGGCGCGCGCCGCGCGGTCTCGCTGCTCGGGGCCGGCCTCGCCGTCCTCGTCGTCACGCTCCTGGCCGCGCTCGCACTCCAGTCGGCCGCCGTCAACGGCGTGGGCGTGGGCGAGGCGCTGTCGCCCGCGCTGCTCGGCCGCGTCGTCACGCAGACGGGCTACGGCAGGTCCTGGCTCTTTATGGGGGTGGCGGCGGCGGCACTCGCCGTCGTAGTCCTCGCACTCAAACGTGAGTTGAAATCTTCGCCGCCCGACGGGGGGAGGGCCTGGTGGTGGGCGGGGCTCGCCGCCTCGGGCCTGCTGCTCGTGGGCCCCAGCCTGACCGGGCACACGATGGCCGCCGCCCGCGAGCACCACTTCGCGGTCGTCTCCGACTGGCTGCACCTCTTCGCGGGAGGCTTCTGGGTCGGCGGCCTCTTCCACCTCGCCCTGACCATGCCGCCTTCACTCGCGCCGCTGGGCCCGGGGCAGCGCACGCGCGCGCTCGGCTGGGTGATCACGCTCTTCACGCGCGTCGCGGTGCCGAGCGTGGTCGTGGTCTCACTCGCGGGGCTCTACAACTCGTGGATCCACCTGGGGAGCCTCGGCGCGCTGTGGGGCACGCCCTACGGCAAGACGCTCATCGTCAAGGTACTGCTCGTCGTGCCGATGCTCGCGCTCGGCGCGCTCAACGGCTTCCGCTTCGGGCCGCTGGCCGAGCGCCTCGGCGCGGCCGGCGACGAGGGCGAGCGGGCGCGCCTGGAGCGCGGCTTCGTGCGCTCGCTCAAGGCCGAGGCGGCGCTCGGGGTGCTGGTGCTGCTCGTCGCCGCCGTGCTGGTCTTCGTGACGCCCGGCCGCAACGACGCGATGGAGATGACGGGCGGGAGCCCGGCGAGTCCCGACGCCCGCGCGGGCGGGCCGAAGTGAGGTAGGGGGCTTCGGCCGCGGCAAACGAGGCGACGCTCTTGAAGGAGGTGAGTCGTGACACGAACCACTCCGACGGGCCGGAGGCGCGCGGGTGAAGGGCGAGCCTTCGCGGGCGCTCGCTGCTCCCACACGCCTTTCGCCCTGTCCGCTGCGGCGGCGCTGCTCGCCGCCGCGGCCGCCATCTTCACGCCCGGCGCGGCCCCGTCGGCGCAGTCGGGGCAGTCGCGCCCACAGCCGACGCCGCGGCAGGCGCCGCAGGAGGTCGGCGAGGATGACGTGGTGCGCGTCGACGCCGAACTCGTGACGCTCACGGCGACCGTGACGGACAGGCGCGGGCGCTACGTGGCGAACCTCAGGCAGGGTGATTTCGCCGTCTTCGAGGACGGGGTCAGGCAGGAGCTGGCCTACTTCAACACGGGCGACCGCGTCCCCATGAGCCTCGGCATCGTCTTCGACACGTCGGGCAGCATGGTGGACAAGATCGACGGCGTGCGCGACGCCGTCGAGCACTTCGTCGGGTCGGTCGCGCCGGGCGACGAGATATTCCTCGTCCGGTTCGGCGACGGGGCAGACCTCGTCCAGGACTTCACCGACGACCGCCGCCGGATACTGCGCGCCGTCGAGCGGCTGGAGCCGCGCGGCAGCACCGCGCTCTACGACGCGGTCGTCCTCGGCCTGCAAAGGGTCTCGGAGGGGCGGCACCGCAAGCGCGCCCTGCTCCTGCTGACCGACGGCAACGACACTGCGAGCTCGGCCACGCTCGACGAGGCGCTCGCCGCCGCGCGCCAGGCCGAGGTGATCGTCTACGGCCTCGGCATCGGCCACGGCGAGCGGGGCTCGTTCGGCCACGGCGGGCACGGCGCTTCCGGCGTCAAGGACACGGTAGACATGCGGGTGCTGCGCGCCTTCGCCGACGCGACGGGCGGCAACGCCTACTTCCTGGAGAACGCGCACGAGCGGGGGCGCGACCGGGTGGACGAGGCGGCGGCGGAGGTCGCGGCGGAGCTGAAACGGCAGTACACGCTCGGCTACCGCCCGTCTAACCGGCGCCGGGACGGCGCGTTCCGCCAGATCAAGGTGGAGCCGGCCGACGGGTCGCTGCGCGTGCGCACCAAGCGCGGTTAC
>DAIRFV010000227.1:2815-9791 GCA_036794905.1 Pyrinomonadaceae bacterium | reverse complement strand
CCTTCTTGTCACGGTTCACTGTTTACGGTTTACGCTTTACTTCTCGCCTATCTCGCGCAGGCGGGCGACGACCTGTTCGATGAGCCAGTTGGGCGTCGAGGCCCCGGCCGTGACGCCGACGCGCGCGGCCCCGGCGAGGTCGGCGGGGTTGATCTCTTCGGGCGTCTCGATGAGGAAGCTGCGCTCGCACTGCTCCTTGCAGACCGAGAGCAGCTTCAGGCTGTTCGAGGAGTGCTTGCCGCCGATGACGTAGAAGGCGTCCACCTCGCCCGCGAGCGCGCGCGCCGCGTCCTGCCGGTCGCGCGTCGCCGAGCAGATGGTGTTGACGACCTGCGGCTCCGAGTCGGCCTTGGCCCGCACGGCCTCGGCCGCTTCGAGGAAGGTCGAGAGCTTCAAAGTCGTCTGCGAGACGACGAGCGGCGCGTGCAGCGGCGGCAAGCTCGCCACCTCCGAGGCGTCGCGCACCACGTGCGTGCACGCGGGCGCGTAGCCGACGACGCCGATCATCTCGGGGTGGTCGGGGTTGCCGACGACCACGACATCGCGCCCCTGCTCGGCGGCGCGCTCGGCCAGTTTCTGCACCTTGGTGACGAACGGGCAGGTGGCGTCGATGACGCGCTCGGCCCGTGCTTCAAGCTCGCGCTGCACCTGCGGCGTGACGCCGTGGGCGCGGATGACGGCCGTCTCGCCCATCGAAACGGCGGCGGGCGCGTCGATGGTGCGCACGCCCCCGGCTTCGAGGCGGTGAATCTCCTGCGTGTTGTGGATGAGCGGGCCCAGCGTGCGCACGGTCGCGCCCTCGGAGAGCGCCCCCTCGACCATCTCGACGGCGCGCTCGACCCCGAAACAGAACCCGTACTCTTCGGCCAGCAGAACCTGCATGTTAGCTTTTAGCCGTCGGCTATTAGCTGTTAGCTTGAGGTCGGCCGGCGGTTCGGCTGACGGCTAAGAGCTAATAGCTAACGGCTTCCTTTCTACCCCACTCCCTCGGGCGGCGGGGTCTGTGTGATAGGCTCGGGGCCGGACGCCGCGTGGGCGCAACGGCTCCGCCACTCCTCGCGCAGCCGCTCGGCCGCGGCGAGGCTGTCGTCAACCCAGCCGATGTTCTTCTCGGCGAACCAGCGGACGCCGCCCCAGAAGTTTTTCTCGAACTCGCCCAACTGCCGCGCCGCGTCCGGAGGGAGCACGGCGAACGAGGCGTCGCACAGGAAGCGCACCGCGTCGCAGATGGGATTACCGGTCTTGTACCTGGAATCGTTCGTGTCAGCCATTAGTGGAGAACCTCCTTCCACAACCCATACGGCCGGAACGTCACGCACGTTCCGCGCCAGACCATCTTAATGAAGCAGGGGTGCAAAGGCAAAAGTGCAAGGCCGCCGACACTTGCCAGTCGAAAGGGACTTTCGCCTTAATCGCCCCGCGGGCGGCCCTGCCCACTCACGGGCACACGACTCGCAACGACGCGGGAGGGAGAATTCGCATCCGACATGAGCGCGCCAATAAGAATCAAGAAACTACGACCCGGCGACGACACGGACAACTACTGCGGGCGGTGTAAAGCCGAACGCGCGCACCAGGTCATCGCCCTGAATGCGGACGGCGTCCCCGCCACCGTCATCTGCCGCACCTGCGGCGGCCAGCACCGCTTCCGCGTCCAGAAGGAGGCGGGCGCCAGCCCTGCTTCGGGAAGAACCCGCAAGGTCAGGGAGTCTGCCGCACCCGCGCGGGACGAACCCGCGGGGCCGGTGCGTGACTATTCGCCGAAGGGGGTTTACGCCGCGGGCGAGTGGGTCGAGCACACGAAGTTCGGGCGCGGCAAGGTGACGCAGGCCCGCGCCGGGAAGATCGAGGTGCGGTTCGAGTCCGGGAGCCGCCTGCTCATGCACGCCGGTTAGTGTCCGGCGTCAGAGCCCGGAAGAGTAGGTCGTGCTACAGGCGCCCGCGGCACCTCGCGCTCCCGCACCGGCACGGGAGTTTGCCGTCGTGGTGCGTCTCGCCGTAATCGCACGTCAACTCCTCCCCGGCCTTGAGCCGGCGCAGCGCGTAGAACTCCACCCGCCCACGATACCGCCGCATGAACGCGTTCGGCTCGCACGAGTGGTTGACGTAGCCGAAGGGGCCGCCCAGCCGCGTGGCGTCCAGCGCGGTGCCGTCCTCGAACTCGACCATCTTGACGCTGCGGGCGCCGCGCGCGCGCCGGCGCGCCTCGCGCTGCGTGATGAGTTCCCCGCCGAGCTCGCCCAACTTCCTGCGCGCGGCGACCTCCGCAACCGCGAAGAGCCCGCGGCCGTGAATCGGGCTGCGCCCGACTTTAAAGTTAGAGGTCTTCACGCGCGGGATTATAGGCGCGGCAGTTCTGCGCCGCCAGAGAAGGTTTGTCGAGCCGGCGGGCCGGGGGTTTAATGGAGAAGGGGCAAACATGGCACATCTGACCGACAAAGTTGCTTTAATCACCGGCGGCAATTCGGGCATCGGGCGCGCCGCCGCGCTCGCCTTCGCGCGGGAGGGGGCGAAAGTGTTGATAGCCGCGCGCGGCGTCGAGCGCGGCGAAGAGGCCGCGCACGAGATTATCGCGGCGGGGGGCCGGGCCGCCTTCGTCCGCGCGGACCTGTCGCGCCCGGCGGAGATCGAGGCGCTCGTGGCGAAGACGGTCGAGACTTACGGGCGGCTCGACTGCGCGTTCAACAACGCGGCGACCGAGGGCGTGCTGAAGCCGACGGCCGAGTTTACCGAAGAAGAGTTCGACGAGATCGTCGCGGTCAACCTCAAAGCGGTGTGGCTGTGCATGAAGTACGAGATTCGGCAGATGCTCGGCCAGCAGCCGGCGGGCGGCGCCATCGTCAACACCTCTTCCGTCAACGGGCTGGGCGGGGTGGCCTACGGCGCTCTCTACGCGGCGACCAAGGCGGGCGTGCTCGCGCTCACGAAGTCCGCGGCGCAGGAGTACGGGCAAGCCGGGATTCGCGTCAACGCCCTGGTGGCCGGGGGGTTCCGCACGCCGATGCTCGAACGGGTCTTCGCGCATAGCTCGGGCGGCGACCCCGCGGCGGCCGAAGCGGCGGAGGAACACATCTCGGGCATGGTGCCGCTCAGGCGAATCGGGCGGCCGGAGGAGGCGGCCGAGGCGGCGGCCTGGCTGTGCTCTGAGGCGGCCTCGTACGTGACGGGGCATTCGATGATCGTGGACGGCGGCCTGACGGCGTGGGCGCGTTAGCCCCGCCCGCGTGTTGAAGGGCGGCCGGGGAGGCAGGCAGATGCACGAACCGGACGACGGCCGCGGGTCGCGGGTCGTCTGTCTCGAAGGCCCGAGCGCCGTCGGGAAGACCGGCCTGGCGAATGATTTGGCGCGCGCGTGCGGCGCGGCCGTCGTGCCGGAACTCGACGCCGCGGGCGCGCCCGCGGTCGGCCGCTCCGCCGCGTGGTTCGTCGAACGTCACGCGCGTCAGTGGCGGCTCGCGCGTGGGCTGGCCGCGGGCGCCCCCTTCGCCGTCCTCGACGGCGACCCGTTCAAAGGGCTCTGGTACAACTGGGTCTACGCCGCCGAAGGATGGGAGGGCGTCGAGACGGTCGCGCCTCTCTACCGCGCGCAGGTCTTGGCCGGGGCGCTCGCCCTCCCAGACCTGTACGTGGCGCTCACGGCCTCGGGGGAAGAGCTGCGCCGGCGCCGGGCGGGCGACGTCTCGCGCTCGCGCCGCAACTTCGAGAAGCATCTACTGTTGGCCGGGCCGCTGCTGCGCTACTTCGGCGAGCTGCGGGAGGCCGCCCCCGCGCGCGTCATCATCCTTGAGACGGGCAGACGCGAAGAACTCGTCGGGCGTGTGTCGGCGGCGCTGGAAAGACTCCCGCCGGGCCCGCCCGAATCACTGAGACTCCTCGACCACATGACCCGCTGGCTCCGCTCGCAACCCCCCGTCCGCCCGGGCGTTTGAGGCGTGACGTTTTAGCCTCTCACGCCACCCCGTGCGATAGTGATCCCTCCGGCGGGCGGACTACGCGTTTAGCTCTTGAGGCCGCGCGCGTATTGGGGCGAAGGCGCGCGGCCTCGGGCGGGGGTCTTGAGTCCCGGGACGAGTACGGTTCAGGAGGAGAAAGAAATGCGTTCAAGGTCAATGCGCGCGACTGCGCTCGCGCTGTCTCTGCTGCTGCTGCTCGCGGCCGTCCCCGCCTCGGCGCAGGAGCAGGTCATCAAGCGGCTGCGCTTCACGCGCGGCAGCAGCTCGAAGACCGTCAAAGGCCAGGTGAGCCCGGAGGGCAACCGGTACCTCTACTTCTTCAAGGCGCGCAAGGGGCAGCGGCTCACCGTCCGCCTCGTCTCGGACGACGGCAACGCCGTCTGCGACGTGATGAGTCACGGGCAGTTCGACGCCAACCCCGTGGTCGAAGAGACGGTGGACTGGACGGGCCGGCTGCCGGAGGCCGACGCGGGCGAGTACAGCGTCGAGGTGCGCTCGACCGGCGGGCTCGCGAAGTACGTTCTCGAAATCACCATCAAGTAAACGTTCAGGAAATCATCTTCAGGTAAGAAGTCTGTTCGACGCGGCGGGCTTTCGGCGTCGCATGCCTGTTTGTTCAGTGAGGTCTGTTACATGCGAATAAGCTGGCGCGGGAAATCACCGAGTAAATTGGGGCTCGCCCTGTCACTCTGCGCGCTCCTGCTCGCGACCTCGCCCACGGCGGCGCAGGCGCCCGAGCGGCGCATCAGGTTCGGGGCCGGGCAGTCGTCCGCGGTCGTCAAAGGCCGTCTGGTGAACAGGCCGGGGGTGGACGAGGCTTGGCAGAACTACGTGCTGAAGGTCGGCGAGGGGCAGACCGTGACGGTGCGCCTGACCTCGCAGGGCGACCGGGCGGGCTTTCGCCTGACGTACCCGAACGGGCAACTGGCCGAAGACCCCGACGGCAACGCCGGCCACAAGGAGTGGTCGGGCGAGTCGCCCGCGGCCGGCGACTGCCGCATCGAGGTCAGTCACGGCTCCGACGCGCGCGTCACGCCCTACACCCTCGAAGTCTCCGTCCGCTGAAGACACGGACTCGGGCGGAGAGGGGCGCGCTGGCGTCTCCCGTCGCCCGTCGTTTATCCTTACCGGCACACACTCTTTCTTCAAGGGGGAACCGCGGTGAGGAGACCGTTCTGCTGCCTGTTGCTGTTGTCACTCGTGGCGCTCGGCGCGCCCAACGCGCCGGGTCTCGGCGCGACCCCGCGCCAAACCGCGCAAGCCGCGGCACCCGCCTTCGACCCGGAGCTGACCAACTACCAGTACCCTTTCCCCGTCCGCTTCTTCGAGCTGGACACGCAGGGGCAGAGGCTGCGCATGGCCTACATGGACGTTTCGGCCGAGAGGCCCAACGGCCGGACGGTCGTGCTCCTGCACGGCAAGAACTTCTCGGGCGCCTACTGGGCTCCGACCGTCAGGGCTCTGACCGCGGAAGGCTACCGCGTCGTCGTGCCCGACCAAATCGGCTTCGGCAAGTCGTCGAAGCCCGCCTCCTACCAGTTCAGCTTCCAGACGCTCTCGGCCAACACGCGCGCGCTTCTCGACTCGCTCGGCGTCGGGCGGTTCACACTCGTCGGCCACTCGATGGGCGGGATGCTGGCGGTGCGGATGGCGCTGACGTACCCGGAACGCTTAGAGCGGCTGGCGCTCGTCAACCCCATCGGGCTGGAGGACTGGAAGCTCGTCGCGCCCTACCGCACGGTGGATGAGAACTTCGCGCAGGAGCTGCGCGCGACGCCCGAGTCGATCAAGGAGTACCAGCGCGTGAACTACTTCGGCGGCGAGTGGAGACCCGAGTTCGACGCGCTCGTCGAGATGCTCGCCGGGTGGACGCGCCACCCCGACTACCGCCGCGTCGCCTGGAACGCGGCGCTCACCTCGGACATGGTCTTCACGCAGCCCGTCGTCTACGAGTTCGAGCGGCTGAAGGCGCCGACGCTGCTCGTCATCGGGCAGCGCGACCGCACGGCCATCGGCAAGGAGCGCGTGCCGAAGGAGGTGGCCGCGCGCATGGGCGACTACCCCGCGCTGGGCAGGGCCGCGGCACGTCGCATCCCCGCCGCGCGGCTCGTCGAGATAAACGAGGCCGGGCACATCCCGCAGGCCGAGGCGTTCCCGAAATACATCCGCGCGCTGCTGGATTTCTTCGCGGGCGTTTAACCGTCGCGCGACCGAAGCGGGGCGTTGATTCCGGCAATCGTTCCCGCCCCCCTTTCGCCGCGCGACGACCTGCCGGCGGCTCAGTCCACGTAGAAGCCGACTCGCTCGACCGCCGTGCGGTTGGTCGCCCGATCCGTGGCCGTCAGTTGGAGGACGTAGTGTCCCGGCGGCAGTTGCTCAAGCGAAAGCTCCGACCAGAAGGGCATGCGCGCGGGGTCGGCGGCGGCCGGGACTTTGAACGGCGGGGTGCTGATGAGCGGCGTCGCCCCGCGCAGGACTTGCGCCCGAAGCTGCACCTCGCGGCCTCCCGCGCCGGGCGCGGGCGCGGCGTTGTAGACGTAAGTCTGGAAGCGCAGGACGCTGGTGCGCGCGAAGCGCCGGTCAACGTCCACCGCGACCGCGCGCGGCCCGCTCGCCTCACGCCCGGCGGCGGCCGTGTGGGCGTTGCGCTCGCCGAGGAAGATGCTGCTCAAGGCGAAGTCGCCTTTCGAGAGGTCGGGGATTTCGACCCACTGCATGGCGCTCCCGACGCGACCCGTGGCGCGGTCGCGCAGGGCGACGCGCACCTGATAGAGCCCGGGCTTGAGGAGCAAACGCTGGTGCCAGATGACGGGCTGCGAGGCGTCGGCTTCGGCCTCGGTGACGGTCAGCAACTGCTTGAAACTCCCGAACCGCCCGCGGTCGTCGATGGCCGCGCCCGCGACATCGACGAGGGCCTTGCGCTCGCCCCCCGCCGCGTCGAAGTCGAAGGCCGCCCGCCCCACCTGCATCGAGACGTTTAAGACGGTGCCCTGCTCGCCCGTGTCGAGGTAGCCGGCCGAGAG
>DAIRFV010000227.1:0-2715 GCA_036794905.1 Pyrinomonadaceae bacterium | reverse complement strand
GCCTTCGCCTCGACGGCCTTCGCCACAGACTTCGCTCCGGCGGCCTTCGCTCCGCCGCCGACGGCGCCCGACTCTCCGGACGCGCCGACGCTCTCGGTCGCCACGGCCCGCGGCTCGCGCGCCGAGTCCGTGCGCGCCGCCGGCTTAGGTCGTTCGGCGGCGACGGCGGGCGTGCTGAACGAAGCGGCCCTCAGCCGCACGCGCCATTCGGGATGACCTTTGACGGAGACTTTCAGCCGCGCCCCGGCCTCGCGCACCTCCGGCGAGTCGGGACGCCACGCGAGCAGGTAGTAGTCGGCGGTCTCGCGGATGGCCTGCTGCACCGCCTCGTCTATGTCGCTCGAGTTGAGGATGGCGCGGCCGCCGGTCTGTTCGGCGATGAGCTGGAGCGGCTCGCGGGTGGCGCTCGTCTCCCCGAAGTCAACCCCGATGCGGCGCGCGGTGAGGTCGATGTAATCGTTCGAGGTGGCGTCGATGCCCGAACCCGAAGGGAAGAGCGTCGCGTGCAGGTTCAACGTGTAGACCACGATGCCGGCCTGCGCGGCCGCCTGCGTGACGCCGCGCAGCGTTTCGAGCGCGCCCGCGGCGCGTTCGTTGAGGACGAAGCCGTCCGAGAGGAAGAAGACGAGCTTCCGCCCGGGCAGCGCGCCGGCCGAGAGCATCAGACCCTGGAGCGCGTCGAGGGTGTTGTCGGTCGCCATCCGACCCTGCGCGCGCACCTGCCGCAGACGCGCGCGCAGGTGCGGCGCGGCCGAGTAGGAGGCCGCCAGCGTGTGGTCGCCGTGGCGGCTGCCCGGCCCCATCTGCTGTTCGATCTTGGTGGACTCCAGAAGGTACGCGTACAACTCGCGGTTGCCCGAGTCCAACACCTGGCTCGCCGCGTACTCGCTGATCTGCGTCTTGCCTGAGTAGCCTTCGACGTTCTGCTTGAAGCCGAGGCGGTTGATGGCCGCGCGCAGCACCACGCGGTTGTCCGTCAACTGCTGAAGGAATCCGACCTGCCCGCTCGCCGAGACGATGGCCACCTGATCGTTCGGGTGCATGGCGTGCTCGACGTAGCGCCGCAAGGCCGTGCGCGCGCGCCCGATGCTGGCGCCGCTCAGGTGCAGGTCGTCCACGAAGAAGAAGATGAGCCGCCCCGCGGACTCGGCGCCGGCCGGACTGTCGGGCGCGGCCGTCCTGTCGGCGCCGCCCGCGCGCGACGCGGCCGCGGCCAACTGCGCCTCCTCGCGGCGGCTGCCCGCCCTGACGCGCTCGAAGAAGGTGACGGGCTGCGTCCTGCCGTTGACCTGCAACTCGAACTGCTCGGGCCGCAGGTCTTCGACGAAGCGCCCGCGCTTGTCGAAGACCGCCACGTCCGTCTGCACGAGTTCGGTCGTGACGCGGACGACCTCGTCCTCCTGCTCCGGCGCGGGCCGCCGCGGCTGCTCCGGCCGCGTCTGAGCCGAAGCGTGGAGACAGAGGCCGAGGGCGACCGCCAGCCAGAGGGAGCGCGATTTGGTGTCGTCTTTCAGGGACATTTGAGCGGGCCTCGCGAGGGGGTTTGCAGGGCGGAGGGTTCGTCCTCTCTGCCGGGATTAAAGGGAGACCGGATGCAGGCGACCGCGAGAATTTATCACACTTCGGTCGGCCTTGTTGCAGGAATAACGGGTCGGGCGGCGCCTCCCTTTCGCCTCACCCGATGGCCTGCCTGACGACGGGCCACATCTCGAAGGCCCAGAACTCGTAGCCCTCTTCGGAAGGGTGGAAGCCGTCCGCGGAGAAGTACTCGGGGTGCCCCGGGATGACGGCGGCGCTCTTCTCGAACGAGTCGGCGAAGTGCAGTCCGTGACGCGCGGCGGCGGCGGCGATGCGCCCGTTGTATGCGACGAGGCGGCGCCGCGCCTCTTCGCGGAAGAAGGCGGGGACGGCCGGCGAGTGCGAGATGTCGGGCAGGTTCGAGACGACGACGGGCGCGCCGGTCTGCGCGCGCAGGCGCGCGACTATCTCGTCGAAGTTGCGCGCGAACTGTTCGGCCGGGAGCTGTCGGGTCAGGTCGTTGATGCCGATGCCGACGGTGACGAGTGAGGGCTTCGCCTCGCCGACGCGCCCGACCTGCGCGCGCAGCACGTCTCCGGTCGTCGCGCCGCTCACGCACAGGTTGACGAGCCGCGAGCCGGGACGGACGCGCTCTATCCGCTCGAACAGGCGCGCGACGTAGCCGCCCCCTCTGCGCGCCCCCACGCCGACGCCCGTCGAATCCCCCAGCGCCACGTAGACGACCGGCGCGCCTTTGAACTCTTCCTTCCCCTGTTCGCTCATAACTTTTCAGACGGCGGCCTCGGAGCGCACGGGCTCGCGGAGGATGGCCGCGGCGGCGGCGGCGGCGACGCGCGCGGCCTCGGGGTGCGCGTCGGTCAGGTTCGACACTTGCAGCAGCGACTCGCCCGTGCGCGAGAGCATGCGGAAGAGGTCGCCCTCCTCGGCGCGCGTGCGGCGGACGAGGGTCGCCCAGTCCATCCCCGCGGCCCAGCGCGCGGCCGTGGCGGCGGCCGAGAAGTTGATCTCGGGCGCGGGCTCAAGGTCTTGCTGCCACTCGACGCTCGCCACGTCGTAGGCGATGCGGTCGAACCTGGCGAGCGCGGTGATGAGCGCGTCGTCCAGCTCAAGCTCCCCGTAGTCGCGCTCGGCGTCGGCGGCGAGCGCGGCCATCAGGCCGGCGGCGCGCGGCGCGTC
>DAIRFV010000226.1:0-9805 GCA_036794905.1 Pyrinomonadaceae bacterium | reverse complement strand
TCGATGGTCTCTAAGGGCTCGACGAAGACGGTCGCGCCCGAGGAGGAGAAGCCGTGCGCGACGCCGGCCACGCGCCCGCGGTGGTCGCTGCGGACGGGGATGACGAAGCGGTCGTTGCGGAGGGTGACCAGGGTGTCCTGGATGGACTCTTCGGAGCGCCGCATCAGCGTCTCCAGCGAGCGCGTGATGGTCGAGCGCATGCGCACGATGTCGGCGCGGATGCGCGCAAGCTCCGGAGAGGCGCGGTCGTCGAGCTCGCCCGACGGGAGGATTTTGGAGAAGACGCGCGCGGCCAGACCCGGGAGCGTGCGCGGCAGCCCTTCGACGACCTCCCACAGCACGGGCGCGGCCTCGCGCTCGGCCTGAACGGCCGCGCGCGCGTCCGCCGCCTGCTCGCACAGGCGCGCCAGCTCCAACAGCACCAGCGGGTCGAGGATCGTCCCCTCAATCCTCAGGCGCGCGATGGCCTCGGCCGGGTCGCTCAACTCCGAGAACGACCAGCGCGCCCCGCGCGCCCGCAGCTCCGCGCACTCCGACACGGCGCGCAGCGCGCGCCTCACCTCTTCGACCGACGCCAGCGGCTCAAGCGCCTCCGCCCGCGCGCGCCCCACCGGCGTCTGCGCGTACCGCCGCACGAGCGCACGCGCCCCCTCGTACTCCAACGTCCCGAATGCCTGATCGTTCATGGTCGGTAAATAGTAAAGCCGTGAACCGTGAACCGCAAAAAGCCGTGAACCGTCAACCGTGACAAGAAGAAGACGGTTCTTACTTGTCACGGTTTACGGTTCACGGTTCACGGCCCTTTGCCTTCTGCGCTCGGTGCCGCTCATGGCGGCGTCGAAGAGGCGTGCGGGGTCGAGGAGGTGGACGGTCTCGCCGTCGCGTTCGAAGGTTCCGCGCGCGGGGAGCGCCGGCGGGTCGGGCGGGGAGAGTTCGTCGCCGGCATGCAGGGTCGCGGCGGCGGACGTTTCGACGGCGAGCGCCAACTGCTCGTCGCCGTTGAGCGAGGCGATGAGGGCGGGTTCCGAGGGGCGGCGTTCGTGACTCGACCCCGACGTTTCGAACAGCCGCGCGGGGTCGAGGACGGTGCGCATGCGCCCGCGCACCGGGGCGACGCCGAGGACGGTCGCGGGCGCGTGCGGCAGCGGCGCCGGCTCCGACCACGGCGTCACGCACTCGCACTCGTCGGCGTAGACGGCGAAGGCCACGCCGCCCGCGCGCAGCAGCAGCAGCGCGCGCCCACCGTCGCGCGTCGTGCCGGCGTTCCTGTCTCGGTGCTGGCTCATCTCGGTTCTCGTGGGGCTGTTGGAATGTCTAGCATGTGGCTTGTCTCTACGCAAGAGCGGCCAGAACCGCCCGCGGTAGCGGGTGGGTGCGTCTGACTTGAGACGGCCCTTGACACGTGAGCCTGACCCACCCGCTACCGCGGGCGGTTCTGACCCGGTAGCCTTCGCGCCGTTCTGGTAAACTGTCGGCAAACCTACAGCCGGGAAGGGGAGTCAGACGATGGACGAATTCGACCGTTACCGGGCCGAGATGAACGAGCGCCTGCTCGGGTCGGGGCACCTCGGCATCAAGCGCTTCTTCGCGCTCGACACGCAGGCGTACGAGCAGGGCGCGCTCGACAAGAAGACGAAGGAACTGATGGGGCTCGTCGCCTCGGCCGTGCTGCGCTGCGACGACTGCGTGACCTACCACATCAAGCAGTGCGTCGAGGTCGGCGTGACGCGCGAGGAGTTCCTCGACGCCTTCAACGTCGCGTTGGTCGTCGGCGGCTCGATCACGATCCCGCACCTGCGCCGCGCCGTTGACCGACTCGACCAGCTCCTCGAAGCGGGTCGGGAATAGAAACAGGCGCGGGCCGGATATAAAGGGAGTGCGTGGCGCGGAGGCCCGGAGGATGAGGATGAGAGTGTTGCTGTCGGTCGTCTCGCTCTGCCTGCTGCTGCTGTCGGCGGGCGTGCGGGCGCAGGAAGAGAAGGGCGGTGACGACGTGTCGGCTCGGGAGAGGGGGCGCGTGCGCGCGCCGGAGCTGGAAGGCGGGCGCGGCTGGCTGAACACGGAGAAGCCGCTCTCCATCGCGGGTCTGCGCGGCAAGGTCGTGCTCCTCGACTTCTGGACTTACGGCTGCATCAACTGCCTGCACGTCATCCCCGACCTCAAGCGCCTGGAGGCCAAGTACCCCGCGGAGCTGGTCGTCATCGGCGTCCACTCCGCCAAGTTCGAGAACGAGCGCGAGACCGAGAACATCCGCCGCATCATCCTCCGCTACGGGCTCGAACACCCCGTGGTCAACGACGCGGAGTTCCGCATCTGGAAGTCGTACGCCGTGCGCGCGTGGCCGACGCAGGTGCTCATCGACCCGTCCGGCTACGTCGTCGGGAGCGTCGCGGGCGAGGGTCATTACGACGTGCTGGACGGCGCCATCGGCGAGCTCGTCGCCGAGGCGAAGAAGAAGGGTACGCTCGACGCGCGGCCCCTGAAGTTCGCCCTGGAGCGCGCGAAGACGGGCGACTTGCCGCTCGCCTTCCCCGGCAAGGTGCTGGCGGATGAGCGTGGCGACCGCCTCTTCGTCGCCGACTCGAACCACAACCGCGTCGTCGTCACCAAACTCGACGGGACGTTGCTGTATACCATCGGCTCGGGCGCGCGCGGCCGGCGCGACGGCGCCTTTCAGGAGGCGACCTTCGACGGCCCGCAGGGGCTCGCGCTCGACCCTGCCGACAACTCGACGCTCTACGTCGCCGACACGCGCAACCACGCGCTGCGCCGCGTTGACCTCAAGGCGCAGAGGGTCGAGACCGTAGCGGGGACGGGCGCGCAGTTGCGCGACCACAGCCTGCGCAAAGGCCCCGCGCTCACGACGCCGCTCAGCTCGCCCTGGGACTTGTCGCTCGCCGGGCGCACGCTCTACGTCGCGATGGCCGGGCCGCACCAGATTTGGAAGTTGGACTCGGACACGCGCGAGGTCTCGGTCTACGCGGGCACGGGGCGCGAGGCGCGCACCGACGGGAAGCGCGTGGGCGAGTTCGAAGACCCGGCCGCGGCGACCTTCGCGCAGCCCTCGGGGCTCGCCTTCGACGCGGGCACGCTCTACGTCGCGGACTCCGAGTCGAACATCATCCGCGCCATCTCAAGCGACGACGTGCGGACGCTGGCGGGCGGCGACCTCTTCGAGTTCGGCGACCGCGACGGCGCGGGCGACGACGTGCGCCTGCAACACCCGCTCGGCCTCGCGCACGCGGGCGGCCGCCTCTACGTCGCGGACACGTACAACCACAAGATAAAGATTCTCGACCCGCGCACGGGGCGCGTCTCGACCTTCGCCGGCACGGGCAAGCCCGGCCAGGCGGACGGCGCGCGCCCCGAGTTCTACGAGCCCGGCGGCATCTCCGCCGCGGGCGGCAAGCTCTACGTCGCCGACACGAACAACCACGCCGTCCGCGTCGTTGACCTCGCGACGAAGCGGACGACGACGCTCAACATCCGCGGCCTCAAGCCGCCCGAGGCCGGCGCCGCCCCGGCGGAAGAGTCCGAGACGCAGGAACCGAACGCGGAGGAGGCGAAGGCCGCGGCGCAGAGGGTCGCGGCCGACGGCGCCGTGACGCTCTCGGTGGACGTGGCGTTGCCGGCCGGGTATCACGTCAACCCGTCCGCGCCGCAGCGCTGCCGCGTCGAGGTGACGGCCGGCCGCGAGCACCTCGCCGTGGAGGCGCCCGCGCCGAACGCCGCGGGCGCGCCGCAGGGCGTCTCGTCCGCGACTCTGAAGGGGGTGGGGGTGCCGGTCAGAACGACGCTGCGCGCTCTCAAGGCGGGAACGGCCGAGCTTAACGTCCGGCTCACGCTCTACTACTGCCGCGAGGACAACACCGGCACGTGCCGCATCAAGACGCTCGTCTGGCGCGCGCCCGTCGAGGTCACGGCCGAGCCCGGCGCGCCGCGCGAGATAAAGTTGTCGGGGAAGGTGGAGTGAAAGGGAGTAGACAGTAGACAGTAGTCAGTAGACAGTAGTCAGTAGGAAAACCGTCGTCGCTCGAACCGTGCGGATATCATCCTCAGCGTCGGCAGCGCGGAGCGCTACTGACTACTGACTACTGTCTACTGCTCTTCAATTCCGCGAGAGGTCGCCCGTCTCGTCGAGCAGTTCGGGCCAGAGCGTCTGGTTGTGCTCAAGCTCTTGGTAGAGCAGCGCGCGCGTCTGTTGCAGCTCGCGGCGCAGCTCCTCGTTGGAGCGTTCGAGCCCGGCGATGTGCTCCCTCTGCCGGCGCCCTTGCGCTTCGAGGAACATCGCGTAAAAGTAGAGCACGCCGGCGATGGCGGCCAGCGCGAGCGCGAGAACGAGGGCGGCGTAAAACTCCACGGCTTTCTTCCCCTGGCTTCCCTGTTTGTTGGTTTGGTTCATTACACCCCTTCCCGCGCGTTTGCGCAAGTCACCGCGTTTGCCCCGCGCGGGTTATAATCCGTCGCGCCCCTTTCCCCTTCACCGCAGTTCCGGCCGAACGAAAACGACGGGAGGGAACCTCGTGCCATTCAAAAGACAGAAACCCACGACGCGCGCGGCCGCGCGCCTCGGACTGGCGCTCTTGCTGCTCGCCTCGTCCAGCGCGAACGTCCCCGCGCAGACGACGTGGACGCTCGCGTGGAGTGACGAGTTCAACGGGCCGGCGGGCTCGGCCGTGGACGGGACGAAGTGGGTCGCGGAGGTCGGCAACGGCTCGAACGGCTGGGGCAACCACCAGCGCGAGTACAACACCAACTCGACGAAGAACGCGTCGATGGACGGCGCGGGCAACCTCGTCATCACGGCCCACAGGGAGTCTCTGGGGAAGAGGTTCCGCTGCTGGTACGGCGAGTGCCAGTACACCTCCGCGCGTCTGAAGACGCAAGGGCGTTTCGAGCAGGCGTACGGCCGGTTCGAGGCGCGCATCCGCGTGCCCTTCGGGCAGGGCATCTGGCCCGCCTTCTGGATGCTCGGCAACAACATCCAGACCGCGGGCTGGCCCGCGTGCGGCGAGATCGACATCATGGAGCACATCGGCCGCGAGCCTTACAACGTCTACGGCACGATTCACGGCCCCGGGTATTCGGGCGCCGCCGGCATCGGCGCGCCGTACGCGCTCACGTCCGCGCGGTTCACCGACGCCTTCCACGTCTTCGCCGTCGAGTGGGAGCCGAACCAGATACGCTGGTACGTGGACGGCAACCTCTACCAGACGCGCGCGCCGGCCGACCTGCCGCCGGGCGCGGCCTGGGTCTTCGACCACCCGCACTTCATGATCCTCAACCTCGCCGTCGGCGGCTACTGGCCCGGCGACCCCGACTCGACCACCGTCTTCCCGCAGAAGTTGTACGTGGATTATGTAAGGGTATACCGCTGAGTGGAGAGGAGACGGTAGGCAGTAGACAGTAGCCAGCAGGAAGACGAGGCGGCGCGCCCGGTTTATCTACCGAGACGCGCCGCTCCTTTTTCTACTGCCTACTGCCTACCGTCTCCTTCCCGACCGTGGCCGTGCCGCGCAGCCCTCTGTTCAGAGGAGCGGCCGACGAGGATGTCGAAATCGCCTGGGGCGACGCCGGCCGGGCATAAGAGGTTTCGCGTGATGCCTGCTTTTGGCCTCGAACCGTTATCAATGGCTGTCCTGGCCGGCCGGCTTCTGCTTCGGCGGGTTGGCGAGTTCGCGGACGCGCCTGCGCCAGTCGGCGGGCGCGGTGTCGCGCAGCGCCGTCTGTTCGTGGGCGGCGTGCACCAGCTCGCGCAGCGCCGGCATGAAGGGGAATTCGAGCGCGGCCTTCGGCTTCTCGATCTCGGCGAGCGCGGCCAGGCGCGCGTCGCGCCACTCGGCCGTGGGCGCGACCCCCTGCTGGATGTAGGAGAGCGCTTCGAGCCCTATCTCCCCGGCCGCAGAGAGGTCGCGCGCGAGCGGGCGGCCTTCGGCGAGAGCGGGCGCGCGGTCGATCAGCGTTTCGAGCACCGGCCCCGCGTCGCGCCACGACGTGAGCGTGTCGCGCAGCGTGCTGAAGTGCAGCGCGAAGCGCGGCGCGTCGGAGAGCAGGAGGTTGACGCGCCGGGAGAAGCCGCGCGCGGCGGCCGCGTCGGGGCGCGCCGCGTCGATGAGCCCCGTCAGCGGCGAGAGCATCGTTTGCGGGCGCTGCTGGTAGCGTCGGTACTCCTTGACGGGCTCGACGAACGACGCGAGCGTTTCGAGCGCGGGCGGGTACGCGCCGCCCGCCAGACGCCGCAGCATCATCGCCTGATTCTTCTCGTGCGTGAGCCCGAGTTCTTCGAGCCTGATGCTCACGGTCGCGAGCCGCCGGTACATGTCGTCCACGTCCCTGACCTCGCGCGGCGACCAGAGCCGCTCGGCGATGGCGGCCGTGCGGGGCCAGATGCGCGAGTCGATCGTCTCGGGCGTGACCCACTCGGCCCACATCGTCGCCTCGCCGCCGAGGACGTGCGCCGCCTCCGCCTCGGTCAATCCGTGCCCTTCGGGCAGGGGGTCGTTGAGGTAGTGGTCGGTGGTGGGGAAGATGAGGTCGATGTAGTAGCCGTTCGAGAGCACGCCGTCGTAGCCGCGCCGCGCCGCCTCGGCCAGAGCCTTCTGGCCGCGCCACGAGTGGATGACCACGTCCTTCGGCAAATCGGGCTGGAATATCTCGTCCCAGCCCATCATGCGCTTGCCGTTCTTCTGTAGGATTTTCAGCATCCGCTGGTTGAAGTACGTCTGCAGCGCGTGGTTGTCCTTGAGGCCCTTCTCCTTCATGAAGGCTTGAATCTTCGGGTTGGCGTTCCACTGCTTGCCGGTGTTCTCGTCGCCGCCGATGTGCATGTAGGCGTCCGGGAAGAGCGCGGCCATCTCCGTGAAAAAGACTTCGAGGAACTTGTAGACCTCCTCGCGCGTCGGGTCGAGCGAGGGCTCGAAGATGCCGGGCCTGCGCTCGATGGTGTACGGCCCGGGCGCGCTCCCCAGCTCGGGGTGGCCGACGAGCCAGGCGGTCGCGTGGCCGGGGAGGTCGAATTCGGGGACGACGCGGATGCCGCGCGCGGCGGCGTAGGCGATGACCTCGCGCGCCTGCTCCTGCGTGTAGAAGTTGCCGTCCGAGCCCAGTTGGTGGAGCTTCGGAAACTTCTTGCTCTCGATGCGGAAGCCCTGGTCTTCCGTGAGGTGCCAGTGGAAGACGTTGAGCTTGACGGCGGCCATCGCGTCGAGGTTGCGCTTGACCACCTCCATCGGCTGGAAGTGGCGGGCGATGTCCATCATCAGCCCGCGCCAGCGGAAGCGCGGCCGGTCTTCGACCGTGACCGCCGGGAAGTAGAAGCCCTCGCGGTCGCCTTCGAGCAGTTGCAGGAAGGTTTCGAGCCCGCGCAGCACGCCGACCACGGTCGCCGCGCGCAGGGTCGCCTGCCGCTCGTTGACTTCGAGCGTGTACGACTCGTCCTCCTCCACCGAAGGCACGGCGCGGCCGGGCGCGCGCGCCTCGACGAGGAGCTTCGCGCCCGCCGCGTCCGCCGAAAGCCCGCGCGCCAGCTCCAACACCGTCCGGCCTTCGAGGCGGCGCATCGCGCGCTCGACCCCCGCGCGCAGCCGCTCGTCGACGTGGCCCGCGGCGGCGACCGTGAACGTCTTATCGACGGCGAGACGGCCCGCGCCAAAGCGGACGCTGGCGGGAACGGGCATCAGGTTGTGCCGCGCGGCCGGCGCCCGGGTTTGAGCCGCCGGCGCGGGAGTCTGCGCCGGGACGCTCGTGACGAGGGAAGAGAGCAGGAGGGTGGCGACGAGTTTGTGCGTTTTCATGTGTGCCTCGGCCTGAGAGCGTGCGGGACGTTCTTTCAACGCCCGCGCGTTGAAACACGCCTTGCTCAACGTTCAAGTGACTATTTCTGAATGACGGGAAAGCACGGGCGAACTCCGGTGCACAACGATTAAATCAGACGGGCGCCCGCCGTCAACCTAAATGTTCGCGCGGCGAAAAAACTTTTCGCTGCCGGGCGCCTCCGTCCTCTGCTATCCTCGCGGCCGGCGTTCGACATTGGGCGCGGCGCGGGTATACTCGTCACCCGCCGCGCGGGCGCGAACCACCCTTAGAAAATCGAAGCCACCGAAGCCACCTGAGACACCCGAGCGAGATGACGCGCAGGATCGACTTAAAGCGGATACACACGGCGCACTTCGGCACGATGCGCGCCATCAACCGGCAGATCGTGCTCAACTACGTGCGCGACCGCGGGCCCATCTCGCGCGCCGAGATCGCGCGCCGCACCTCGCTCCAGCGCTCGACCATCTCGGAGATCGTGGACTCGCTCCTCGGAGAGGGGCTCATCGAGGAGGTCGGCGCGGGGGCCTCGACCGGCGGGCGCTGCCCGAAGCTGTTGGCCCTGCGCGCGAGCGGCGCGGCGGCCGTCGGCATCGACATCGCGCCGACGCACACGACGGTCGCCTCGTGCGACCTCGCCGGCTCCGTGCTCGAACGCGAGGTCTTCGAGACGCACCACGACTTCGAGCAGACCATCGGCCGCGCCGTCTCGGCCGCCACGCGGCTCATCGGGCAGAGCGCGGGCCAGATCGAGGGCGTCGGCGTGAGCCTGCCCGGATTAGTTGACCCTTCGACGGGGCGGCTCATCTACGTCCCCTACTTCAAGTGGCGCGACCTGGACGTGGGCCGCCGCATCGGCGTCGCCACGGGGCTGAAGGTGGCCGTGGACAACGACGCGAACGCGGCCGCGCTCGCGGAGCTCTGGTTCGGGCGCGCGGAGGTCAGTGAGGCGCGCGACTTCATCATGGTCTTCATCGCCGAGGGCGTCGGCACAGGCATCATCCTCGACCGGCAGATATACCGCGGCGAGGGCGGCGCGGCCGGCGAGTTCGGGCACATGGTCATCGGCGAGCGCGCGCCCGTGCCCTGCTCGTGCGGCGGCTACGACTGCTGGGAGGCGTTCGCCTCGGGGCGCGCGGCCGTGGCGCGCTACGCGGCGCTCGTCGGCGACGGGGAGTCGAGGCAGTTGAGCTTCGCGCACCTCATCGACCGCGCGCTCGACGGCGAAGCGGCGGCGCGCGCGGCGCTGCTGGAGACGGCGCGGTACCTGGGCCGCGGGATATCGAACCTGATCGTCGGCTTCAGCCCCGAGATCGTCGTCGTCGGCGGCGCCATCACGCGCGCGTGGGACTTGGTGTCGGGCATCCTCGACGACGCCGTCAAGCGCAGCATCCGCCGCGACCTGCCCGCGGCGCGGCTCACACCCTCGACCATCGGCGACGAGGCCAGCCTGATGGGCGCCCTCAGCCTCGTCCTCGCAGACAAGTTCACGCCCGTCGCAGCCATCTGAAATCAGGGTTAATGCGTCGAGGGGGGCGGCCCGCGCCTTTCGGCGCGGGCCGCCCCCCTCTTCGGTCGGGGAGATTAACTAATCCTGCCCGGGGAGGTGCCTACTCCGCGGGTTGAGGCGTACGGGGCCATGATGGCCGTGCGGCGCGCGGACTGTGTGGATGAAACTGCCCGAGGGTAGATGAATGAGCCGGCACGGGTATGAATTTATAAATGAATCGCACCTGAACCTCCCACAGCCCGGACATCTGCAAGGGGCTGCCCCGTGGTCGCCCCAACCTCTAACGCGCAAAGGCGCGGCGGGAGGGATCACCCGCGCGGAAAAAAAATCGCGTCCCGGCGCAGGAGCCCGCCGCCGCAGACGAATAATAGGCACACCATAGGCACACAAAAGCAGAAAGGGCAGCCCGAAGGCTGCCCTTAACTTATTGCAATGATTGATGCACCCGGCACGACTCGAACGTGCGACCTTCTGATTCGTAGT
>DAIRFV010000225.1:0-9829 GCA_036794905.1 Pyrinomonadaceae bacterium | reverse complement strand
GCCTCGGCCGATTCGTCCGTCTCGTCGTTCGGGCCGTCGCCGGGGGCGGCGGCATCGGCTTTCGCCTGCCCGATGTCTTCCGCCGTGTTGCCGGCGGCGGCGGCGGCGGTCGCCTCGGCCGCGCCGGCCGTCTGCGCGCCGCCCTCGCCGGTGACGGTGACGGGAATCTCGACGGTCACCTCGCGGTGGAGGCGCACCGAGACGGTGTACTCGCCCGTCTCCTTGATCGGCTCGCTGAGGTGGACGCGGCGGCGGTCTATCTCGTAGCCCTTCTCCTTAATCGCGTCGGCGATGTGCATCGCCGTCACGGAGCCGTAGAGCAGGCCGTGCTCGCCGACCTTGCGCTCGAAGTTGAGGCGCAAGCCGCCCATCTGCCCGGCCTGAGCCTCGGCGCCGGAGCGCTCCTTAGCCTCTTTCTTGAGCAGCGCCCCGCGCTCGGCCTCGATCTGCTTGACGTTGCCGGGCGTGGCCTCGACGGCGAGCTTGCGCGGCAGCAGGAAGTTGCGCGCGTAGCCGGCCTTCACCTTGACGATCTCGCCGCGGGCGCCGAGGTTGTCCACGTCCTCGCGCAGCAGTACGTTTGTCGTTGACATCTCTTGTGTGAACCTCCTTCTAGTCCGCGGTGTACGGGAGCAGCGCGATGTTGCGCGCGCGCTTGATGGCCTCGGTCAGCATGCGCTGGTGCGCCGTGCAGACGCCCGAGATGCGGCGCGGCAGAATCTTGCCGCGCTCGGGGATGAAGTTTTGCAGGAGCTTCACGTCCTTGAAGTCGATCAGGTCAACCTTGTCGACGCAGAAGCGGCAGACCTTGCGGCGGCGCATGCGCCCGCGGCCGCCCCCGCGGCCCCCGCCGCCCTGCGGCCGGCGCTCCGGCACTCCCTCGTCGTCGTTGTCGAAATCGCGCTCTCTCTCAATGTTTCTGGACATCTCGTTCTCTTCCCTCTTTCAAACGCGGGACGGCCGCGCGGCCCGCCTCTCTCCGAGCGAGAGGGCGCGCTGGCCCCTTGCCCGCCGACCCTTAAGTTAAAGGTGACACGCGCCGGGACACCCTTACGCCTCGCCATCGTGGCCGGCGCGCCCGCCCGCCGAGCCGGCCCCGCCGGCCGCGGCCGCGGCGAACCCGGGGCGCTTGGAGGCTTTGCGCTGGCGGCGCGCCCGGAGCTTCTCGGCGCGCTGGCGTTCTTCGTCCACGCGCACGGTCATGTAGCGCATGATGGCGTCGTTGACGCGCATGCGGCGCTCCAGCTCGGCGATCTCGCCGCCGGTGCCCTCGACCTCGAAGAGCACGTAGACGCCCTCGTGCTTGCGGCCGATGCGGTAGGCGAGTTGGCGGCGGCCCAACACCTCGTTGCGCGTGACGGTGCCGCCCTGGTCGGTGATGACGCCGCTGAGGTTCGTCGTCAGCTTCGTCATCTCCTCTTCCTGCGTGTCGGGGTCAACGATAAAGACGACCTCGTAAACTCTCTTCTCTGCCAAAATCATCCTCCTTTTGGATGTCTAGCCTCTGCCTTGAAGGTAGAAGCAAGAAGGAAAGGGGGCGTGAACCGTAAACTTTGACGAGTTCAAAATCTGTTCTTACTCGTCACGGTTCACGATTCACGCGCTCCCGTTGTACAGCGACATTGCCTTTTCAATGCCGTCGCGTATGACGGCGCGGAGCGCTTCGGCGCACCGCTCCAGAATCTGCTCGACCTCTTCGCGCTGCCCCTTCGGGAAGCGTTCGAGGACGAAGCCGGCGGTGTCACCCACGGGGTGCTCCGGCTTGATGCCGACGCGCAGGCGCGGGAACTGATCCGCGCCGAGCGCCGAGATGATGTTCTTCAGACCCTTCTGCCCGCCGCTCGAACCCGAGGGCCGCAGGCGTATCGAGCCGAAGGGGAGCGCGATGTCGTCGCTGACGACGACGAGGTCGCTCGCGGGCTTCAACTCCGAGCGCTTGCGCAGCAGACACGCGACCGACTCGCCGCTCAGGTTCATGTAGGTCTGCGGCTTGACCAGCTCGACCACTCGCCCCTCCAGCTCCGCGCGCCCGACGAGCGCCCGGCACTCCGCGCGCTTGACCTGCGCGCCCGCCTGCCGCGCCAGAAGGTCTACGAGCATGAAGCCCAGGTTGTGGCGCGTCCACTCGTAACGCTCGCCCGGATTGCCCAGACCGACGATGAGCATGGGAAGCAGTAGACAGTAGTCAGTAGTCAGCAGTCAGGAGAAAAGCCGTTCGTCGCTCGAACCCCGCGGCTGTCATCAACGACTACCGCCGAGCGGAGCCCGCCGGCTCCTGACCACCGTCTCCTGACTACTCTTCGTCTTCCTTCTTGCCCTTGCCGATGACTTCGGGCTCGGTGACCTCTTCCGCGGCCGCGATCTCCTCGACCGGCTCCTCGCGGACGACGGCGACCGTGGCGACGGCCGTCTCGGGGTCGGTCAGGATCGTGATGCCTTCGTCAACACGGATGTCGGAGACGTGCAGCACCTCGTGCGCGCCGAGGTTCGACACGTCCACGCTGATGAAGTCCGGGATGATGTTCGGGCGGCAACGAATCTCGACCTCACGCAGCAACTGTTCGAGGACGCCCTCGCCCTCGCGGACGCCCTCCGGCTCGCCTTCGAGTTCGAGCCGGACGGAGACCTCGATCTCCTGCCCGCGCACGAGGCGGCGCAGGTCGGCGTGGATGAGCCGCGTCTTGACGGGGTCGATCTGCCGGTCGATGAACATGACCTCGTTCGGGCCGACGCCGTCCACGTCGAGCGTGAAGATGGCGTTGTGCCCGGCCCCCGACCGCAGGATCGCGGCCAGTTCCGCGAGCGGCGCGGCGGCGGCGATGGGCTCGCCTTCGCCGCCGTAAATCGTGAGCGGCACCATGCCGCGTGCGCGCAGCCGCCGCGCGTCGTTCTTGCCGCGTCCAGCGCGCAGCTCGGCGCGCACCGTTATCTCTTGTCTCTCTGCCATGATGACTCCTTGAAGCCGTGAACAGTAAACCGTGACAGGTGATGAGTGAAAGCTTTTACCCTGTCACCAGTCACGGTTGACCTGTCACGTAAAGTGTTTGCCCTCCGCCTCACACGAAGAGCGAGGAGACGCTCGTCTCCTCGTGGATCGACTTAATCGCTTTCGCCAGAAGCGGAGCGATGCTCAAAACGTTAATCTTCTTCTCGCGGCACGCCGAGTCCCGCAGGGGGATCGTGTTGGTCGTCACGACGCGCTCAATCGCCGACTCGCCCAAAAGCTCGCACGCGCGCCCCGAGAGCACCGGGTGCGTGAAGCAGGCGTGGATGCGGTCGGCGCCCGCGTCGCGCAGGGCCGCCGCCACCTTCGTCAGAGAGCCGCCCGTGTCGCACATGTCGTCCACGATCAGGCAGCTCCGGCCCCTCACCTCGCCGACCACGTTCATCACCTCGGCCACGTTCGCCTTCTCGCGCCGCTTGTCGCACAGGGCGAGCGTCGCGGGGCTCCCGTCCTCGGACGTGAGGCGCTTGGCGTAGGCGCGCGCGCGCTCCGCCCCGCCCGTGTCGGGCGCGACCACCGTCAGGTTCGGGAGCTTGTGATCCTGATAGTGGCCGATGAAGGCCGGCGCCGCGAAGAGGTGGTCGACCGGGATGTCAAAGAACCCCTGAATCTGCGCCGCGTGCAAGTCCATCGTGAGCACGCGGTCGGCGCCCGCCGTCGTAATCAGGTTCGCGACGAGCTTGGCGCTGATGGAGACGCGCGGCCTGTCCTTCTTGTCCGAGCGCGCGTAGCCGAAGTACGGGATGACCGCCGTCACGCGCTCGGCCGACGAGCGGCGGAAGGCGTCGAGCATGACGAGCAGCTCCATCAGGTGCGCGTCGGTCGGCGGGCACGTCGGCTGCACGATGAAGACATCGGCGCCGCGCACGTTCTCCGTGATCTGGAAGTTGAACTCCCCGTCCGAGAACCTGTCGGTCGTCGCGAGTCCGGGGTCGCAGCTCAGGTAGTTACATATCTCCTCAGTCAGAGGCCGGTTGGCGTTCCCCGAGAAGACTTTGATGCCGCCGGTTGTGCTCATGAGTTAGATGTCAGATGTCAGATGTCAGATGTCGGTCAGCGCCCGCACTGACCTCCAGCATCTGACATCTGACAGCTAGCTTATAGCTGGGGAGGTAGGACTCGAACCTACGAATGCCGGTTCCAAAGACCGGTGCCTTACCACTTGGCGACTCCCCAATCCCGGTTTCAAGCCCCGCCGCCCGGTGGGAGAACCGCCGCGACGCGGCCGAGCGCCGCGAGGTACTCGGCGCGTGTCAGCGTCTCGCACGCGAAGACCTTCCAGCCGTTTTCGGCTGGAAGAGCAACACGCGCGCGCGCCGCCTCCCCCCTGCTTTCAAAGACTCCGAAGACGCTTGAGCCGCTGCCCGAGAGCATGACCCTTCGCGCGCCCACCGCCGCGAGCGCTTCGCGCGCGAGACCGATTTCGGGGTAGAGCCGCACCACGGCGGCCTCGAAATCGTTCGACCACACACCACAGAGTGAATCGGGGAAATCGGCCTCCGTGCGCGAAACAGAAAGGTTAACCAGCGGTTCCACCTTTGTCAAGGCGTGAGCGTCGAGCGCTCCGTAAGCCTCCGCGGTCGAAACGCGGGAGCCCGGCGTGACGATGACCAGGTGCATTTTCGGCGCGTCTTCGAGCGGCCGAATGTCCGTCCCCGTCCCCGTCCCGAGCGCCGTTCCGCCGTAAAAAAAGAACGGTACGTCCGCGCCCAAACGCGCGCCGATTTCCGCCAAATCCCCCGCGCCCGCCTCGACTCCCCACAGGGTCGCCAGCGCCGCCAACGTGACCGCCGCGTCCGCCGAGCCGCCCCCGAGCCCGCCCCCGGCCGGAATCACTTTCTCAAGCTCCACACGCACGCCCTCACTCACGCCGTACCGTTCACGCAGCGCCGAGGCCGCGCGCAGGACGAGGTTCGTCTCATCCGTCGGGATTGACGGGTCGGAACAGGCGAGTTCTAACTTTCCGTCGGTCGTGGGTTGGAAGGAGAGCGTGTCGCGGAGGGTCACGGTCTGGAAGACCGTGCTGAGTTCGTGGTAGCCGTCTGGACGCCGGCCGTGGATGCGCAGGCCGAGGTTGATCTTGGCGAAGGCCGGGACATTTATCTTCTCTACTGACACTGAGAGCGGCCGGCGCCTCCTCTGACGAAAGCGCCGGCCGCCCGGAAGCTCAACGTTCGTTGCGACTCCGAGGCCCTAACGCCTCATGAACACCTGCGTGAAATAGTACGTCCCGTCCGAAGCGCGCGCGATGCCGACGGCCGCGTGCGTGTAATGGCCGCTCATAGCGTTCTCGCGGTGCTTCTCCGAGACCAGCCAGCGCTCGACGGCGAACGCGGTCGGGTCGTCGTAGCCCTGATTATACGCGATGTTCTCGCCGAGCGCCCTCCAGCCCTGAAGCCCGACCGCCCGCGCGCGCGCCTTCAGGTCGAGCCCGTCGCGGTCGACGTGGCTCAGGTAGCCGCCCCGCGCCATGTTCTGCGAATGGTAACGCGCGAGCCTGACGAGTCCGCCGTCCCATTCGAGCGGGCCTAAGCCCCTCCGCTGGCGCTCCCGGTTGATGAGTTCGAAGGCGCGGCGCTCGTCACCCGACGCCACGGCCGCGACCGGAGCCGTCGTATAGGAACGAGCCGCGACCGGCGCCGGCGCGGCGACGCGAGCCCCCTGGCGCTCACGCACGCGCGCGGGGGCTTCCGTATAGGTCGTCCCGATGAGCCGAGCCACGGGGCGCTCGCCCGTCCGCCCAGACTCCTTCGGCGTGCCTTTTCCGCCGTTGCGGGCAAAGGCCGCCGGGGCCATCAAACTTAGGGAAAATAACAGGATGACTGCGCGCGCTGCCGAACCGTGTGGCGCGCGGCGGGGGAACCGCTCTGCAACCATTGGGAACTCCTTGATTATAAAAACCTTGGGCCGGAGGAGGCCGAGAACTTGACCGGGCTGGGCAAGTGGTCAACTCGTTGGCAATGTTAAAACATCGTTTTGTCGTAGTCAATCCTTAAAACACCGTAACAGGATTGACACACGCCATATACACGGCCAGCTATTTAGAATTAAACACTTACCTCAATTAAGACGGAATTTCGCGACGTAAAGCGGAGAGATGGGCTTCATTCGGTCGAAGGGGGTTTGCGACCGTTTGCAGGCGGGCACACTTTAGCCGTTAAACGCGAGCGAAATCAAGCATTTATTTCGTCTCGCCCAGTTTGGCTTTGATTCTGGCCGTGTCGGCGGCTTCCGCCGAGAGGGAGAGTGCTTTGCGCCAGTAGGCTTGGGCCTTTTCCTGCTGGCCGAGCTTTTTGAAGAGGTCGCCCAGGTGTTCTTGAATCGTGGCCGAAGTCGGGTTGCGGCGTGCCGCTTCACTTAGATAACGTTCGGCCTCTTTCAATTTGCCGAGCTTGTAATAAACCCAGCCCAGGCTGTCGAGGAATGAGGCGTTCTGCGGCTCGGCGCGGACGGCGCGCTCGATCATGCCGCGAGCCTCTTCGAGCTTCTGGTCGTGCTCGGTGAGAAAATAGCCCAAGTTGTTGAGGGCCGTGGGGTTGTTGGCGTCTTTGGCGAGCACCTGGCGGAGCGTGTCCTCGGCGCCCTTCGTGTCGCCCGCGCGCTCCTGCGCCGAGGAGAGCATGATGAGGGCGTTCGTCGTCTGACTGGGGTCTTCGGCCGAGGCGAGCGAGAGCGCCTTACGCGCGGCCTCGACGGCCTCCGTCCCCCGCCCCGCGCTCATCAGCGTGTTCGCAATGAAGAGGTACTCTTCGAAGTCGCTCGCGTCGCCCTTCAGGCGCGTGCGCAGGAGTGCGAGCGCCTCGTCTGCGCGACCCGTCTCGGCGAGCGTCTGCGCCTCCTGCCGGAGGAGTCGCAGGTCTTCTGGGAAGCGCTGGCGCGCGGCGCGCACGCCCTGAAGCGCCTCGGCCCTCTTGCCGTTCGAGCGCAGAAACTCGACGCGCTGGATGTCTGCGGTCGGGTCTGTGTCGGGGAGGAGCACACGCATGCGGTCGAAGACGGCGAGCGCCTGCGCTGTCTGCCCGGCCTGCTGGCGCAGCCCCGCGATCTCGACGAGCACGGAGACGGCGAAGCGGCGCTCGCGGTCGTTGGCGAGCGGCCGGTCGTTGATGTTGCGCGCCTTGAGGAGGTCTTCATAGACGCCGACGGCCTCGTCGAACCGCGACGCATCCTCGTAGACTTTGGCGAGCGTGAGCTGGAGTTGGAGGCGCTCGGCGTCGTTGCCGGGCTTGACGGCCGAGAGTGAGCTTTTGAGGGTCGCGACCGCCTCGTCAACTTTGCCGGTGTGCGCCTGCGCGCGCGCGAGCGTCTGCGCGGCGCCGACGTTGGCGGGGCTCTGCGCGTGGATGCGGCGCAACTCTTCGATGACGCCCTGGTCGGCCGACCCTCCCGCCTCGAAGGCTTCGCCGAGTAGTTGCAGGTAGCGCGGGTTGTCGGGCTCGATGGCTATCGCGCGGCGGATGGCGGCGACGGCTTCGGCCGTCTGCCCGGCGGCGAGCAGGACTTCGCCGAGGCGCGCGTTGGCCGAGTCGGGACTCAGCTCGCGCCCCTGCGTGACGACCTGGTAGAAGCGACCCTCCATCGAGGCGGGCAGCGTCGTCCACCTGCGCAGCGCCTCGACCGCCTCCTTCTCTCTGCCGGTCGCGAAGTAGAACTCGGCGAGCAGCGCGTGGGCTTCGGCGTCGTTGGGGTGGACGCGGAGCACCTCGCGCAATTCCGCGACGGCCTTGTCGGCGACGGCGCGGTCGAGGGTCTTCTCGGCGAGCCCGCTCTGGAGCGTGTAGACGCGCGCGAGCGTGCGGTGCGCGCCGTAGCTGTCGGGGTTGGCGCGGACGGCGGCCAGCCCTTCGACTTCGGCCTGCTTGAGGTCGTTGGTGATGAGGTAGGTTTCGGCGAGAGCCGCGCGCGCCTCGGAGAGCGTGGGCTCAAGCTCGGCGGCCTGCTGGAAGGCGGCCTGCGCGCGCCGCAAGCCTTCGAGCGTGAGCGCCCCCGAGCGCACGCCCTCGAAGTAACGCTGCCCTTCGAGCAGCTTGACGTAGGCCTGCGCGCGCCGCTCGCGCGAAGGGGGCTGCGTTTGCGTCTGTGTCTGCGTTTGTGCCGGGGGCCGGGCCGCCGCCGCCCCGCGCGCGTCCTGGGCCGCGGTCTGGGAGGTGAACGCGGAGAGCGAGACGAAGGTTGAGGCCAGACAAATGAGCGCGCGGCCGCGGGGCGCGCGGCGGGAAGCGAGTTTCAAGCGATTGTTCCTTTCGCGGCCCGGACGGGGTCTGCGTCCCCGTCGGCCAGCGCCCGGACGACTGCGTCCCACGCGGCGCGGCGCGGGTACGCGTAGAGCAGGACGGCGCCGGCGATGACGCCCAGGTAGAGCATGTCCGTGCCGGCCCCCGTCATGACGCTGATGAGGAGTCCGAGGACGGCGATGAGGGCGGCGATGAGCGCGACGATGACGGTCGTCTTCTGCAAAGTCTCAAGGAGCCCCGAGGCGCCGCGCAGCGCCGCGATGTCCTGAAGGCGCATGGCCGAAAACCTCGTGCGCCGGAAGACGATGGCGCCGACGCCGAGGAAGATGATGATGAAGCGCAGCGTATTCGCCGCGGTCGGGTCGAAGCTGACGGCGCCGGAGAGGACGCCGGAGAGCGCGACTAGCATCAGGAGCAGCGTAAAGGCGCCCACCAGCTTCACCACGTTCGCGGCCGCCGAGTGCCTTCGCTCAAGCTCGCCCCGTGTGCCCTCGACAGTCTGTGCCAACGCCGCCTCCTCGCTTCGCGCCGCGGGATAGATCGGTGAACTTAAAAGTCTTTTGCTTCGGGGGGACGCGGAAAATTCTAGCACCCGCTCAACCGACCGGGCAAACTTGAGAACCGCACGGTCGGACTCGCACCTCGAAACTCGAAGAGCGCGCGGGCCTTCAAGTGAAGGCCCGCGCGCTCTCGGAGGGTCGCGCCCGAATTCAAAGCCGTTACGGCTTGAGGCCGTTGCCCGCGGGCTGTGCGGCGGGCGCGGGCGCGTTGGTCGGGAGCGGCCGCACGTCGCGCGGGGGCGCGGTGCGGTGGATGGGGCGGTCGTAGTTGGCGGGCAGCACCCCGTTGTTCAGGATCACGTCGGCGATGATGTCGTTGCCCTTGCTCGACTGGCTGATGATGACGCCGTCCTTGACGACCGTCTTCGGCACGACGCCGCTGATCTCGCGCAGGACGCCGCCGACCATGCCGGGGCCCTTCGGCTCCTCGAAGTTGGCGCGGTCGGGGTCGGGCGCGGGCGCCTGCGCGCCGATGGCGGCCAGCTTCTCCTTGGCCTTCTCCGCGTACTCGCTGTTCGGGTGGCGGCGCAGGAGCTGCTGGAGGTACTTCGTCGCCTCGTCCGGCTCCTCCTCTTCGAGGTAGGTCGTCGCGTAACGGAAGAGCACCTCGGCCATGCCCGTGTAGTTCTTGTACTTCTCGACGACCTCGCGGTAGCGGTTCTGCGCGCCCTTCAGGTTGCTGGCGGCGCCGCGGTAGTACTTGTTGAAATACTGGTCGCCGACGCCCTTCTCGTGGTCGGCAAGATTCTCCTGCACCTCGCCCAGGCGAATCTCGATTTCGGGGCGGAGCGCCGACTTCGGGAACTGCTGGAGGCAGAACTTCAGGCGATGCTCGGCCTTGCGCGCGGGCGAGATGTCGCGGTTGGCGAGCCCCATGCGGCGCATCTCGACCTCGCCCATCTTCAGGCACACGTCGTCGGAGAGCGAGTGGGTCGGGAAGAAGGTGACCCAGTCCTGGTAAGCCTGACCGGCCTGGATGAGCGCGCTCGTCGTGCCTTCGAGGTAGAAGGTGTCGGCGATGGCGAGCTTGG
>DAIRFV010000224.1:0-9870 GCA_036794905.1 Pyrinomonadaceae bacterium | reverse complement strand
GCTTCGGGGACGACGGCGACCGCCAGCGCCACGCCGAAGATGAGCATCTCGACGAAGGGCTGGCCGCGGAACAGACCGAGGGCGACGATGAAGAGGACGACCACGAGCGCGGCGCGCGCGAGCGACTTGCCCACGCGGTCGAGGTTGTCCTGCAAAGGCGTCCGCGCCGTCTCGACCTCTTCGAGCATCCGCGCGATCTTGCCGAACTCGGTCGCCATGCCGGTGGCGGCGACGACTGCACGGCCGCGCCCGTAAGTCACGGCAGTGCCGGCGTAGGCCATATTCTTCCTATCGCCGGTGGGCAGCCCTGCGTCATCGAGCGGGCGGATGTGTTTTTCGACCGGGGCGGACTCGCCCGTCAGCGCCGCCTCCACGGCTTGCAGGTTAAAGGCTTCGACCAGCCTCACGTCGGCGGGCACCTTGTCGCCCGTCGCCAGAAGGATGAGGTCGCCGGGGACGAGTTCGCGCGCCGGCACGCGCCGCTCGCGCCCTGCGCGGACGACGGTCGCCGCGGGCGCGGCCATCTCGCGCAGCGCCTCGATGGCGCGCTCGGCGCGGTACTCCTGCACGAAGCCGAGCACGACGGCGAAGAGCACGATGACGGTGATGGCGATGGCCTCGACCCCGTGGCCGAGGAAGGCCGAGAGTGCCGTCGCCAGAAGCAGGATGACGATGAGCACGTTCTTGAACTGTTCGAGCAGGATCGTCCACGGCGAGACGCGGCCCGACGCCTGAAGCTCGTTCGGGCCGAACTCTGCGAGGCGGCGCGCGGCCTCTTCGGCACTCAGCCCGCGCGGCGTGGACTGCAACCTCTTGAAGCTGTCCTCGGAGCTCAGCGTGTGCCAGCGCGGGGCGGCCGCGGCGGCGGTCTCTTTTTCGGGGATGGTGTCAACCGACATGGATGTAAGCCCCTCTTTGAACCTTTATACAGGCCGCGCCCCCTGCGGCGGGCGCACCACCTCGACCGAGCACTGCGCGCGCGCGGCCACGGCCGAAGAGACGCTGCCGTGCAGCAGGTGCCGGAAGCCGTGCACGTCTCTGGTGCCGACGAAGATGGAATCGGCGCCCCACTCTTCGGCCTCCGCGATGAGGACGTGGGCCGGGTCGCCCGGCCTTTCGGCCTCCGAGAGCGACAGCCCCGCGGCGCGCAGTTGCTCGGCCGCGTGGGATTGCGCCGCCGGCTTCAAAGCGGCGCCGGCGTTGACGAGGCGCGCCTCGCTCCCCTCGGGCCACGCGCGCGCCGCGACCGCCGCGACCGCCGCCTCCGACCCCGGCGAGCCGTCAAACCCGACGACGATCCGCACCGGCCCTTCGCGCCGCGCGTCCGCGCACCGCGCCACGCGCACCGAGCACCCCGCTTCGTACAGCACCCTCTGCGACACGCTGCCGAGGATGAGGCGACCGCCCGCCGACGAGTGGCCGTGCGAGCCGACGACGACGAGGTCTCTTTCGAGACTGCGGGCCATCTTAATCACCGCCCACGCCGGCACATCGCCGTCCGCCTCGGCCCTCACAGACCAACCCGGAAAGTCTGCCTTGACGCGTTGAGCCGCCCGCTCCGCCACGGCCCGCGCTTGCCTGACGGCCTCCCCCGCATGCTTCTGTTTAGGCCGCACCATCGCCGCGGCGCCGGGTGACACCAACTCGTCGTCGGGGACTTCACCCTCCGGCGGAGGGAGGAAGACGTAAGCCACCGTGACGACCACGGCCTCGGCGGACGCCGGCAGCCCGGCGCGTTGTAAATCATTCAGCGCCGCGTCGGAACACGCGGAGCCGTCATAAGCGATCAGAATTTTCAAACGCTCTTTCATCTTCCACCTCCTCATGGCGAGCAGGGGTCGGTACGGCGCGGGACTGGCGGCAGGAAACTCTCCGGGCGGGGCCTGGGGGGAACGGTGACGAGGCAGGCGTGGAAGAGATAAAAACCGCCAGCATTCGGAGGGCGGAGAAGCTGATACATACCTCAACCCTTTCGCGCATCGGCGCAAGCGTCACTTGCCGCGGTCGCGCAAAAGGAAAAGACCCTCTGCGCGCCGCGTGAGCCGCAAAAGGTCTTGGTCGTCGAGCTGGTTCTGCTCTACCCGATGCGCCGGGCGCCCTACGTCGGGCACCGTGTTGACGGCCTCACCGGACCATTGAAGGCAGGCGACCTACTCCCCTTTCGATTGCCGCGATTCTACAACCGCCGGATGGGGATTTCAACCGCCACGTTCTGACAACCCGAAGAATATTTCCCGCCCCCTTCTGATATTCTTATCGTCCGTCGGTGACGCGGAACTGTTGCGCCCGTCACGGCGCGCGGGCGCTGTGACTGAAGGAGATGAGGTTGCGTATCTTGCTGGTCGAGGATGAGCCGAGCGCCGCCCTGATGCTCGCCAAGGGGCTGCGCGAGGAGGCGTACGCGGTGGACGTGGCGGGCGAAGGCGAGAGGGCGTTGGAGCTGGCCTTCGTTAACGACTACGACCTCGTCATCCTCGACGTCATGCTGCCGCGCAAGGGCGGCTTTGAGGTCTGCCGCGAGCTGCGCGCGAGCGGCTCGGCCGTGCCCGTCCTGATGCTCACGGCCCGCGACGCGGTCGAGGACAGGGTCGCGGGCCTCGACTCGGGGGCCGACGACTACCTGCCGAAGCCCTTCGACTTCGAGGAGCTGCTCGCGCGCGTGCGCGCGCTGCTGCGGCGCAGGCCCGCCCTCTACCCCGAGGTCATCAACGTCGCCGACCTCTCCATCGACACGCGCGCCCGGCGCGCGCGGCGCCGGGGGCGCGACGTGGAGCTCACGGCCAAGGAGTACGCGCTCTTAGAGTACCTCGCGCGGCGGGCCGACGAGGTGGTGGGCCGCGCCGACATCGCCGAGCACGTCTGGGACGAATCCTACGACCCCTTCTCGAAAGTCATCGAAGTGTTCATCCAGAGGCTGCGCCGGAAGGTTGATGAGGGGCATGACCTGAAGCTGATCCGCACGCGGCGCGGCGAGGGCTACACGCTGACGGCGAGGGGGGCCGACGCCGATGATTAACACGGTCAGGGGCCGCCTCACGCTCTGGTACGTGAGCGCGCTCGCGCTCATCCTCGTCGTGTTCGGCGTCGCCGTCTACGTCATGCTGTCGCGCTCGCTCCACCGGCGCGTGGACGAGGCCCTGCGCTCGACCCTCGAAATCTCGATCACCTCGCTGACGCATGACACGCAGGAGGGGCAGTCGAGTCAGAGCGCCGCGCAGAGCACGACGGCCGAGCTGTCCCACCCCCAACAGGCCATGATGATCTTCGACGGCGCGGGGCGACTGCTGGCCGAACACCCCTACGAAGGAGACCTCCACATCCGCCCGCCGGACCTCGGCGCGATCCCCGACGAAGAGGTCTACCTCTACACGGTCGCGGAAGAGTCGGGCGCGGACGATCACCACCGCCTCGCCGTGCGGAGAGTGCGCATACCTCCGGCGGACACCCCGTACATCATCCTCGCCAGCCAGCCGCTCGAAGCGGTCCAGGACGAGCTGGAGTCGCTCCGGGAGATTCTCTACCTGGCGACGCCGGCGGTGCTGCTCGTGGCCGGCCTCGGCGGCTGGTTCCTGGCCCGCCAGGGTCTCGCGCCGGTGGGCGCGATGGCGAAGAGGGCACGACAGATCGGGGCCGGCAGCCTCGACCGGCAGTTGCCAGTCGCCAACCCGCGCGACGAGCTGGGGCAACTCGCCACCAGTTTCAACGGGCTGCTCTCGCGCCTCGACGCGGCCTTCGACGAGCAGCGCCGGTTCATGGCCGACGCCTCGCACGAGTTGCGCACGCCGCTCTCGGTGATGAGCACGGCGGCGGGCGTGACGCTGAAGAAAGAGCACCGGGAGGAGGAGGAGTACCGCGAGGCGCTGCAGATGATGGCCGAGCAGACCCGGCGGCTCTCCCGCATCGTGCAGGACATGTTCATCCTCGCGCGCGCCGACGCCGGGCATTACCCCCTGCAAAACAGGGCGCTCTATCTCAACGACCTGCTCGACGAAGTGGCGCGCGCCGGGGGGCTGCTGGCCTCCGACAAGGACGTGACCGTGGAGTTGACGAACCTGCCGGAGGCCGCCTTCCACGGCGACGAAGACCTGCTCCGCCAGATGGTCATGAACCTCCTGGATAACGCCGTGAAGTTTACGCCCGCGCGCGGCGTCGTCAGGCTCAGTCTGACACGACGGGCGGACGAGTATCTGCTCTCGGTCTCCGACACCGGGCCGGGCATCCCCGCCGAGGCGCGCGACCACGTCTTCGAGCGTTTTTACCGCGCGGACAAGGCGCGCTCGCGCTCGGAAGACGGCGGCGCGGGCCTCGGCCTCGCCATCGCCCGATGGATCGCGCAGGCCCACGACGGCGACCTCGAACTGGCCGACTCGGACGGCGCCGGCGCAACCTTCATCGTCCGGCTCCCACTTCCCGCCCGTAATTGACTGCCAGCTCAACACTTCAGGCGTTTACCGCCCGTTTACCATCGACCCGCTATACTTGGGAGTTGAATCTATGTCGAGGGGGGCGGTACCACAAAGGGGTTGAGGCGTATGAGCTACAGGATGAAGATGATTCTGCCGGTCGTCGGGATGTTACTACTCTTCGGTTACGTCGTGATGGCGGTCGTCCGCGAGGCCGACGGCGCGGCGGCGCACCCGTTCGCCGGAGCGTCCGCGCCGATGACGGCCTTCACGGGCGGCACGTTCGAGGCGTCGGGCGTCGCGCACGTCCCCGGCACCGACGGCGTGCTCTTCGTGGACGACGGACGCACCGATGAAGTCTTCTGGATGAGGCTCGGCGAGGGGCGCAGACAGGAGGGCGCGATCAAGCCGGTCAGACTCGGCGCGAGCGTCATCGACCTCGAAGGCATCACCACGGACGGCACGCACTTCTACGTCGTCGGCTCGCAGTCCAAGTCGAAGGGCGGCGACCTCGCCGGGCTCGTGCGCTTCAGGTTCGACGCGCGGGGCGAGCGCGTCGAGGGCGTCGAGACGATCTCGGGGCTCAAGCGTTTCCTCGCGGAGAACGTGGCGGAGCTGCGCGGGATGGCGGAGAGGAAGTACAAGGACGGCGGCATCAACGTCGAGGGCGCGGCGTGGGATCAGAAGAACGGGAGACTTCTGCTCGGCCTGCGCTCGCCGGTCGTGGACGGGCACGCCCTCGTCGTGCCGATGCGGCTGCGCGACACGCGGGGCGCCTTCACCTCCGGCAACCTCGAAGTGGAGGGCGCAAAAGCCATCAGGCTGCCGCTGGGCGGGGCGGGCGTCAGGAGCATCGAGTATGACGAGCGAGCGCAGGCGTTCCGCGTCATCACCGGCGCGGGGCCGAACTCGGAGAAGCTGGACTTCAAGCTCTGGGAGTGGGACGGCGACGCCGCGCGGCCCGCGCTCCGCGAGATAGAGACTTACGACCGCAAGCTCAAGCCCGAAGGCGTCACGCGCGTCTCGTCGGCGGGGCGCGACTTCACCTTCATCGTCTTCGACACGAGCGGCTACGCGGCGACGGATTAGGGGAGGTGTTTTCGCCTCCCTCAGTTTCGGCCGTGTGCTGGACGAGCTCGGCTTCTACGCCCGAATAGGCGCCGAAGGAATTTCACTTGCGCAGCCTCCGTCGTTCATCCCTTCATAGACTACCCGCGGCCGTCGGCGTGCTGCTGCTTCTTTCCGCCTTCGCGTCCGCGCAGGACGCGACCGACCAGGCCGGGCTGCCGAGATTTCATCAGGTGAGCGAGAGGCTGTTCCGCGGCGGTCAGCCCCGCGCGGGCGGCATCCGACGGCTGGCCGAACTCGGCATCGACACCATCGTCAACCTGCGCGGTGCGAGCGAACGCTCGCGCTCGGACGAGGCGGAGGCGCGGACGCTGGGGCTGAATTACTTCAACGTGCCGCTGCCCGTGTGGGGTCGTCCCGACGAAGCGCGGGTGCGGCGGGTCGTCGAGATCATCGCCGCGCCGGAGAGCGGGCGGGTCTTCGTCCACTGCAAAGACGGGGTTGACCGCACGGGCACGGTCGTCGCGCTCCACCGCATCATCCACGAAGGGTGGAAGACCGACGACGCCCTCGTAGAGGCTGAACGCCGCGGGATGCGGCGGATTCAATACTGGATGCGCGACTACGTAGAGGATTACGGGCGTCGTCTTCGCAACTCGGACTCGGAGGCCGCGGGCCAACAACCGGGTACTGACGAAGACCTCGGCGACCGCGTGGGCGCAGGCGTGCGTGTAGCGGAGAAGAAAGTCTTCGGGGCGCGCAAAGTCGGGGGCCGCGTCCTGCGGAAAGCGCCGGGCGCAATCGGCGGCTTCCTGGATGGGATTTTTTAATCGCCCGCGTGACTCAACACAGTGGCAAACCATTCTCCCTGCGAAAGCCATTCGCGGCGGCCGGCCGATTAGTCGGCGCGGCCCTCGGCTACCTCCTGACGAACGTCTTCCCCGCGCTCGGCCTGTTGCTGTCGCTCGGGCTGGTCGCGGCGGTAGGCGCTCTGTTCCTCTTCTACGGGCTGGCCGAGGAGGTGCACGAGGGCGACACCCGGCGGTTCGACGAGTCGGCGCTGGCGCTCGTCAACGGGTTCGCGTCGCCGCCGCTGACCTCCCTCATGCGCGCCGTGACCTTTCTCGGCTCGAACGCGTTTCTCGCGGGCGCGGGCGCGTGTGTCTTGCTCGCCTACGTCGTGACCCGCCGGAGGCGCGAGGCCGTCATGCTGCTTTTGACGATGGCGGGGGCGTCCCTCCTCAACTTCACGCTCAAACTGCTCTCCGGGCGTGAGAGGCCGGAGCCCTTCTTCGGCACGCCGCTTCCCGAGTCCTACAGTTTCCCGAGCGGGCACGCGCTGCTCTCCTTCTGCTTCTACGGGCTGATGGCCGCCTTGATAACGGCACGCATTGAAGGAACGGGGCGGCGCACCTCCGTCTGGGCCGTGGCAGTTTTACTGGTCGCCCTCATCGGCCTCTCCCGCGTCTATCTGGGCGTTCACTACCCGAGCGACGTGGCGGCCGGGTACGTCGCGGCATTCGTCTGGATGGTGGTCGTGGCGTCCGCCGACCGGATAATGAAAGCCCGCTCCCGCCAATAATATACGAGCAGTAACTTCTCGGAAGCGAGCGCCCCGGCAGCAATGTACTGTCGGGGCGCTCGCTTCATCTGTCCTGATTCATCGGCGGGGATTTCCAGCGCGTCCGCGATCTGTCGCGCCGAGGCGACGCCCAGAAGGGCCAGCAGTGACCCGCGCAGCCTCCACCCACATTTTCATGGAGCGCTCTCAGAGTTATAAGGTATGTGAAGGTATATGTTGGCGTTACCCTTTAGTCCTAGCCGTAGATATTAAGCCCTTTTCGTTACCCACTTCCCTACCCCCTCCCCAAAATGGACATTGATTTGCCGAATATGTTGTGATACCCTCCCCGGCCATGACGACTGCCGCCCCGGCTTTACCACCATTCTCTATCAACCCAGACCCATCCCTCTTGTACCTTACGCCCGGCCTTGAGGCGGCGCTCCACAAGACGCGCTACGTGATCGAGAACCGTCAAGGGCTGACGGCCATCCTCGGCGACGTCGGACTCGGCAAATCCACTGTGCTCAGGTATCTCTATCAGTCCTACGCTGCGCGCGAGGACTGCCGGACAGCCTTCCTCCACACGCCCAGCTACAAGAGTGAATTCGCGTTTCTGAAGGCTATCTGCGCAGAGTTCGACGTGCCCCTGAGACCCTCGCAGCAACGTCAGGAGTCGGAATTGAACGGCTTCCTGATTGAGCAACTCCAAGAGGGGCGCCTATGCGTCCTATTCGTCGATGAGGCTCAGAAGCTCCCAGGTAGTCAGCTCGAACTCGTACGCACACTCCTCAACTTTGAGGACGGCAAGGTCAAACTAATCCAGATCGTCCTCGCCGCGCAGTTAGAAATCCGCCAGAAACTCGCCGACCCTTCGAAGAAGGCCATCCGCTCGCGCATCTTCGCCCCCTCTGTCCTTGACCCTCTGAGCCTCAACGAAACGGTGGACATGCTCGACTTCCGCTGTCAACGTGCCGGGATTCGTAACCCCTTCGAGCCGGCGGCCGTCGAGGCTGTCTACCGTGTGACGGGCGGCGTACCGCGCGAGGTTCTAAAGGTCTGCTCCATCTCCCTGGAGATGGCGCGATCGCAGGGTTTGGAACGGATAGAACCGGATTTAGTCGAGGCTCTTTACCCGGAGGCCGTCTATGTCGGCGAATAAGATTTACTCCTTCAAAGACCTGATGGCTGCTAAACGCGCGCAAGAGGAGGCGCGGAAGAGTGAGTCAGACTCAATACTGGTACCCGATTCACCACCCCTCCCCGATTCGGTACCCGTTCCTATATTACCTCCCGTACTTGAAAAGGTACCGGTACCTGATTTACCCCCTCCCCAAATAGCCACCCCTCCCCAAAAGACCACTGGTAGCAAATCTACCGGGGGTACCCCTACCGTTTCTCGCAGACCACCCCCGGAAACTACACCGGTGGTAGAAATACCACCCCTCCCGTGGGACGCGCCGCACTTGCGGGTGCCATACGCGGTCTGGGAGCGACTCCGCGAACTGAAGCCGGGACCTCGCATCGTGGTCGAGGAAATCTACCGGGCAGCCGCCGGATGGCACGCGGACGAGTGCGTAATCTCCATCCCAAAGCTCTCTTTACACTGCAAACTGGACGAAAAGCAGGTAAGGAAGTACCTGCTTGAAGTGGACGGGAAATATGTCAAAAGGTTGGGAATCGTCAATGAAGGCACTGATGTCTCAGTACGCGGAATTCGCTTCAGGCTGCTGCTGCCACGCCTAGCGACCCCTCCCCAAAAATACACCCCTCCCCAATCGGGCACCGGTGGCTCTCAGCCACCCAATAAAGATAAAGATTTAAAAGAAAATATTAATAAAGGCATTAACCGGCTTACGCCGGAGGAGATCCAATCGTTTACCGCAACCGTCGCGGATTTACTCGGAGAAGGGCAGTCCCTCGAAGAGGTCGAGACACGGTTCGCTCCCACCATGCACCCTGTCGATTGGGCAACGGTCCGCAGCACGGCGCTGGCGCAGATGGCGCACAAGAGGGGTAAGTGATGCTCCGGATACGCGACAGATAACTATCTCGCCGGCTGCTGACTGGCGTTGAGCGGATACGCCTCTAAGAGGTCGCCGGCCTTTCGGGCGGGGAAGGGAGCGAAGACCCACACACGGGCTCCAAGGCGGCAGCGGAGGCGAGCAGGTCTGGCTGACGGCTACGGCGTCTGGAGGCTGTCAAATGGCAACTCCGAGTCGGATGGAAGATGGTATCGAACACCTCGGGACGTGAAACGTCATCTCTCTAGTTGCCATACCAAATAACGGAAAAATCAATCACAAAATTTCATTGAAGGTTACAAGACTTGAGAGAATAACCTTACAAATTGTGCTGTGATACGCCGGCCTGAGTACCGATGTCGGGTAGACCATAAGGTGAATCTCTTCGACCGAAAGATGATTCCGACGGCTTCTTCTTCTTCTCACCTCAAATCCTTAACCTCTTAGCCACACCTCCTTTTCCGCGCTGAATTCTACTCAGAATCGCCATAACGGGCTCGCTAGCCTTATCCCCTTGATCTCCTCGTCTGTCATGGCCTCCCTCCGTGTTTCCCTAAAGGCAAAGCCCAACTCCTTGAACTGCTCCCCGAATAGCTGCCGGAGTCGTTCGCCTGAAGCCTTCGTTTGCAGGCGAGAGTATAGTTGGGTCCGAGGCCAAATGTTATTCGGCTACCGGGATCAAAACTCAACCCGATGCGTGAAACATATACGGTTAACTTAGTTACCATGAGATGGATGATTTTCAACTCTGAATTACTCTTGAATACACAAACACCTCAGTTGTGTGCCCATCATGGTAGAGTACGAATATGGA
>DAIRFV010000223.1:0-9881 GCA_036794905.1 Pyrinomonadaceae bacterium | reverse complement strand
TCGGTGGAAGTAGACCCGTCCATCCCACGCTACTAAAGCAGTAGACAGCAGTCAGTAGTCAGTAGCGCTCCGCGTCGCGGGCGTTGACGCTGACGACCGCAGGGTTCGACCGGCGGAGGTTTTTCTACTGACTACTGTCTACTGACTACCGTCTACTGACGACAATGAAGCGCAAGTTTCTTTCAACGGTTCTCTCGCTCGCGGCGCTGGCCGTGTTGTATCTGCTGTTCTGGCCCGTGCCGGTTGATACGGCGGCGTGGCAGCCGCCCGCCGCCCCGCCGCTCAAGGGCGTCTACGAGGCGAACTCGCGTCTGGCGGCGGAGCGCTTCGCGGCGGGCGGGCACGCGCCCGAAGGCGTCGCCGTGGATGCGGAGGGGCGCGTCTATACCGGTCTGGAAGACGGGCGCGTCGTGCGCTTTCAGCCGGGCGGGCGCGAACCGGAGGACTTCGCCGACACGAAAGGCCGCCCCCTCGGTCTTCAACTCGACCGCGACGGAAACCTTATCGTCGCCGACGCGTATAAGGGTCTCCTCTCGGTGGGCCGCGACGGGGCCGTCAGTCTCCTGAGCAACGAGGCCGGGGGGCGGCGCATCGGGTGCCCGAACGACCTCGACATCGCGTCGGACGGCACCATCTATTTCACCGACGCGACCGGCAAGTTTCCGATCTCGGTCTACAAGTACGACATCATCGAGCATCGCCCCAACGGTCGCTTTCTCGCCTACGACCCGGCGACGAAGCAGACGCGGGTCTTACTAGACGGTATTCACTTCGCCAACGGCGTCGCGCTCGGCCCCGGCGAGGAGTTCGTGCTGGTCGTCGAGACGGGCGAGTACAAAGTCTGGCGGCTGTGGCTGAAGGGGCCGCGCGCGGGCGAGCGCGAGATTTTCATTGACAATCTGCCCGGCTTCCCCGATAACGTCACGTTCAACGGGCGCGATACGTTCTGGCTGGCTCTGGTCACGCCGCGTAACGCGCTGCTGGACAGACTGCTCCCGCATCCGTTCCTGCGCAAAACCGTCCTGCGCCTTCCGTCGTTTTTGCAGCCGGCCCCCGAAAGGTTCGGCTTCGTGCTCGGACTCTCGCCGGAAGGCCGCGTCACGCAGAACCTGCAAGACCCGACGGGACAGCACTTCTACAGCGTTTCGAGCGCGCTTGAGCGCGACGGGGTGCTCCACCTCGGCAGCCTCTCGGAGGACGCGGTCGGGCGACTCAAGTTGAGCGACGCGGCGCGCTGACGCGAGACGAAGCGCAAAGTGAGTCGTGAGCCAGGGCGGACAGCGCCGGCCTCACTGCCGGGCTGAATGAACCTCGGCACAAGCAGGGTCGAACAGTTTCTCTTCATAACTTTTCCCGAGCGTCCGGCGCCTGAAAGGGCTTGCGCCGCGCTGTTCCCCGACAAACCGCAGCCGCCCCTTTGAGGGAGAGGCGATCCCAGTTCGAGTAGGAGTCATACGCCCCATGATAAATATGCTCTCGTCCGCCACCTCGACGCCCGTGCATGCCTTCGACACGGCCGAGCTGATCGCGTCGCTGAAGTACAAGCTCTCCCCCGAACTCATCAACACCATCGGCGCGCTCGGCGTCGAGCGCCGCCACTCGACGCTGGAGAACTTCCCCGACTTCCTCCGCGGCGAGCCGATGCGCGCCACCGGCTCGGCGACAGACCTCGGCGTCAGCGCCGCCCGCCGCTGCATCGAGGAGTGGGGGGGCGACCCGCGCCGCATCGGACTGCTCATCGCCGCCACGAACACGCCCGCGCAACTGCTCCCCTGCCTCGCCTCCGAGATGATGGCGGGCCTGCACGGCCTGCTCTCGCGCTCCATCAGCACGGTCAGCATGCAGGCCCAAGGGTGCTCCGTGCTTTTGAAGACGGTCGAGGTGGCGCGCTGGTACCTGGCCGCCGACCCCGGCAAGGTGGCGCTCATTCTGCTCTCGGAGGCGCACACGCCCTACATCACGCCGCTGCTCAGCGAAGAGTATCTGGGCTACCGCGAGCTCGCGCGCCTGCGCCGTGACGGCACGCTGACGGAGGAGGAGTCGCGGCGGCGCCGGCTGGACACGACCTTCATGGTGCAGGCGATGCTCTTCGGCGACGGCGCGGTGGCGCTGCTCGTCGGGAGCGAAGACGGCCTCGCCGAGTTCGGCCCCATCGCGCACCTGACGAACGACGAGCCGGGCGACGTCGAGCTGCTGGCGATGGGCGGCGGCAGTCTTCAGCCGTGCGTAGACGGCGCACGTCCCATCTATTCCATGCGCCCGAGCGTGCCCAACCGCGGCGCGTACTACGCCGTGACGACCGTGCGCCGCGTCCTTGAGCACCCGGACTCGCTCGTCTCCGACATCGAAGACGTGACCGGCTGTCTCATCCACACGGGCAGCAAGAAAATCCTCGACGGCGTCTGCGCGCAGCTCGACATCGCGCCCGGCTCCGAGAAGGTGCAGCCCTCCTACGAGGTCTTGAAGAGGTACGGCAACCTTTCGAGCGCCTCCACCGGCTTCATGCTCGCCGAGAGCGGACATCGCGAAGGCACCTCCCTCGTCGTCGGCTTCGGCGTCGGCTTCACCGCCAGCGCGGGCGTCGTCAACTTCGGTTAGCGACGAGGGGTAAGAGAAGGGCGCATGGAAGAGTCGGAGCGAGAGGCTTACGCGGAGGCGCACGCCGCGCACTACCCGTCGGAGTACCTGGCGGGCATCGACCTCTACAACGCGGGCGAGTTCCACGCGGCGCACGACGCGTGGGAGGAGCGCTGGCGCGACGACTGCGGCCCGGGCGAGAAGCTGTTCCTCCAGGCGCTCATCCAGTCGGCCGTCGTCTTCCACCACATCGAGATCGGGCGGCGCGGCGCCGCCCGCCGCATGTACCGCATGGCGCTTGAGAAGTTCGAGCGCCTCGGCGCGCGGGAGTACATGTCGCTCGACATCCGCGACTACCTCGCGCAGCTCGCGCGCTCGCTCTCCTGGCTCGTAGAATCCGCAGACCCGCGCGACGCCGTCCAGCCCGCAGACTTCACGCCGCCCCGCATCAGCCTCCTGCCCGGAGTGTCGGACTACGACTGACGCCCGCCGGTGCTGCTTTGCTCGCGCGGCGTTGTGCTTTAGAATCGGCGCAAGCATTCAAACAGCAGCCGAGGCCGGGAGGAGCGAGGATGTCTCAAGTGGAGATACTTGAAGGCGCGGAGGATTGGCGCGACCGTTACGCGCGCTGGAAGCAGATCAACGAGCTGCGCGGCGACGACGTGGGCGCGCACTACCCCTGGGTCGAGAACCGCCGCGCCCCCTTCCGCCCGGCGCGGCGCGCGCTGCCGATGCTCAACCTCGCGCTCGTCACCTCGGCCGGCGCCTACCTCGACGGCACCGAGCCCTTCGACACCAAGACCTTCGGCGGCGACACCTCATTCCGCGAAATCCCCGTCGAGGTCGGCCCCGCAGACTTGAAGTGGACGGCGCGCGGCTACGACCCGGCACACGTCGAGGCGGACATGAACTCTCAGGTGCCCATCGACCGCCTGCGAGAGTTCGAGGGCAACGGCATCATCGGGCAGCTCAACCCGGTCTTCTGGAGCCTCTGCGGCTTTGTCCCGAACGCCGCGCGCTTCGCCGCGACCGGGCTCCCGCAGCTCGTCGAGCGCGTCCGCCGCTACGAGGTGCAGGCCGTCCTGCTCGTCCCGGCCTCGCGCCTCTGCCACCAGACCATCTCGCTCGCCGCGCGCGGCATCGAGGCCGCGGGCGTCCCCACGATGACGCTCGCCGTCGACCGCGCCGCGGTCGAGGCCGTGCGCCCGCCGCGCGCCGCCTACTACCCCGGCGAGTTCGGCTGCGTCGTCGGCAAGCCCGACTGGCCCGAGTACCAGCGCCGCGTCCTCGACGAAGCGCTCCGCCTCATCGAGCCCATCGACCAGCCCAGCGTCCGCAACCTCAACGTCGCCGCCTCCACCGAAGTCGAGATGGACAGGGGCGAAAGGTAGGAGGGGTGTAGGGTGCTGGGTGTTAGGTCTTGGGTTAGAGACAGACGATAGCTCTAATCCAACACCTAACACCCAGCACCCTACACCCCTTCCTCTAACCCAACACCTAACACCCAACACCCAGCACCCCTTCTTTATCCTCCGAACTGCGTCAACACTTCCTCAACCTGTGCGAAGTCGAAGGGCTTGCCGATGACGGTGTCGGCGGGGGCGTCGCCCTGCGTGCGTGCGGCGTCGCGGCCGTAGCCGGTGACGACGGCGATGCGCGTGAGCGGGCTGCGGCGGCGGACGGCGCGCGCCACCTCCCAGCCGTCCATCTCGGGCATCGAGAGGTCTGTGAAGACGAGGTCGAACTCGTTCTCGTCAAGGGCGGCGAGCGCCGCGCGGCCGCCTTCGGCGCGCCGGACGTTGTGCCCCAGCACCTCGACCATCTCGGCCAGCGTCTCGCGCACGTGCTCCTCGTCGTCCACGACGAGGACGGAGAGCGGGCGGGCGGGCGCGCCACGCACGGGCGCGGGCGCGGCCTGCGCCGGCTCCTGCCGCGAGACTCCGGCGTGCGGCAGTTCGATGGTGAAGGTCGTGCCGCGGCCGGGCTGCGAGGCGGCGGAGATGTGGCCGGCGTGGCGCTCGACGATGCCGTAGGAGACGAAGAGGCCGAGCCCCGTCCCGTGCACGCCCTTCGTCGTGAAGAAGGGCTCGAAGATGCGCACGCGCACCTCATCGGCCATCCCCGTGCCCGTGTCCGTGAAGAGCAGGCGCAGGCGTTCGCCGCGGCGGCGGCAGTTGATGTCGAGGCGCCCGCCCGCGGGCATCGCGTCGATGGCGTTGACGACGAGGTTGACGAAGACCTCGCGCAGCTCCGAGGCGTTGCCGCGCGTGTGCAGCGTCTCGTCGCCCTCGACCGTCACCTCGTAGCGCAGGCCGCGCGCGCGCGCGTCGTTCTCCCAGCGCGTGCGGGTGATCTCGACGGCGTCGCGCAGGAGTTCCAGCACGCAGACCTCCGAGTACCCCTCGCCCGGGAGCTGGCGCGCGAAGGAGCGTATGCGGCGGACGGTGGCCGCGGCGTCCTCGGCGGCCGTGAGGATGATGTCGAGCCCGCGCGTCAGGTGGTGGTCGCCTTCGGCCGTCCGGCGCAGGAGCTGCGCGCGCCCGAGGATGGCGGCGAGCGCGTTGTTGAAGTCGTGCGCGACGCCCGAGGCGAGCTGGCCGAGTGCGCGCAGCTTGTCGGCCTGCCCGGCGCGCTCGCGCTCAAGGCGCTGCTCGGTCACGTCGCGCGTCATGGTGAGGACTCCGGTCACGCGGCCGTCGGTGACGAGCGGGGTCGAGTCCGTCACGGTGTAGCGTATCTTGCCGTCGGCGCGCAGCAGCCGCAGCTCGACCGTCTGCGGCTCGCCCGCGAGCGTGCGGCGGAAGCGCTCCTCGGCCGCGGGGCGCTCCGACTCCTCGACCAGCTCGCTGAAGTGCTGGCCGATCAGGTCATCCTTGGCGTAGCCGACCATCTCCGCGCCCGCGCGGTTGATCCACATCAGGCGGCCTGCGGGGTCGGTGGCGGCGATGTTCTCGCGCGCGCTCTCCAGGACGTGTTCGAGCAGCGACTGCCGCTCGCGCGCGACGGCCTCGATCTGGCGCAGCTCCGAGAGGTCGCGGACGGTGCAGACCGTGCCCGTCCGACCCGACTCTTCGACGATGGGCTCGGCCGTGACGAGCAGCGTGCGGCCGAGCGCCTCGGGCGTGTACTCGAGGGTGACGGGGCGCCGCTCGGCCGCGACGCGCTCGACGATGCAGCCCTCGCCGCGCCCGGCGCGCAGGATGTCGCAGCAGCGGCGGCCCAGCAGCTCGCGCGGCTCGGCCGCTTCGAGCCCCGCGCCCGCGCGGTTGACGCGCAGAAGCCGCCGCTCGTTCGAGAAGATGAAGATGCCGTCCGACATCGCGTCGAAGGTCGTCTCCCAGGTGCGCTTGGCGCGCTCGACCATCTGGAACAGCTCGGCCTGGCGGACGGCGATGCCGGTCTGGTCGGCGACGGCGCGCGCGAGCGAGATGTCTTCGGGGCGCCAGTGTCGCGTCTGCCCGACCGTGGAGATGGCGAAGCAGCCGGGCACGTCGTCGCCCACGCGGATGGCGACGTACATGATCGAGCGCGTGCCCAGACCCTTCAGGATTTTTTCGTAGACGGGGCGGATGGCCGGGTCCTGCTCCACGTCCTCGAAGGCGAGGACGCCCGTGCCGCGGATGGACTCGACGAGGCGGCTGACGACCGGGAGCGGGTACTCGCCCGCGGCCGACCGGACGCCCGGCGCGGTGTAGACGGCCTGCGTGCGCACGATGTCCTCCCCGCGGTCGAGCATGAAGACGGCGCAGCGGTCTACGCCGAGCTGGACGCCCAGCTCGCGCGTGGCGGCGCGGAAGACCTCGTCGGCGTCGAGCGACTGGCGGACGGCGCGCGTGATGCGGTTGATGAGCGCCTCGCGCTCGGCCTGCGCGGCGAGTTTCTCGGCGTCGCGCAGGCGCGCGACGAGCTGCGCGGCCTGCCGCGCGAAGGCGACGGCCGGGAGCACGCTGCGGCGGTCGGGCGCGCAGCCCGAGCGCGGGTCGTCGAGCGCGATGAGCCCGACGAGCCCGCCGTCGTGCGCGACGAGCGGGACGAACAACTCGTCGCCGTCGTGCCACGCGTCCGTGCCGTAGCAGGGGGCGGGGCGCGGCAGCCCCGACTTGAAGCGGCGCGCGTAGAAGCCGTCGAGCAGGTGGTAGTGGCTCGGCGGGTAGTAGGCGGCGTAGCCCAGGCCGCCCACTTCGATGCGCACGCCGCGCTCGATGAGTTGCGCCATCTCGTCGCGCGGGTAGGCGCGCGCGTCGGCCTGCGCGACGTACTCGCGGGCGACGTTGGCCGAGTGGGAGATGATGCGGCGCGTGCGCCCGTCCTCGTTGAAGAGGAGGACGAGGCAGGTGCGGTAGTCGGTCAGGTTCGTGATGGTGTCGGCGAGCCCCGCGAACAGCTCTTCGAGCGCGCGGCTGTCGCCCGCGGGCGCGGCGGCGAGCGCGGTGAGCGCCTCCAACTGCCGGACGGAGGCGCTCAGATACTCTTCGGGCGTTTCGCGCTCTTCGGGGTAGATTTCGGACAGGGGCATGCGGGCGTTCTCCCGGCAGAGGTGTCGGCGAAAGCGTAGTCGTCCGGCCGCCCTGGGTTCCTTCTGCCCGGGGGCGGCGGCGCTTGCGGAAGATAGCGAGAGGTGGGGGCTTTATTCTGTCTTGAGGTCTTCGATTCGTCCCCTTGTACGCGCCCGCACACGCGGGGCAAGTCTGAATATAACAAAGCTTTAGCGCGGTTGTCATCAGGAAAGAGAGTAGACAGTAGTCAGTAGTCAGACAGGGCGGCGCGTCCGACCTGAAGGTTGAGACGCGCCGCCCGTTTTCTTCTACTGACTACTGTCTACTGTCTACTGTCTACTTCTCCCACCTACTTGCCCCGCGGGCGGGCATCGACGGCGCTGCGGGCGAAGTAGCCCTGGCGGTAGGTGAGACGGAGCTGCTGCTTCTTGAGGTCGGGGTTGACGACCTCGATCTGCACCTTGCGGAAGGAGCCGTCCTTCGACTTGTTCGAGGGCGAGTAGGCGATGAGGTACTGCGAGCGCAAGTCTTCCTGAATCTGCGCGAAGGCCGAGCGCAGGTCGTCCTCGTCGCGCGGGAAGTAGGCGCGGCCGCCCGTGCGCTCCGAAATCTTGCGCAAGCTCCCTTCGTCCACGCCCTCGAAGCTGAAGCTGTCGCCGATGCCGATGGAGTAGATGATGGCGTCGGCCTTGAGCGCCGAGTCCACGGCCTCTTGCAGCTTGAGGCGGCTGCTGGTGTCCACGCCGTCGGAGAGGAGGATGATGGCGCGGCGCGTCTTGTCGGAGGAGAGCGAGAGCACCTCGCGCGAGGTGACCCAGACGGCGTCCCAGATGGCGGTCGAGCCGGCGCGCGAGTCGCCGTTGATGGGGGGCGTGCCGACGGTGACGCCGCCGCCGACGTAGCCCGAGGGCGGCGTGAACTCGACGCGGTCGATGGCGCGGCGCACGCGCGCGGCGTTGCCCGTCAGCCCCTGTTCGAGCGTCGCGTCGCCGGTGAAGCTGAGCACGGCCACCTCGTCCTTCGTCGCGCGGATGACGGTGTCGACGAAGCGCTGCGCGGCCGACTTCTCCTCGGGGAGCGTGCGCTCCTGCGAGGCCGAAACGTCGATGAGGATGGCGAGCGAGAGCGCGCGGTCGGTCTCGCGCTGGAAGGTGAAGACCTTCTGCTCGACGCCGTCTTCGAGCACGCGGATGTCCTCCTGCCGGAGCGACGTGACGAACCGCTTGCCCTTGTCCACGGCGGTGAAGAGGACGTTGGTGAGGTCGGTCTCGACCCGCTCCACGTCCTCGTCGTCGAGCGTCTCGTCCGGCCGCTGCGGCGCCCGTGCCGGCGGCGGCGGCTGCTGCGCGCTCACGCCCGCCCCCGCCGGCCACAACACCGGCGCGGCGAGCAGGAGGAGCGCCAGGACGGCCGCTAATCTCTTTTGGCTTAACATCTCTTCCCTCGTGAACCGTGAACCGTGAACCGGGACAAGATGAAACAGGTTCTTACTTGTCACGGTTCACGGCTCACGGTTTACTTGCTTATCAAATCCCTGTCCGCCGTGTAGCCGCGCTTGGCATTGACCTTGTACTTGTCGCCGGTGTTGACCTTGACCTCGATGCGGCGGTAGCCGCCGTCGAAGGGCGGGTCGGGGCGGTAGGTGAGGAGGTACTGCGAGCGCAGCTCCTCGCCGATCTTCTTGAAGGCGCGCTCCAGCGCCAGCATGTCGCCGGTGTAGAAGGCGCGGCCGCCGGTCTCGTCGGCAAGCTTCGACAGCTCCTTGTCGCCCGAGTCCTTGACCGTGCCGGCCTCGACGCCGGGGACGGCGCTGCCGATGAAGCCGCCCTTGGTCGAGAGGGCGAAGATGATGGTGTCGGTCTTCTGCGCGATGGCGATGGCGTCCTCGATGCGCGCGCGGCTGTAGGTGTCGTCGCCGTCGGTGATGAGGACGAGCGCGCGGCGCGGGCTCGACACGCCGCGCATCTTCTGGTCGCAGAACTCCCAGATGGCGTCGAAGAGCGCGGTCTGCGTCCCCGGCTTCTTCACGGAGTCGATCGCCTTATTGAGCAGGTCGAGGTTGCGCGTGAAGTCCTGCCGGAGTTTGACCTCGTCGTCGAAGGTGACGAAGGCGGCGTGGTCTTTGCGCGTGCGCGTGACGGTGTAGAGGAAGTTCTTGGCCGCCTCCTTCTCGAACCCGAGCTTGCCCGCGGTCGAGGAGGACGTGTCCATCAGCACGCCGATGTAGATGGGCAGCTTCTCAAGCTCCTTGATCTCGCCGAGGAAGTCGAACTGGACGGGGCGCTTCTCCTCCAGCACCGTGAAGTCGTTGCGGGTGAGCCCCGTCACGGGCACGCCCTTCTTGTCGAGGACGGTGACGGGGACGCGCACGACGCGCGAGACCACGCCCTCCTCGACCTGTTCGGGCTGCGGCGTCGGCGTCTGCCGCGGCGTCGCGGGGGTCTGCGCGCGCGCGCCGGTGCGTGCGGCGGCCAGCCCGCCGAAGAGGGCGCAGGCGAGGGCGGTCAAAAGGACGAAGAGTTTCGCTGATTTCATAGACGGATGAAGGGGAGCGCGGGTTAAACCTCGGGGTCTTCAGCCGATTCGGGCACCCCATTCGATGCCCCCGGCCGTCGCGGTCGTTGCTTCCCCAGTAACCGACAGTATAAAGCAAGTGGGCGCGCGGGGTAAGCAGTGAGCGGCCCGCCGAAATAGCGGTCAGAACCGCCCGCGGTAGCGGGTGGGTCTGACGCGCCCCGGGCCACACTCGCAACACCCACCCGCTACCGCGGGCGGTTCTGACCTGTTTGCTCGGCAGAGTCGAGTGCC
>DAIRFV010000222.1:8069-9892 GCA_036794905.1 Pyrinomonadaceae bacterium | reverse complement strand
GAATGCGCACGCGCGGCATGACCGAGACTCTGTGTTGGCCGTCTAACTAGACGAGGCGAGGAGGCGCGCGACCTTTAGGCCGTGCGAAAGGCGCGGAGAGTTCGGCGGAAAGCGGGTAGAGTCCCCGCCTCTGGGAGCGCGGGGCGGGAGGTACGGCGAGTTCGAACTTCGGCGCGCCCGCCGCCTGCGGCGACTGGCGCTCGGCCCCGGCACGGCTCTGCGGGGCCGTGACCATCTCGACGCGCGCGCCATCGGTCCTGGCGCGCGCGGGCGCGCGAGAAGCGGCCTCTCCCTGGTCGAACGCGCGCGGCGTCGGGGCGCGTTCGGAGATCGAAGGCAGCGGCAGCAGGCGCGGGCCGACGTTGTCGGAGACGCACAGCGAGACCAGCACGCCCAGGATTATGAAAACCCTCGCCGCCGTCAGTCTGGTTCTGGCCGCGTCCTTCGCCATCTTCATAGAGATGATACCACGCCGTGAAACGATGTTCGGGTGTCCGGAAAATAGCCGCCGCCCGCACAACTTGCCCACGTTGGAATCACGCGCGGGCGACCTCGACCGAGCAGGGGGCGTTGTTTACGAGCGCCGCGGAAACGCTCCCGAGCAGGAACCGCTCGATGGGGCCGCCGCGGCCGCGCGAGCCGACGAAGATGCAATCGGCCTGCATCTTCTCGGCCTCTTCGGCGAGCACCCGCTGCGGGTCGCCTCGTCTGACCTCACACGAGACGTGGAGTCCTGCCACCGCGGCCAAATCCTCACCCGCCGCCTCGACGCCCTCCTGTAACTCTCGAAGGCCCTCCCCGACGCTCACGGTTATCACGGAAGCGGCCGCCGGCATCAGACCGCCGATAGGTGTGGCCGGTGGGTACTCGGCCACGGCGACGACCCGGGCCGTGCTCCCGGCGGGCCAGGCGCGCCTCGCCACCGCGCGGACGGCCGCGCGCGCGGCCGTCGAGCCGTCGAAGCCTACGAGGAGGCGGATCGGCGCATCGACGATGACCTTACCCTCCAGACAGCGCGTCACGCGTACGGAGTTACGCGCTTCGGTCGCCACCTTTTTAGAGACGCTGCCGAGGAGTAGCCGGCCGAGGGCCGAGCGGCCGCGCGCGCCGACGGCGACGAGGTCCGCGTCCCAGTGCTCCGCCCTCTCGATGATGGCCCGTGCGGGAGTCCCGGCGGCGACCTCGGCCCGCACCTCCCAACGCGGGAAGGCCGAACGGAGCAGTTCACACCCACCGTCAGCGACGGCCCGCGCCGCTTCGAGCGCCCTCGCCGACTGAGCCTGTGATTGTGCGATTGCGGTGGTCACCCTCCGGGACGACAGCGCCCTGGCGACGACCTCGTAGCTCGATACCGGGGGGAGGAACACGTCGCCGACGGTGAAGACCAAGGCTTCGACCTCACGCGGCAGACCCGCCCTCTTCAAGTCGGCGAGGGCCGCGTCGGCGCAATCAGAACCGTCGTAAGCGACCAGCAATCTCATCCTCTTACCCATATAGTTGACCCCTTCCCCAGTCCCTGACCCGCCGACCTCTCCCGCGCCCCACCCCGGAAACCCCTCTAAGCATAAGCGGGCCGCGTGGAGGCGCGCATCAGACATAACACTTACGCCCGATGAGTGATTCCACCTATCGGCCGGCGGTGCCGTGACGGGTTAACTCGGCGGGAAATCAGAAAGGCCGGAAGACCGGGATGAGCAGGGAGGAGAGCAGCTAGAGGGTCTGAATGTTGCTAAAGCCGGCGACGCCTTCCGCGGGCGTGAGGATGCCGCCCAAGAGGAGCGCGGACATCAGGAGCAGCGCCACCAGGCCGACGGGCATCCGCT
>DAIRFV010000222.1:0-7969 GCA_036794905.1 Pyrinomonadaceae bacterium | reverse complement strand
CGACGGCCGCGGCGAGGAGCACGAAGACGGTAATGACTTCCGCCCTCAACCGCCGTCCTCCCGCCGCGCGAAGGCGCGCAGCTCTTCGCGCAGCGCGGCGACCTCCTGACGCAGGCTCTCGACCTGCGCCGCCCCGGCCACCTCGGCCTCCTTGTTCTCGGCGTCGCGCCCGACGAAGAAGGTGGCGAGCGTCGCCGTCACGTAGCCGAAGACGGCGAAGGCGTAGACGGCGAGCAGGAAGCAGAGCACACGCCCCTCAGTCGTGCGGGGGAAGTAGTCCGACCCCATCGTCGTCATCACCATCGCCGTCCACCACAGCGCCTCGCCGTAAGACTCGAAGCCCTGCCCGTCGGGGTGTTCGTTCTCGAAGGCGTACATTCCGGCGGCGCCCGAGAGCGCGACGATGACGGTCAGAACCAGCACGTACCCGAAGCCACGCCGCCGCATCGTCGAGCCGAGGGCGCGCATGCCACGGTTGAGCGAGCTGACGACCCTGAAAAGCCTCAAGCCCCGCGCGGCCCGAGCGGCTCTGAGCAGGCGCGCGACGCGGAAGATGCGGAAGACGCGTAGCGCCGGGACGGCGAGCGCGAGGGCCGTGAGCCAGTTCGCCTTCAGGTAGTCCGTCTTGTCGGGGGCGAGCGCGAGTTTCAGGCCGAAGTCCAGGATGAAGACGATCCAGATGACGGTCCCGGCGGCTTCCAGCAGTGGCGAGAGGCCGCGCGTGAACTCGAGGATAAGCAGCGCCAGCCAGACGAAGCCGAGCACGAGCATCGGCGTCTCCAGCCAGGCTTCGAGCCGCGCCAGCAGTTCGCGCCTCTCTGCGTCTATCAGCGGGCGTTCGGGTGGCGGACCGGCCCCCTGCTTCATCGCGAGTCCGAAGCGCCGACCGCCGCCGTCGTGTCACACACAGCTTCGCCTCCTTTCCCGGCACCTGATGGTCAGGCTAAGTCCGACGCCGTCAGGTCCACGTCAGTAGTATCCCCCACACGGCTTGAGTGGAACCACCTAAGTAGGGGTAAACACTCACACGGCCTGTGTAATTTCACTGCTGCGATCGAGTCCTCACTCCGCTATCTTCAAGAGGTCGGAATTCAGGCAAAGACTGTAAGGGCGTTCCATGCTGAAAAGTTTAACGAACCGGTGTCTTTTCGTCGTCGTCTTCGCGCTAATCACCTCGACCTTCGGGTGCATCGTCCAGGAGCGGAAGGTGGAGTTGCAGGGCAGCACCCCCACGCTCCCCACGCCGCAGGCCCCGGAGCGGCAGCCGACGCTTGCCGCCTCCGAAGTGGAAGCTGGCGCCGAAGGGTGGAAGGTCACGGCCGCCGAAACGGTGACGCTGACGGTCACGGCCCCCGGCGCGACGGAGGTCGCCGTCCTCTACCGGCCGGTCGTCGCCGACGAGCAGGACGGCTACCTACAGCTAAAAAAGTTGACCCCGCCGTCAGAAGGCGACGGGGGAAAGTTCCAGACCAGCATCCGGACGCCGGCCGACTTCGCGGGCGACGTGTGGGCGCGCGTCACCTACCCGGACGGGACGCATAAGCAGACCGAGAGCATCGCCCTCACCACCCGCGAAGCGGCGGGCGAGCCGGGCAGCCGGAGCGCACCGCAGGAAGCCGGTGCCACCGCGGACACCGTTGGCACGAACAGGACTTCAGTCAGCGGGGACGAGTCCGCGCGCTCCGACGAGGCTACGGGTGGGCGCATCGTGCGCGCGTCGTTCAGGCCGAACCGGCCCGACATCCGCATCACCCTCAACGTCCCGGCGTTCCTCCTGACGCTCTGGCAGGACGGCAGGGAGGTGGCGACCTACCCGGTCGGCGTCGGCCTCAAGGCTTTCCCCATCCCGGTCGGCGAGCGCCGCGCGACGCGGGTCATCCTCAACCCGGCGTGGGTGCCGCCCGACAGTGAGTGGGTGCGCGAGTCCGAAGGGGTCGAGCCGGGCGAGCGCATCCCGGCCGACGACCCCAGAAACCCGCTCGGCAAGATCAAGATTCCGCTCGGCGACGCCTACCTCATCCACGAGGCCGCGAAGCCCTCGGACATCGGCTCGCTCGTCTCCCATGGCTGCGTGCGCATGCTGACCGAAGACCTCTTCGACCTGACCGAGCGCATCGCCCGCGCCCGCTCGCTCGACGTGACGAAAGAGGAGATTGAGAAGGCGCGCGGCGACAGCGAGAGGCGGGTTCTCCGGCTGGAAGAGCCTTTGACCGTGGACATCAACTACGACACCGAAGTGGTCGAGGGCGGCGTGCTCCACGTCTACCCGGACGTGTACGACCGCAAGACCAACACGGTCGAGCGTCTGCGCGAGGATTTACGCGCCGCCGGGGTTGACGTGTCGAAGCTCGACGACGAGACGCTGAAAGAGATGATAGGGAAGGCGAGCGCGTCCGAGAAGTTCGTCGTCCGCGTCTCCGACATCCGGCGCGGCCGCGCCCTCACCTCCGGGCGCACGGAGCCGCTCGTCGAACGCGCCCGGAAGGGGCGGAAGAAGGGCCGGGCCGAGGGCTAGGGGCGCGGCGGGCGATGCACAAACTTCACCTCATGTGGAATGGGCTGCGCGCGAGCCTCTGGTTTCTGCCGGGTCTGATTGTGGTCTGCTCGGTAGTGCTGGCCGTCGCGCTGGTCGAGATCGACGGCCGCGTCCGTCCCGAGTTTCTGGCGGAGTACCCGCGCCTGTTCGGGGCCGGGGCCGAGGGCTCGCGCGGGATGCTCGGGGCCATCGCGGGCTCGATGATTACGGTCGCGGGCGTGACCTTCTCCATCACCATTGTCGCGCTCAGCCTGGCATCGAGCCAGTACACGCCGCGCATCCTGCGCAACTTTATGAGCGACCGCTGGAACCAGGCGGTGCTCGGGGTCTTCGTCGGCGTCTTCACCTACTGCATCGTCGTCATGCGCACGGTGCGCGGCGGCGACGAGGGCGTTTTCGTCCCCTCTCTCGCCGTGACCTTCGCCGTCTTCCTCGCCATACTGGGCATCGGCTTCCTCATCTTCTTCATTCACCACACCGCCGAGTCCATCCAGGCGTCGAGCGTCATCGCCTCGGCCGCACACGAGACCACCGCGGCCGTAGACCGCCTCTTCCCCGAAGAGGTAGGACGCGGCGCGGGCGGGGCGGAGTCCGCGCCGACAGGCGAAGAACTGTCCGGCGACGCATGGCAGGAGGTCGTCTCCACTTCCACCGGCTACGTGCAGAGCGTGGACGAAGACGCGCTGCTCGGCGTCGCGGCCGAGCACGACACGGTGCTGCGTATGGAGTGCGGCGTGGGTGACTTTGTCGTCGAGGGCGGGTCGCTCGCCTCGCTGGCGCTGGACTCCCCGCCGGAAGAGGCGACGGCAGAGCGTCTGGCCGGCGCCTACACCATCAGCCGCTTCCGCACGGTCGAGCAGGACGCCGCGTTCGGCGTGCGGCAGATCGTGGACATCGCCCTGAAGGCGCTCTCGCCGGGCGTCAACGACACGACGACCGCCGTGACCTGCGTCGATTACCTCTCAGCCATCTGCGCGCGCGTCGCGGGGCGGCGCACGCCCGACGCGCGCCGCTACCACGAAGGGCGTTTGCGCGTGCTGGCGCGCGGCGCGACCTTCCAGAGCCTGCTCGACGAGGCGTTCGACCAGATACGCGAGAGCGCGGAGGGCAACGCGGCCGTCATCCTGCGGATGCTGCGGGCGCTCGGCGCCGTCGCCCGGCGGACGGCGGACGGCCGCCGCCTCAGTCACGTCGCCGCGCACGCGGTCAGGCTGCGCTCCCTCGCCGACCGCAGCATCAAATCCGAATACGACCGCGCGCGGATTGACCGGGCTGCGGCCGAGTTGACCCTGACGCTCGACGGCCGTGAGAAGAGCTGCGCTGCGGCCGCGGGGGACGGGAGGCAGGTGGTGCGGGGATGAACTTATTGCTGTTGCAGCAGGGAGGGGAGATCAATCAGGGGGCGGAAGCCGGCGTCGTCTGGCGCACGCTCTCCGGCATGGGCGAATCGCTCCTGGCCCGCGCCCCGTACATCCTCCTCGCGCTCGTCGTCTTCGGCGGCTTTCTCATCGCGGGCCGCGTGGTGCGGGGCCTCGTCTACGCGGCGGGCCAGCGGACGCGCCTCGACGCAACGCTCGCAGACCTCCTCGGCAGGCTCGCGTCTTTCGTCATGGCCGTGCTCGGGCTCTTCGTCGCGGCCGTCATCATCTTCCCGGCGTTCAAACCCGGCGACCTCGTCGCCGGCCTCGGCATCACGTCGGTCGCCATCGGCTTCGCCTTCAAGGACGTGCTACAGAACTTCTTCGCCGGCATCCTCATCCTTTGGCGGAGGCCCTTCGTCGTCGGCGACCAGATACGGGCCAAGGATTACGAGGGCACGGTCGAGGAGATCACGGTGCGCTCGACTCGCCTGAAGACCTACGACGGCGAGCGCGCGGTGCTCCCGAACGCCGACGTCTACACGAGCGCTATTTTAGTCCGTACGGCCTATGACAAGCGCCGCGTGCGCTTCACCGTGGGCATCGGCTATCCCGACTCGATAGAGGAGGCGCGCGGGGTTATTCATGGGGTCTTGAGGGAGGCCGAGGGCGTGCTCGACGACCCCGGCCCCTGGGTCTATGTGACGGAACTCGCGCCTTCGTCCGTGAACTTCACGGTCTACTTCTGGACCGCATCGCAGCAGGCCAACGTCCTCGCGGTCTCCGACCGCGTGGCGACCGCCGTCAAGCTGGCGCTCGACGCCGCGCAGATAGACATGCCGTTCCCGCACACGGTCGTGCTCTTCCACGACGCGACCGGCTCGCGCGGCGGCGACATCCGACGCGAAAAGTACCTCGGCGCGCGCCGGGCCGAGGAGTCGCGGGACGGCGACGGCGGGACGCCACCCCGGCCGGTCGGGACGAACGCAGGCGGCGGGGCCGGATGAAGAACTTTCCTTTGATCGACTGGTGGAAGATCGGGGCGAACCTTCTGAGCGTCGCCGTCGCCTACCTGCTCGCGATGCCCGTCGCGTGGGAGAGGGAGCACAACGCTCGCACGGCCGGACTGCGCACCTTCCCGCTCGTCGCCGTGGCGAGTTGCGGATATGTGCTTTTGGCGACGAGCGTCTTCCCAGCCGAGCCGGGCGCCGTCTCGCGCATCGTGCAGGGTCTGATGACGGGCATCGGCTTCATCGGCGGCGGGGCCATCCTCAAGCACGGCGCGAACGTGCGCGGGACGGCCACCGCCGCGAGCGTGTGGAACACGGGCGCGATAGGCGCGTGCGTCGCCTTCGGCCGCTACGAGATCGCCGTCGTGCTGGGCGTCATCAACTTCATCACGCTGCGGCTGCTCACCGAGCTCAAGGCCGACGCCGGCGGGGATGCCGAAGGGGAGCGACCGTGACGGCGGGGGAAGCTGAACGAGGTCTCGGAGGCGTCGGGGGCCGTCCGCAGGGCTTTGCTTTACGCGCCTTGACTGCCGCATCAATTTCGGCAGGCGTCATCCTCCTACTCCTTCTGCTGTGGTATGCGGCGGACGTGTTTCTCCTCGGCTTCGGCGCCGTCCTGGTCGCGGTCGCACTGCGTGGCCTGGGCGACCTGGTCGGGCGTGCGGCGAACCTGACCGAGAGTTGGTCGCTGGCCCTCGTTTCTGGCGTACTGCTCGCGGCGTTCGCGGGCGTCGCCATACTGCTCGCGCCGCGCGTGTCGTCGCAGATGGACGAGCTTTACAGCAATCTGCCGCGCGCCTTCGACGCACTGGCCGAACGGGCCGATCACTACGTTTGGGCGCGCCGCATCCTGGAAGAGGTTCCGCCGCCCGGCGAGATAATGAGAGGGGGCGGCGGCGTTCTGGCCCGTGTGACCGGCGTTTTCTCGACGGCCCTCGGGGCGCTCGTCAACGCCGCCATCGTCATCGCGGTCGGAATCTACCTTGCGGCCGACCCGCGCCTGTACACTTCGGGATTCCTGCGCCTCGTGCCGCCGTCGTTACGGCCGCGCGCCCGCGAGGTGTTGAAGCGACTCGGCTCGACTCTCCGGCGGTGGCTTGTGGGGAGGCTCGCGCTAATGGCCGTCAACGCCGCGCTGACGTGGGTAGGCTTGAGCCTGCTCGGCGTGCCGCTGGCTTTGACCCTGGCGCTGCTCGCGGGGCTCTTAAACTTCGTCCCGAACGTCGGCCCCGTCATCGCCGGCGTCCCGGCGGTGCTGATCGCCCTGACGCAGTCGCCCGAGCAGGCGCTTTACGTGCTCATGCTCTACGTCGTGTTGCAGTCGGTGGACGGCTACGTCTTCACGCCGTTCGTCCAGAAGCGCACGGTCGAGTTGCCGCCGGCGCTCACCATCATGGCGCAGGTGCTCTTCGGCGTCCTGCTCGGGGGCGCGGGCGTCGTGCTCGCCACGCCGCTGACGGCCTCGGCGCTGGTGCTCGTGCGGATGCTCTACGTGGAACAGACGCCTGCGGGAGGGCAGGTCAACGGCGCCCCGGGCGCGGAGAGTTGAGGCCCCGTGAGAATGTTTTTCGAAGACTGGTACGGGCTGTTGCGGGTCGCGCTCGTCGGCGCCTCGGCCTACCTCGCCCTACTGCTGATGCTGAGGGTCTCCGGCAAACGCACGCTGTCGAAGATGAACGCCTTCGACTTCGTGGTGACGGTCGCTTTCGGCTCGACCCTGGCCACGGTGATGCTCTCGAAGACGGTCGCGCTGGCCGAGGGGGTGCTTGCGCTGGCGCTGCTCATCGCGCTCCAGTTTTCAATCACCTGGCTGTCGGTGCGCTCGCCCGCCCTCGACCGCCTCGTCAAGTCCGAGCCGGTTCTTCTACAGCACCGAAGGAGATTTCTGTCCGGCGCGATGAGGGCCGCGCGGGTGGCCGAGGTCGAGACCCTGGCGGCCGTCAGGAAACACGGGGAGTCGGACTTCGGGGCGGTCATGGCCGTCGTCCTAGAGACTGACGGGAGCTTCAGCGTCGTCACCCGGCGGGCGGACGGCGACAGCTCATCCGCCCTGAGGAACGTCAGAGGGGTCGATAGATCGGGATGAGGTAAGGAGGCGGGGAAGATTCATAACTTCCCCGCGTCTGTCACCGTCGCCACAGTTGTCCGACCGGAAACGAGGCGCGCTTGTTCGAGTCGTTCATCCAGCAACTGCACCACCACGCGCCGGCGCTCGTCGTGCTGGCGACGCTCGTGCTGGTGCTGCTCGTCGGGACCTCGGCGCAGATCCTCGCCGAGCGTTTGCGCATCCCGGCGACGGGGCCGCTGCTCGTCGCGGGGCTCCTCTTCGGCCCCGCCGTGCTGGGCGTCGTCCAGCCGGAACTGCTCGGCGTGACGCTGCGCGTCGTGGTGCGCGCGGCCGTGGCCGTCGTCGTCTTCGAGGGGGGGCTGCTCCTCAACGTCGGCGAGCTGCGCCACACCTCGCGCGCGGTGGTGGGTTTGGTGAGCGTCGGGCTGCTGATCACCACGGCGCTCGCGGGGCTGCTCGCGCGCCTGCTGCTGGGGTGGTCGTGGGAGCTGAGCCTGCTCTTCGGCGCCATCGTCTCGGTGACGGGGCCGACGGTCATCACGCCCATCCTGCAGAAGGTGAGGGTCAACCGGAGGGTGCGCGCCACGCTCGAAAGCGAGTCGGTCATCGCCGACCCTTTGGGCGTCATCCTCGCCGCGCTGGTCTTCACGGCCATCACGACGCCCGGCGGGTGGGAGTACGCGACGCTGCACGGGCTGACGACGCTTGCGGCCGGGGCGGCCGTCGGCGCGTGCGCGGCCGGCGCGGTGTGGCTCCTCGCGGGAAGGTTCCGCCTGCTGCCGTCGAAGTTCGCGCGGCTCGGCATCCTCGGCGCGGCGCTCTTCGCCTACACGCTGGCCGAGTTGCTCGCCCACGAGGCGGGCGTGCTCGCGGCGGCGGTCGCAGGAATTGTCACGGGGACGCTCGACGTGCCGCACAAGGAGCAGGTCGAGGAGTTCAAGGGCGACATCGCCTCCATCGCCATCTCGGCCGTCTTCATCCTGCTCGCGGCGAGCCT
>DAIRFV010000495.1:0-2568 GCA_036794905.1 Pyrinomonadaceae bacterium | reverse complement strand
CTTCCACCTGCATGCCGCAGACGGGGTCGGTGTGTGCTGCCATTTCACTCCTCCGTTCCTGGGTTAAGGACTCCGCCGTGGGGTTGTCGAGCCGAGAACGCCGACGCCCCCTCTGAAAGGGGCGCGCCGCAGCCCCTGTTAATCTGTTAATATGCGCTGACCACTAACCCGCCGTCCCCGGGGCACGCAGGCGCGGCCGTCACCGCCCTTTAAGGCGCACGACCGCCGCGACCGGCCGCCGTCATCGCCGAGAGCGCCGGCGGTCCGAAGGAGGACGGGGCGCCCGGGCGTTAACATACCTGGGCGGGGTATATGTATCGCCGAGAAGCGTCGCGTTTTTGGCACGAACCGTTCGCGGCATCGTAATTTATTGGGGCGGCGGGGTGCTCACAACACCCCGCCGCCTTCGTGGCGGCGGCTCCCAAGTCATGAGAGCAGCCGCCGTTCGCTACCCCCATCGCCAGGAAGGAGGCAGCAAACCGATAATGGCTCGCTCCACTAAGGGCCGGAAGGCCCACGGCGGCCAGCCGGTCGACCACACCATGCAGCTCCCGCGGCTGCGGCGCATCGAAGGCCAGGTGCGCGGCCTGCAACAGATGATCGAGAACGGGCGCGACTGCGTGGAGGTCGCGCACCAGATCAACGCCGCCGTCGCCGCGCTCAGGCGCGTGCAGGGGGACATGCTCACTGACCACCTCGAAGCCTCGTCGAAGGCCGTCCTCTCGGGCGCCCTCTCGGAGGCCGAAGGCCGCCGGCTCGCCGACGAGATCGGCCGGCTGATCAAACGGATGTTATGAGCGGGGAGGCGCGGCGCGACTACGGCCCGCCGCGCCTCCCCGTTCCCATGAGCGCGAGGCCGGCGGCCACCATGACGATCCCCGTCATGACCCAGGTCAGGAACCCGTGGTACGGCTCGCGGTCGTCGGCGACGAACATCCAGACGAGGTGGCCGACGGTGACCACCGCGCCGCCCACGCCCAGGATGACCCCGACTAAGCGCTTCAGTTCCACGGGCGGGTGACCTCCTTTTCTCCGGGGCCGCCGGCGGCGCCGGGTCCTCAGTGTTGCGTGTGACCCGCGTTCTGCCGGGCGCGCGTGCGCCTGTGGCTGCGGGCGTGGCGCACGCGCCGGCGGGTCGCAGCCCGGCGGTGGGCGGCCCCGTGCCTGGGCCCGCTACGCGACGCGCTGCGCCTCCGGCCGCGCCCTTGCCCGTGCTGCCCGTCGTGGGCATATACCACGCTACCGGCAGATAAGACCGTCATCGCGACGAGTGCGACCAGGAACCGCCTCAGTCTGGAAATTTGCTTGCTCACTTGTTACTCCTCCCAGTGTTGTTGGTAGTGTCTTCGGCCGCCTACCGGCACGGCCCGTTCAGGGTAACTCACTGCTTGTTTCCCGCCGGCGCGGACTGCGCGGCGGGCGCGCGCCGCGGCGCGCTCGTGTGCCAGTGGACGATGCGCCACTCCTGCCCCCGCCTCTCGCGCACGGCCGTGCCGAGCCCCGCCACCTCGACGCGGCGCGCGCCGGCGTCGGCCGAGAGGGCGTACTTGAACGTGGCCCAGGCGGTCGCGCCCGAGACCTTCGCGCGGATGTCGGAGAGGGCGTACTTGACGTTCTTCATCTCCTTGATCTCGGGCGCGAGGTGGTTGTCGCGGTAGTCGGCCCAGCCGTAGTTGGCGTGGCCGCTCTCGAAGACCGTCACCGAATCGTCGTTCGCCCACAGCTTATCGAGCGCCGCCAGGTCGCCGCGCTCGAACCCGGCGGCCGTTTTCGTGAGCACCTCCTTGACGTGCTCCGCCGGGTCGTGCGCCGCCGCGGTCGGCCCGAGGGCGAAGGCGGCGCCCGCGGCGAGCGCCACCAGCAGGGCGACGGCGACGCCGCGCGGGCTATAACGCTTGACCGAGTCTTGTCTCATGGGTGTTCTCCTCGCGTGGGTAAGATTGAAATTGCCGTAAGCGCCGGCCGGCGCCGACGACGAAGTCGCCGAAAAACCACTCGGCGGTGTTCCCCCGGGTTCTGATCCCGCGCCGCTCGAGCTCCTCGACGAACTCCTCCGCGCTGAACCAGTTCGCCGGCGGCGGGTGCAGGAGGAACGTCCGGTAGAACCAGCGCGAGAGCGCCTGCCGCGTGACCTCCTCGAAGAGGAACAGGCCGCCGGGCCTGAGCACGCGGGCGACCTCGGCGACGGCGCGCCGCCAGCCGGGCACGTGGTGGATGATGTTGAAGTCGACCACGGCGTCGTAGGAGGCGTCGTCCGCCTCGACCGCCGCCGCGTCGCCGACGAAAACGCGCAGGCGCTCGGGCGGGTAGCTGCGGAGGCGGCGGCGCGCCTTCTCCACCATGTCCGGGTCGAGGTCGAAGGCGTGCACCTCGCGCGCGCCGAACCTGCGGAAGATGATCTCGGTGCCGACGCCACGCCCGCAACCGATCTCCAGCACGCGCATGCCGTCGAGCCTCCCGCCGAGCCGCTCCATCAGGCGCGCCTCGTGGAGGCGCTGCACCGCCGCCCGGACGGGGCTGTTCATCCGCGCTTTCTCGCCCCTGTTGAGCTTCAACGTCGCCGCCCCC
>DAIRFV010000033.1:0-36031 GCA_036794905.1 Pyrinomonadaceae bacterium | reverse complement strand
GTTAATGCCTTCCGGTCACTCCTTCGAGACCAGCAGGGTCGCCCTGTATCGACCCTGCGCGATCTTCCGGCTGCTGCGCGGCTGCGGGCTGAGGGCCACGAGCCTCACCGTGTAGCGCCCGTATCTTCTCTCAGACGCACGCTCGCCCCCGGCGCTGGTGTCGAGCTTCAGAGTCTGCCTCCCCTTCCAACCCCTCCCGCCGACCTCGACCAGCACCTCCGCGTTCCCCGCCCACACGCAGTCCACGTCCACGGGACAGCGCGAGTCCGACTCTACGCGTACGAGCCTCAGCCGCAAAGCCCCGCCGTCCAGCGTCAAGACCCGCCCGGCCCTCGCTTCGAACTCACGGCCGACGCGCGCCGTCTGCGCCGCGCACACGCCCGCCGCCGTCAGCACGAACAGCAAAGCCGTCAGGCATCTCTTCATGAATCCCTCCAAAGGCTAACGCCGGAGCCACACCCATTCGGGGCTGCAACGCTCGGCCGAGCGGCGCCCGTAGAGCGTGACCTCCGACTTCGCCTTCAACGCCGCGTCCAGCAACCCCTTCGCCTCCTCCTCGTTGCCGTAGACGGTGACGACCTCGCGCCCCTCCGCAGAGTCCGCCACCACGCCGAAGGAGCCGAACCACGCCACGGGGCTGCAAGCGACCGGCGCGCCGCCGCCTTCGACCGTCAGCTTCAAGTCCTCCGACTGACTCAAGTCCGCCCACTCGTAAGCGGCGAGCGTGCCGCGCAGCACGGGCGCCGCGTTCGAGAGGTCGGGCGCGAAGGGCTTGCGGCCGCCGCGGGGCGTGGTCGGCCGGCGGTTGGGGCGCTGCGTGAAGCGCGTGTAGAGCGGGTAGGTGCGACGAGCGTGCGCGCCCTCGATGCGCCGCCAGCGGCCGCCCCCCGCCTCGTACAGAGTCGTCACCCAGTAGCCCTCGTCGAAGTTCATGTAGAGGAGTTCGGCGCGCCCGTCGCGGTCGAGGTCGAGCAGGTCGAAGACGCCGCGCGCGTCGGCCTCGAAGTAGCCGTCGGCCTCGAAGGGGACGGGCCGGCCCTTCGCGTCGAAGGTGAGCGCGAAGAGGTGGCTCGTCGGCGCGAGCCCGTTGCCGCCGGTCGGCGAGACGATGACGAGGTCGCCCACCTGATCGCGGTCGAGGTCGGCCGCGTAGACGTGCGAGCCGTACCCGGAGAGATTACCGAGCCGCACGCGCCACGCGGCGCCGCCCGCGTCCCTGCCGCTGATGACGGCCCTCCCCTCTTCGTCCATCTCGAAGACCGAGCCGGAAGGGCCGACGCTCATCTTCGCTGGCGCGGCGGCGCCGTCCGTCCCGCGGCCGAAGTACCCGGGGCGGCCCCCGCCCGTCTCGCCGAGGAGCTTGACGGGGAAGCGTCGGTCGGTCTCCGCCTTCGTCAGCGGCAGGTAAGACTCGTGCTGCGCGACGCACGGCCACGCGCAGAGTAAGAGCAGCAGGAGAGACCTCGAAAGGCCCTGCACAAATGTTCTCCGCATCCGAAAGTCCGCGCCGGGGCCGTCGCCCTCAGCCACTCCCCGCACGCCCTTGACTACTCTTTGCATACTTCGCCCGCGTTCCTGCCGCCGCCGTCCGCGGGCATCCCGCCGATGAGCCGGCCGCCGAGCGCCGCGTTGAAGAACGCGACCCGCTCGTTCGCCTCGCCGCCGCCCGCTTCGAGCGGCTTGCTCTCGCCGAAGCCGACCGCGACCAGCCGCTTGCAGTCCACGCCCAACTCCGCGAGCCTGCGCGCCACCGCGAGCGCGCGGCGCTCGCTCAAGCCCTGCGCGCCCGCGCGCCCCGCGGCCGTGTGCCCCTCGACGCGGACGAGCGTGATGACCTTCTTGCCCTTCAGGTAGTCGGCCAGCAGCCGCAGCGACGCGTCGGCCGCCGCCTCTATTTTGTCGGAGCCGGCCTCGAACTTCACGGGCTCCGGCAGCGCCAGTTCGTGCCCGCGCAGTGTGACCTTCTTCTCCTCGCCTTCCCCGCGCGCGGCCGACGCCGTCGCCGCCAGCACGAGGAGCAGCAACGCCGTCAAGCATCTCTTCATCAGCGTCCCGCCTTTTTATGTGTAACGCACAGAGCAGAGCGTATATTGCCCGCCCCCACCCCGCCCGGCAAGCAAAAATTCTCGGGAAGGCATTAACCACAGAGACACAGAGACACGGCTGGTTGAGAGCTAAAGACAAAGCTGCGCCTCTGTGTCTCTGTGGTTAATGCCTTAAAAGTTTGGAGCGCAGCGCGGGTTCGTGTAAGTTACACGTTCATGCCACGCACGCTTCGCCTTCTGACGCTCGCCGCGCTCCTCTGCTGCCTACACACGACCGCGCAGGGACAGAAAGCCGCGCGGGCGGGCGCGGCGCGCGAGCGGCTGATCGCGGCGCGCTTCGCGCCCGTCTTCCGCCAGGCGCTCGGCGACCACCCGCGCGCCGACTACGTCACCAACTTCGACTTCGACGGCGACTGGCGCGGCGACAACAACTGGCGGAACGCCGACGACAAAAGATTCCGCCTGCGCGCCTACGTCTACTTCGCCGCCAGCGAGACGGCGACGCACTTCTACGCGCACTACGCCGTCTTCCACCCGCGCGACTACAAGGGCGGGAGCACCGCGGGGCCGCTCCTCTCCGACGCCATCCGCGAGGGCGTCCGGCGCGGCGGGCGCTACGACCCGACGGGGCTCTCGGCCGAGGCCGTGCTCGCGCACGAGAACGACATGTAGGGCTGCCTCGTCGTCGCCGAAAAGGACGGCGACGACCCCGCGCGCGCACGCGTCGTCGTCGTCGAGACGCTCGCACACGACCGCTTCCTCAAGTACGCGCCCGAGGGGACGAACGCGCCCGCCGCCTTCCGCCCCGTGCGGCTCGAAGGCCAGAGCCCCGTCCTCTTCATCGAAGCCCGTGGGCACGGCGTCCTCGCCCACGACGGCGGCGAAGGACAGGAGGCGCGCCGCGGCACGCTCGTCTACACCTTCGCCGGCCGCGCCGAAGACCCCGAGACAGTCGGGAAAGAGACTGTGGGCTATGAGCTGGTGCCGATCTACGACACGCTCTGGCGGCGCGCGGTCTCGGGCTCGAAGGAGACCTACGGCGTGTCGGCCGACTACGGCGCGCGCCCGTTCGAGGCGGCGGGGGCCAAGAGACAGTCCAAACGCACGAAGAGGTTGGGCCGGCTCGGCGCCTCCTTCCTCGGCAAATTCGGCGCGCCGAACGCCGCCCGCCCGCCGTGGGGCTGGTTCGACCGCGGCGAGCGCGGACGACCCCGGGGCGAATGGTTCTTCGACCCGGCCGCGACCGTCAGACGACACCTGGGCCGCGGCCCGGAGTTCTCGACCGCCTATCTGCACGCGCCATTCCTCGGCCTTTTCCGGCCTTAGGCCGAAAGTTCGGCATCACTCTGGAAATCCGTACGCTTTAGTGCTTTACTAACAGTCCCGACAAGCCCCAGCCTCTTGCCCTTGACCTCATCGCTTTGCGCACGCGCCTGTCCGCCTGTCCCCCAAAGCGGATGTAGGCACTGCATTGGGGGAAGCCATGCAAGGTCTCAACGCCCGACCCGCGGAGGGTCTGGGTGACGCCCTCCACCTCGAATCGCCGACGGTCAGGTCGCTGCTGTCCGCACTGCGCTCGCACGACCCCTACACCTACCGACACTCGCTGCGCACCGTCCGGCTGAGCCTGCTCCTGGGGCGCGCCTGCGGCATCGCCACGCACGAGCGTCTGCGCGTCCTCAGCCTGGGCGCGCTGGCGCACGACCTCGGCAAGATACTCATCCCCGGCGAGGTCCTCCACAAGGAGGGGAGGCTGACGGCCGCAGAGTGGGAGGCCGTCCGCCAGCACCCGCACGACGGCGCGCGGATGCTCCTCGACGTCGCCGCCTCGGACGGCGTCTGCCGCGTGGCGGCCGAGCACCACGAGCGCTGGGACGGCCACGGTTACCCGGCGGGCTTGAGCGGCGACCGGATAGATTTCAACGCGCGCGTGGTGGCCGTGGCCGACGCCTTCGACGCGATGACCAGCGAGCGCCCGTACCGCCCGGCCGTCGGGTACGAAGAGGCCGCGGCCGAGTTGGCGCGCTGCGCCGGGGCGCAGTTCGACCCGGAGGTCGTCGGCACGTTCCTGCGCGAGCCGCGCGCGCGACTCGAAGCCGTCGTCGGGGCCGCGCGGGAATAAGAAGACATCAACCGACGCGGACGCGGAGACACGGCTTGAAGTCTGATGGCTTCAAGCCGTGTCTCCGCGTCCGCGTCGGTTGACTTCTCTTACCCTACGTTCGGCCGCCTCACGGCAGCGGAGAGACCGAGACGGTCTTCGTCAGCGGGTTGACCGTGAACTTGAGGAGCTTCGTCGTCGTGGTGAGGAGCGTGCCCCCCGTGCCCGTCGTGCCGGAGCCGGACGCAGGGACGCCCGACGGGCCGGAGTTCGGGTCGCCCGAGCCGCCGGTCGAAGTCGTCCCCGCGCCGCCGCCCGCCGGCACGCTCGCGATGACGCGCGCCGTGAAGGTGAAGAGCACCGTGTTCGGGTTGTTGAACTTCAGCCCCCGCGTCGCCGTCTCCTCGTTCGGCTGGAGGTCGGCGCCGACGAGCTGCGAGTAGTCGAAGGCCGCAACCGTAGTCACGCCGTTGCCGCCGTTGTCGGCGTTGGCGACGCGCACCGTGTTTCCGCTCGACTCGACCGAGACGACCTCAAGCCGCGCCGCCGGGTAGAAGACCGTCGATGACTGGTTCCTGAGCGCCGTCGTCAAGTCCGTCACGCCCGCGCCGAAGACGATTGATTTGTTGACGGGCACGACCGACGCGGTCGCGTCCACGGCCGTGCGGCGCGCGACCGTCACCGACTCGGCGTTGCTCGGCTCGGTGACGTACTTGCCGACGAGACCCGGCGTGATCGAGCGCACGCGGTAGCTGTGCGCCCCTTCGGGCACGTTCGCGAACTCGGCGCTCGACACGCTGCCGGGGACGGTGCGGACGACCGTGTAGTTCACGCCGTCGGTTGATTCCTCGATCTCGTAAGCCTCGACGCTCCCACGCGGCGCCCAGTTGAGCGTCAGGTTGCCGTCGAAGTCGAAGCGCTCGGTGCCGAGCGTGAAGTCGGAGGCGAACGCCTGCACGACCGGCGGCGCGCCGCCCTTGAGCTTCGTGCTCTCGATGGCGAAATCGGTCGGCCCGTTGGCCCAGCCGTAGACGCGGTAGACGTACGTGCCCGGAATCGTCGTGTCGGCCGAGACGTGCTCGGGGCCGCTGCTGTTGCCCGAGTCGTCGATCTGGTTGCCGTTCGGGTCGAAGAGCAGGAAGTCGAGGTCGGGCAGTCCGACGCCCGCCTCGGGCACGTCCGTGTAAGCCCACGTCAGCGTGCCTTCGAGCTTCTTCGTCGCGGCGTCGGCCTCGACGGGCACGTCAACGTACGTGACGCCCGAGGCGACGAAGAGTTCGTTGTCGCGCTGGACGCCCGCGTCGCCCGCCGCCACCGTGCCCGTGAACGTCTCGGTCTCGGAGCCGGAGATGTCGCTCGCAGGCAGGCTCGGCGTCGCCCTCAGGTAGAAGGGCATCCGCAGGCGCTCATTCGTGCCCGCGCGCTGCGCGACGACGTACCACTGAAGCTGCTTCGTCGCGGTGTCGCGCGCGACGTTGCCGTCAATCGTGATGGTCGCCTTGAAACCAGCCTCGCCGCCCGCGGGCACCGTGACGCTCGCGGGGCTGACCGACGCCGAGAAGCCGGGCTGATTCAGCGCGCGGTTGTTCGCCGTCGAGAGGTTGTAGGTGCCGCCCTGACCCGAGAGGTCGCGGATGGTGACTGAGACTTCGCGCGTGTTGTTGACGCGGTTGTTGAGCACCGCCCACTCGCCGAAACTGTGGCTGCCGAGGATGCCGGGCAGGTTCAGCCCGTCGCCCGCCACGCCCATCAGGGCCTTCGTGTTGACGGCCGCGCGCACGTCCACGAGTCCGCCGCCCTGGTCGATGATGGAGTCGGACTGCGCGCCGTCGGTGCGCGGCGTGCCCGTGGCCGAGCGCATGTTCGTCGCCGTGTTAATCATCGCGGTGCGGATCATGTCGGGCGTCCAGCCGGGGTGCGCCTGCTTCAGGAGCGCCGCCACGCCCGCGACGTGCGGGCCGGAGAAGCTCGTCCCCGTCGCGAGCGTGTAGCCCGTCGGGTCGAACATCGTGCCGCCGCCCGCGGTCGCGCCGCCGACGCGGACGGTCGCGCTCAGGACGTTGATGCCGGGCGCGGTCACGTCGGGCTTGATCTGCCCGAGACCTTCGACGGGGCCGCGCGAGCTGAAACTGGTGGTCGTGCCGTAGAACACGTCGTCGAGGTACGGGTTCAGACGAATCGGGAGTTCGGAGACGGCGCCGTTCGGCGGGTCTACGGCGTTGTCGTCGGTCGAGGAGATGGCGTCAACGAGCACCTCGCCGTCCGTCGGCGAGACGATGGCGCACGGGACGAGACCCTTGACGGCGGTCGGGTTGGTCGTGTCGCTAATCAGGATGCAGCCGACCGCGCCCGCCAGGGCCGCGTTGGCCGCGTTGTCGAAGAAGGTCGCCGACGCGAGGCCGGCATTCTTGATGAGCGCGATGCGCCCGCTGACCGCCGCCGGGTACGGCCCCGTCGGGTCGTTAATTAACACGTAGCGCTGCGCGACGGAGCCGGCCGCGGGGTCGGGCGTGCCCGCCATCGGGTAGAGCTTCAGGCGATTAAAACCTTCGGCCGCGGGCAGGCTCTTCGCGGGCGTGACCGCGCCGACGGCGTTCGGCGCGACGGCCGAAGCCTTCAGCACGTCAACCGACCAGTTGGCGTTGGCCGCGCCGGGGTGCGTCGTCGCCGCGACGGAGATGACGTGGCGGCCCGCCGCCGGGCTGCCGATGGTGCCCTCGCCGGGGCCTTCGTTGCCGGCCGAGGCGACGACCGTGGTGCCGAGCAGCGCGGCGTTCGAGGCCGCCACCGCCGTCGCGTCGTCGGGGCCGCCCGAGCCGCCCAGCGAGAGGTTGATGACGTGCGCGACCGGCTTCGGCTGCATCGTGACGGAGAAGGGCGAGACGGCGTCCTCGATGCCGAGGATGGTCGAGGCGCTGACGCAGCTGCCGGTCCCCGTGCAGACCTTGTAGCCCATCAACTTCGCCTGCGGCGCGACGCCGTGGACGCGCGCGTCGTCGGCCGTGCCGGGCAGCCCGTCCGCGCCGGGAGCCGACGCCAGATACCCCGCGATGTTCGAAGACGCGGCCGAGCCGTGGCCGAAGTCGTCAACGAGCCCGCCGGAGAACGACATGTAGTAGACGACCTTCTGGTTCGTGTTGACCGCGGCCGCGGGCGGCAGGAAGCCGAGGCGCGGCGGGGTCGGGTCGCCGCCGAACATCGGGTGCTGCCACTCGATGCCGGTGTCGAGCACGGCGACGTAGATGCCCTGCCCCTCGAAGCCTTCGCGCTGCTGGTCGAACGGCGTCAGCTCCGGCACCTGACCGTAGACGGCGGGCGCGTTGATGTACTTGACGCTGTTGTGGAGGTCGAGCCGGAGCACGGCGTTGTTGACGACGCGCCTGACCTGCGGCATCGCCTCAATCGTCTTGATCGCCGCGCCGGGGACGTTGAGGGTGATGCCGTTCATCACGAGGGTGAAGCGGTAGTCGGCCCGGCCCCCGACGCCGCCCGCGAAGTCCTTCAGGTCTACGCCCTCGACCGTGAACGGGACGCCGCGCGCCTTCAGCTCTTCGAGAAAACTGTTCTGCTGCGCGTGGACGCCCGCGCGGTACTGCTGGAGCTGCTCGTCGGAAACCTTCTGGCCCGACTTCTCAAGCCTGGCCTTCCAGACGGCGCCGGGTTCGGCCTTGAACTCGACGATGACCGAGCGCGCGAGCCCCGCCGCCTGCGCGCGGAAGAGGCCGGCGAAGGCCGTGCCCAGAAGGGAGGCCGCGAGCGCGAGAGCCAGCGCCGCGCTCGACAGACGGCGGACGCGACGGGGCGAGGCGGAAGCGTTAACTCCGTGGTTATTCGTTCTCATTAGCTCATCTCCGTTTTTGATATTGCTGCGACCGGAACGGGGCACACGAGGGCCGTGCGGGGTCCGCCCCCGCCACGTTAAAGCGCGCCACTGTCGCATCCGTGTGGGAGAATAGGAGAGGCGGGTTGAGAATTACTTGAGGGCCTTCGGTTCGAGACTTCGGGCCGCCGGCTCAAGTCCGCCTCAAGCGGCGAACAGCCGCAAAAGTACGGGCTTTTGGCAATTTTCCAACCGTAAGGACGCCGCGCCCCGCGCCGAAACTTAAACCCCGCACGAGCCGTAAGGCTTCCGTGAACTCAAGCCTTTAAGCCCCCTCGGGAAGGAGTCCGCAAAAATGTCTCTGGCACGACTCTGCCTCTGCCTGCTCTTCGCCGCCGCCGCGCCGCACGCGGCCTTCGGGCAGGCGGGTGACTTCGAGATGGTCAAACTGGCCGAGGGCGTCTACGTCGCGCGCCGCACGGAGCCCGCGGGGCTGACCGTCAACGGCAACAGCGTCTTCATCATCAACGAAGAGGACGTGGTCGTCGTGGACGCCACGCTCACGCCCGGCACGGCCGCGGAGGAGTTGGCGGCGCTGCGCAAACTCACGGACAAGCCCGTCCGCTACGTCGTCAACACGCACTGGCACGACGACCACGTCCTCGGCAATCAGGTCTACCGCGACGCCTTCCCACAGGCCGACTTCATCGCGCACGAGGCGACGCGCGAGTACCTGCCGACGACGGGGCTGACGAATCGAAGGATGGCGATGTCGGAGGGCGGCTACCCCGGCTTCATCGGCGCGCTCAAGCGCCGGCTGGAGAAGAACGAGAGCGTCTTCGGCGGGCCACTGGACGACGAGGAGCGCGCCGTGCTCGCCAGCGACATCAAGATCGCCGAGCGCTACATGGCCGAGAACCCGAAGGCCGCGGTCGTCCTCCCCACCGTCACGCTCCGCGAACGCCTCACGCTCCACCGCGGCGCGCGCCGCATAGACATCCTCCACCTCGGCCGCGGCCACACGAGCGGCGACATCGTCGTCCACCTCCCCGCCGAGGGCATCCTTCTAGCGGGCGACCTCGTCATCCACCCCGTCCCCTACGTCGGCAACCCGCAGTCGCACCCCGGCGAGTGGGGCGAGACGCTCGACAAACTCCTCGCGCTCAAACACACGATGATCGTCCCCGGCCACGGGCCGGTGCTGCGCGACGACGCTTACGTCAGACTCATGTCGCGCCTCTTCGCCTCGATGAAGCAGCAGGTCGCCGCACGGGTCGCGCGCGGCGAGACGCTGGAGCAGGTTCGGAAGTCCGTCAGCCTCGACGAGTTCCGCGGACAGTTCGTCGGCGACTCGCGCGTGCGCCGCGACATCTTCGACAGCTACGTCCTCGGCGCCGGCCTCGCCGCGGCCTACGCGGACGCGACCGCGAAGCCCTGAGCGTGCCGGAGAGCAACCACAGAGACACAGAGACACAGCTAAAGACGATTTAAAAATTTCAAATTCTTACAGCTGTGTCTCTATGTCTCTGTGGTTAACTTCTCCTTGCTCCGCGCACATGTTTATTGACACACGGGCCCCGGGTTGTTAAGTTCGCCACGCTCCCGGCACCCCCGCGTTTTTCACACGCACGCCAGGCCCGAAAGGATACGCATGAACGGAAACCTTATGCGCCGCGCAGGCGGCCGGCTGCTCTCGCTGTCGTGTCTCGTGCTGCTCGCCGCCGCCAACGCTTTCGCCGCGCCCAGCACCTTCACCGTCTCCGCCAACAAACACTACTGGCTGAAGGACGGCGCGCCCTTCGTCACCATCGGCTTCAACCGCTACGACGTCTGGAACCCGACCGACACGGCCAACGACGGGCTGACGGTCACGCAGTACGTCCAGCGCATGGCGCAGAACGGCGCGAACGTCATCCGCGTCTGGGCCGAGCAGGGCGACCAGAACGCCTCGGGCGACTACTGGCTCGAATACCCCGCGGGCGTCTACCGGCCCGCGCAGGCCGCGCGGCTCGACGAGCTGTTCGACGCCTGCGACCTCTACGGCGTCTACGTCATGATCTGCCCCTGGGACACCTACAACATCAAGAACAACTGGGCCGCGCACGCCTACAACGCCGCCAACGGCGGCCCGTGCAACACGGCGGCCGAGGTCATCACGAACGCGAACGCGCGCGCCCGCGTCAAGAGCAAGATTCAGTACATGTACAACCGCTGGGGCGCGCGCCGCAGCTTCTTCCTCTGGACGTTCAACGAGATCGACATCCTCAACACCAACTCGGCCGCGCAGCAGGACTTCGCGCGCGACATCGGCGCTTACGTCAAGTCAATCGACCCTTACCATCCGTTCACCGTCTCCTTCACGGGCTCGGGCGCGGGCAACCCCGCGGTCGTGTCTCTGCCCGAAGTCTCCGCGGCCGACATACATTTTTACGGCGCCATCTCGGGGACGGGCGGCGTGTCGAAGGAGAGGGAGACGGCCGTCGTGCGCGACGGCGGTTACATGAACTTCGGCAAGCCACTCGTGTTGAGCGAGTGGGGCGTGAACCGGCAGGCGAACTCGGACGACGTGGTGAACGCGCTCGCGTGGGGCGGGATCGCGACGGGGACGAGCGGGGCGGGGATGGTCTGGACGGACAAGTACACCTACGGCGGCATCAAGGCCAGCCACCTCGCCATCTTCAAGTCGCTCCGCGACTTCACCGCGACGGTCAACTGGCCGGCCTTCATGGACAACCACCACGCCTCGGCGTCGGAAGTGACCGACAGCACCTCGGCCGTCAGCACCCACGCCTGCCTGAACAAGTCGCAGGCCGTGGTGCTGCTCGTCCACAACCGCGTCAACTCCTCGACGGCGACGACCGTCACGGTCTCGGGCCTGAACCCCGGCACCTACACCGTGGACATCTGGCGCACCTACGCGGGCGGCAAGCACAGCACCGTCACGGCCGCGACGAACACGCAGGGGCAGCTCGTCATCAACGCGCCCGCCATCCCGACGATGCAGGCGCTCTACATACGCCAGTAAGGTTAGGCCGAAAACAGTTTAACCACAGAGACACAGAGACACGGCCTGTTGCGAGCTAAAGGCAACAGGCCGTGTCTCTGTGTCTCTGTGGTTAACTCTTACTGGACGCGCTGGCGGCGGCGGCGGCCGACGCCGATGCGCTCCTGCACCAGTGCTTCGACTTCGAGCGGGACGCCTTCGGCGCGCGCGCGGCGGATGAACTCGACGTCGATGTTGAAGATGCGCATCTTGACGAGGTCTTCGACGGCGAGGTCGTTGAGCCCTTCGGCGCGCATCTCGGCGACGTACTCGGGCGTGACCTTGAAGATGCGCATCTTGACGAGGCTCTCGAACGGCTCCTTGTCGAGACCCATCTGCGCCGCCTGCCTGACGAAGTCGGCGTCGATCTTGAAGATGCGCGCCTTGACCAGCTCCTCCATGCGCAGGCCGGGGAAGCCGCTCGCCTTCATCTCGCGCATGAACTTCGAATCGACCTTGAAGATGGCGGCCTTGAAGAGGTCGTTGACTTCGAGCGGGCCGAAGTCGGCCGAGAGCAGGTCGTCGGCGAGCGCCGTCGTGACGTTCAGCATCGCCGCCGCGAAGAGCCTGTTCTCGGGCTCCGACCCGTCTTCGTTCCATTTGGCCTTCTCGAAGTCGAAGCCGCGGCTCTTCATCGCCCCGACGAAGCCGCCGTTCGGCGTGAAGGTGTAGGTGCCCGAGCCCTTCCCGTTCTGGAAGCTGCCCTCCAAGTCAACGCGGCCCGCCTCGCGCACGAGCGCGAACCTGACCGAGCCGCCCGCCAGCGCCTGCTCGCGCGTGAGCCCCTGCAACTCCGAGAAGTCGTAGGACTGCCCCATCTGGTTCCGGCCGCCCTTCTCCGTACGACGTTCGAGCGAGAGGTGTATGCCGTCACGCTTCTCGTCGTCCTTCTGCCAGTCGCTCTCGCCGGCACGCTCGCCGTGCCTCCCGCCGAACTTCCTGCCGGGCTTCTCGGCATTCTTGTCGCCGACCGAGCCCGTCCAGGTGCCCGTCAAAGTGTCCTGCCCGAGCGCGGCCTGCGAGCCGGCGGCCAGCAAGAGGAAGGCCAGGGCGAGGGCGGAGCGCGTCCAAATCCGTAGATTAATCTTCATCACAACATCTCCCGTGGTGGAATTTCAGCGGCGCTTGCGAACAGGAAACACCGCGACCCGGGAGTTTGTGACAGAAAAGTCGTCCGGGTTTCAGCGTCGTGCATAAATCATGACGACGGGCGAAACGCCGCAAAGTTACTGTAGAGAGATGCCCAGTATCTTCGGGTCTCGGGCGAAGCGCGCCAGCGCCTCCGGGTTGATTTTCGCGCGGATGACGGTCGCCTGTGCGCCGTCGAGCGTGACGATCATCAGCTTCAGGTTGTCGCCGGCCTCGCGGACGTAGACGTGTGTCTGCTCGGCCCCGCGCCCGGCGCGGACGCGCACGAGCGGCCGCCACCCCGGCCCGAGCGACTGCCCGATGGCCGCGCCGAGCCGCGACACGTCCCCCGTCCGCGTCAGGTCTTCGAAGACGGCGAGCTTGAAGCTCTTCACGCCGGCCGGGCGCACGATTCGGGTCGCGAAGCCGGCGAGCCCGAGGAACGGGATGCGCACCTTTTTGCCGCCGCACGCCGCGCGCACGTTCTTGACGACGGCGTCGAAGTCGTCCGCCCGGGCCGGCGCCGGGGAGCAGAGGGCGAAGGCCAGCAGCAGGGCCGCCGGGGCCGCGTATCTCATGGCGCGGGTCATGTCGGTTTACTCCTTCCCTTCCGTGTAGAGTTCGAGTCGCGGCACGTTGAAGCGCCCCTCCAAATCGCGCAGCCGCTCGATGTCGATGTCGCCGGAGACGTGGACGTAGACCAGCTCGCGCGGCGCGGCGACGACCACGGCCACCCCCTTCAACTGTTCGCCCGCGGACGAGAGGAAGACATCGACGTTGCCGCTCTTATATTTCCGGCTGCGCACCCCGACGACCCTCGACCACTCGGGGGCGCGGAACCGTGCGCGCAGCGCTTCGACCTCGGCGGGCTGGTAGACGCCCTCCCGTTCGAACTTGAAGGCGCGGACGTAGACGCCCTTGAGCCCCGCGACCAGCGCCTTGACGGCCCGCTCGTCGGGCTTCCGGTCGGAGAGCGCGCCGGCCGCCAGCCGCAGGAGCCGGTCGTCGATGGTGATCTCCACCGAGTCGGTCGCCTCGGCCTCGTACTTTTCGAGTCCCGCTGGCGGCGGCACAGTCGCGTCCTGCCCGCCGGCCGCGACGGGCGCGAGCAGCGACAACGTGATCGCGAAGCCCGTCAACACGTATCCCCACAGTTTCATCACCGTCACCTCTTTCCGCTTTGTTCGACCGGTGGGAAGAGCCCCGGTAGCTTTGGCCTTTCGGGTAGTTATGACGCGGCCGGCGCCCCATACGTTAACAACGCCCGCGGCCGGGAGTGGCCGCGGGCGTCGTCAACGCGCGTGTCTGCGGCATTAGCGCGAGTCTTTGAAGAGGACGACGTCGCTGGTCGTCAGCCCGTTGGCGAGGAGGAGGCGGCCGTCCGAAGAGATGTCGAAGGAGTAGAAGATTTCGCGCGCGTAGTTGGTGATCTGCCGCGCCTCGCCGCCTTCGAGTGGCTGTTGCCGCAGGTTCGTGACGCCGTCGCGGTAGTCCGTGTAGACGAAGGCGCGCGCGTCGGTCGTCCAGTGGATGGAGGACATCCCGTTGGCCTCGTTCTGCGGCACCTCGTAGATGCGCGGCTCGCCGCCCTCGGCCGGGATGACGGCGATGCTCCACGGCGCGCCCGGCTTCTCCTCCTTGTGCCAGTAGGCGATGACGCGCCCGTCGGGCGAGACCGAGGGGCGCATCGAGAGGTTCTGCGTCAGGCGCTCGGGCGTCCCGCCCGCAAGCGGCACGCGCCAGAGGCTGGTGCGCGAGCCCTCGCCCGCGTGCTCGTAGACGACCCAGCGGCCGTCGCGCGTCACCTGCGGCCAGTTGCTGTTCTCCGCGCCCTGCGTCAGGCGCACGGGGTTGCTGCCGTCCCTGTCCATCCGCCAGATTTGCCACGTCCCCGAGCGGTTCGAGTGGAAGAGGACGTAGCGCCCGTCGGGCGAAGAGACCGGCGCGTAGTTGCGCCCCGCCCCCGCGGTCAACTGCACCTGCCCGCTCCCGTCCGCCCCCATCTCCCAGATGTCCGAGTTCCCCGAGGCGTCCGACGCGAAGAGTACGCGCCCGTCCGGCGTCCAGGACAAATCGACGTAGCGCCCCGCGCCCGAAGTGATCTGCGCCGTGCGCGCGTAGTCGGCGGCGGGCGCGAGGAAGACCGTGGTGAGCGTCTGGCTCTGCACGCCCGCGAGCGTGCGCGCGTCCGCCGAGAGGCTGAGGTCGCCGTAGTCGGTCAGGTCGTTCGTCATGCGCGCGGCGACGGCCTCGGGGTAGGCGATGCGCCAGAGCTGACGCATCGAGATGGTCTCGTCCATCCCCGAGAGCAGCAGCCCCGTCCCGTCGGCGAGCCACGCCAACTGCCCCACGTCGCTCCAACGCTTGCCCGGCGAGAGTTCGCGCTGGGCGCCGCCCTCGATCTCCGCCTCCAGCACCTTCAGGAAGAAGCCGTTGGCGTCCGAAGTCTCGGCGACGAAGGCGAGGCGTTCGCCGTCCGGCGAGAAGACGGGCGCGACCGCGGCCGAGAAGTGCTCGGGGTAGTCGCGCGTCGCGACCGCCCGCTCGCCCGTCCCGTCCTCGCCCGCGACGTAGAGCGTCTCGCGCGCGGCCTTCTCGTCTGCGACGACGAAGGCCAGTCGCTTCCCGTCGGGCGAGACGCCGACGCCGCTCCCGACGCCGGCCCTGATGCGGCGCACGGAGCCGCCGAGCCACGGCACCTGATAAAGGTCGAAGCCCGGCCCCTCCTTCGACGCCACCGTGTAATAGATGTACGTGCCTTCGCGCGAGAAGGTGATGGCGCGGTAGTAGGTGTCCGACGGCGGCACGAGCCTGACGCTGTTCGAGACGGCGACCTGCCGCACCCAGAGACCCTGCTTGCCCGCCTCGTCGATGACGTAGGCCACGATCTTCCCGTCGGGCGACAGCGCCGCGCGCCTCACGTTCCCCGCGGCCGTAATTTTCGCCGACGCCGCGTTCTGGAAGGCCGGGCGCTCGTCCGCCCTCCGCCCGAATTGCCAGACGCCGAAACCCACTACCAGGATCGCCGCCAACGCCGCCAACGCGACGGGCAGAAGGCGCCAGCGACGCGGCGACGCCTCCGCCCGCGCCGGCGCGGCGCGACGTTCGACAGCAACACCCTCGTCCGTCTTCGACTCGACGGCCGCGACCTTCGTCGCCTGCGAAGGCGAGGTCGTGTGGACGGCGCCGGCCTCCGCCGCGTGCGGCGACTCCCAAGAGCCGACGCGGCGCAGCAGCTCCGCGAAGCGCACGTCATCGCGCAGGCCGTCGAGCCGCGGGTCTACGCGGACGAAGGCCAACCCGACGGCGTGCTCCTCGGCCGCGCGCCCGAGCCATTCGAGCGCGCGCACGTTGTCGCCGAGCAGCGAGAAGACGACGGCCACCTCGTAGGAGAGCGCGCCGCGCGCCCCGCCCGTCGAAACTATCTTTTGCAGCTCCGCGCGCGCCTCGTCCAGGCGCCCGCAGGAGGCGAGGACGTGCGCGTACTTGGTGCAGGTCGTCGGCGAGTCGCCCGCGAACGCGCGCTCCTGTTCGTAGACGGCCAGCGCCTCGTCGCACATCCCCTTCCGCTCGTAGCACCAGCGCAGGACGATGTGCGTGGACATCGAGCCGGGGTCGATCTCGAATGAGCGCTGGCACGCCTCGATGGCCTCGTCGTACCGGCCCGCGAGGAAGAGGACGTTGGCGACGCCGGTCGCCACCACGGGCGACTGCGGCGCGCACTCCCGCGCGCGCTCGATCTCGGCGGCGGCCTCCTCGTGCTTCCCCATCGCCGAGAGGTTGAAGGCGTGCCAGCGGCGCGCGACCGCGCTCTCGGGCTTGAGCTCGACGGCGCGGCTCAACTCTCTCTCCGCGCCCTCCCAGTCGCGCTCGTAGTAGAGCTTGACGAAGCCGAGCGAGGCGTGCGCCTCCGCCAGCGCGTCGTCGGCCTCGACCGCGCGCAGCGCCGACGCCACGGCCTTCTCCCACGCGCCCGCGGGCGGCGGCTCGACGTACCAGTTCATCAGCGCGTAGCAGTCGGCCAGCTCCGACCACGCCATCGCGAAACGGGGGTCGCGCTCGACGGCGCGCTCAAGGCGCTCGACCGCCTGCCGCAGCCCGTCGGCCGTGCGGCGCGTGGCGAAGTAGCGCCCCGCCACGTAGAGCTGGTGCGCCTCCTCGTCGGCGGTGAGGCGCGGCCCCGTGGTCGGCGTCGTGTGGATGCCCTGCGCGGCGGGCATGCGCGTCGGCCCCGTGGTGCGCGGCTTGAGCGGGTCGCCCGTCGAGACGCCGGGCTCGCGCACCGCGGGGGCGGCGTCCGCCCTGCCGTCGCCCGTCAGGTGCGGCAGGAGCGCCTGCGCCACCTTCTCCGAAACCGCGTCCTCGACGGCGAAGAAGTCTGTGAACTTCTCGTCGAACTTGCCCGCCCAGAGCGGCGCGCCGTCGCGCGTGCGGACGAGCTGGACGGTGACGCGCACGCGCTCGCCGCCGCGCTGGATGCGGCCGTCGAGGACGTAGTTCACGTCCAGCTCGTGGCCCGCGAGCGCGGCCGATTGCTCGCCGTCGAAGTACTTGATGACGGAGCTGGTCGGCCGGACGATGATGCCGCCGACGTTCGAGAGCTTCGTGATGATGGCGTCGGCCATCCCCATCCCGAGGAACTCGTCGCGGTTCTCCTCGTGGCTCAGGGTCTTGAAGGGGAGCACGGCGATGGACTTCGCGCCCGAGGCGGGCTCCGCCTCGCCGACGCGCGTCTCGGCCGTGACGGGGAAGTAGGCGGGCGCGCTGACGGGGCGGCCTTCGAGGTAGTGCTGGATGTCGCGCGCGAACTCTTCGACCGACTGGTAGCGCCGCTGCGGCTCCTTCCGCAGGGCCTTGAGGACGATGTTGTCGATGCTGCCCGAGAGTTGCCGCCGCAGCTTCTCAAGGCTCCCGTCGCGGACGCGGCTGACGGAGTCGGGCGTGATCTCCAAAGGCTCGCGGCCGTGCGACGTGATGACCTCGATGAGGTTGACGGCGACGCTCGGGCGCTCGGGCTCCTGCTCGCAGATGATGCGCGCGACCTCCTCGGGCGAGCGGCTGCGGAAGGTGTAGGGGCGGTGGCCCGTGAGCAGGTCGTAGAGCAGGACGCCTAAGCTGTACACGTCCGAGACCATCGTCACCGTCTCGCCGCGCACCTGCTCGGGCGAGGCGTACTCGGGCGTCATCAAACGCATGGCGAGCGTCGTCGGGTCGATGGTGCGCGCGCCCATCTCGGGGTTGAGGAGCTTGGCGATGCCGAAGTCCAAAAGCTTCGGCGTGCCGTCGGCCATCACCAGCACGTTCGAGGGCTTGAGGTCGCGGTGGATGACGAGGTTGAGGTGCGCGTAGGAGACGGCCGAGCAGACCTTGAGGAAGAGGCGCAGGCGCTCGGGCGTCGAGAGCTTGTGCGCGTCGCTGAACTGGTTGATCGGGAGCCCGTCGATGTAGTCCATGACGAAGAAGGGCAACCCGTCGTCGGTCGTGCCCCCGTCGAGGAGGCGCGCGATGTTCTGGTGTTCGAGCGAGGCGAGGATTTGCCGCTCCTGCCGGAAGCGGCGGAGGATGAAGTCGGTGTCCATCCCGCGCTTGACGAGCTTGACGGCGACGCGCTTCTGGAACTCGTCGTCGGCGCGCACGGCCAGGTAGACGGCGCCCATCCCGCCGCGCCCCAGCTCGCGCACGATGCGGTACGAGCCGACGCGGCGGCCGATGAAGGGCGCCTCGTCCTCGAACTTGCCGCCGTCGCTCAGGACGCCCGCGACCGCGGGCTCCTCGATGAAGGAGCCGGCCTGGTCGTGCGAGCGGATGAGCATCTCGACCTGCCGGCGCAGCTCCGCGTCGCCGCCGCAGGCGGTCGTCAGGTAGGCGTCGCGCTCGGCGGCCGCGAGTTCGATGGCGTCGTCGAAGACGCTCTCAATCTGCTTCCAACGTTCGGGTGTCACGGGGGCAGTTCTCTAAAAACGGGGCGGCCTCGCCGGTTCGCTACTCGACACAGCGCCGGCGGCCGCCCAACAAAAAACACCGAGCGTCTTTCAGATGAATTCCGGGATGAAGCGGATGCTTTTCGAAGGGCCGCCGCGCCGTGTCGTGCCGGTTGCAACCTGGAGAGCCAAGACGTTTCCAAAGACGCGCCGATTATAACAAACGGAACGTGCCCGCGAAACCTGACGCAGGGACGGACGCCGGCAAGGAGGAGAGTTAGCCACCGCAGACACAGGGGCACGGCTCGAAGAACATAAGTCTTCGAGCCGTGCCCCTGTGTCTGCGGTGGTTAACGCTTAGCGTTTACGAGACGAACGTGAGGTAGATGTACGCCTTCTGGCGGAGGAGGGAGAGCACCGTCGCCACGTCGCCGGAGCGGAAGGCTTCGAGGACCTGCGGGGGCGCGCCGTACTTAACCTTGAGACACTTGTAGGAGGCCGCCCACTCCTTCGGGTTGCCGGCCGCGCCCGCCGCCATGGCCGCCCAGACGCGGTAGAGGTCGGCGTACGCCTGGACGGAGAGCCGGAGCGCGGTCTTCTTCTGACATTCGGGGAGGTCGAGCAGCGTCCTGTTCACCTTCGAGAGGGCGAGCATGACCCTCCGCTTGTACTCCTGCCGGTCGACGCTCTCGGGCGGCAGCTCCTCGCCCCCCTCGTCCACGAAGAGCCGGCTCATCTTCTTGAGCGCGCCGACGCCCGCGCGGATCGACTTCGTCTGGCCGAGCGAGAGCGAGAACTTGTTCTCGTCCTCGCCGTCGACCTCCGTGTAGCGGACGCCGAAGCCGACGCCGGGGGACTGGTTCGTCACCTCGCCCCAGACCTTGACCCACTCGCCGTCGTGCAACTCGACCTCTAACCTGATTAGCTCGCGCAAAGTCGTCTGCTTCTCGCTGAGGATGAAGCAGCCGCCCACGCTGATGTCGCTCAGTGTCCCCTCGTAACAGCCGAAGAGACCCTCCCAGCGCACGCGCAGGTAGATGTTGATGCGCTCGTGCCGGCGGCGCTCGATGGGCTCGATCTCGTCCACGGGGACGACCGCGGTGTCCGGGCCCAGGGCCTCGGCGTCGCGTGCGAAGACGGGCGCGTCGTGCGTCGTGTCGGCCGCTGTTGACATCCTGGCCCTCTACTCCCCCGCGGCGTCGGCCGCGTGCACCTGCACGCCGCGCAGCGCCTCGCGCATGCCGACGTGGTGGATGAGCGTGCGCAGGTACTGCGAGAACTCGTGGAGCACGGTCTCGAACTCCTCCATCTCCTCGAAGGCCCTCTTCACGTCGTCCACGTAGCGGCCGAACTCGCCCCAGTCCTTGTACATGAGGAAGTGCATCGTCTCCTCGCGGAAGTGTTCGAGGTGCCGGACGAGCGAGTGCTTGAGGAGGATGCCGCTCGAACCCTCGGCGGTGTTCACCTTCTGTAAGAGCGCGTACAGCTCGCGGTAGAGCGTGAACGAGTTCTCGACCTTGCTGCGGTAGTCGGCGAACAGTTGCTCGCCGGTGACCTTCGGGTCGAACGCCTGCGCGAGCGTGATGGCCGTCTGCTGGAGGCAGTTGTGCAGAAGCCCCCAGGCGCGGCTGAGGTCTGCGCGCTTGTAGGAGCACGCCTCGTCGGCGAGCCCCGGGAATTCCTGCCGGAAGACCTTCGTCAGCTCGTGCCCGATGACGAAGCGCACGCCGTCGAGCACGTCGTGAACCCTGCGCGGGAGGCGGGCGCCGCCCGAGACGGCCTCCGTCACGTGCGAGAGCAGCGCGGCCGTCTGCTCCCTCACCTCTTCGAAGAGGAGCCCGACGTGGACGGAGCGCGGCTGCGTCAGCGCGTGCTCGATGGCGGCGAGCGTGTCGAGCGTCTTGAGCAGGCGCGCGAAGGTCGAGCCGGCCAGCTCGCGCAGGTTGCTCGGCACCTTGCCCGAGACGACCTCCGCGAAGGCGGGCGGGAGGTTGTGCGCCGGCTTCGCGGCCGAGGGCGTTGCCGTCGGGGCAGCGACCTCGGCCGCGGCCGTCGTCACGGCCGGCGGCGCGGGCGTCGAGGCGGCCCGGGGGGGGGCCGGTTCGGGCCGGGGTTCGGGCGGGGCCGCCGCGGGCGCGGGGGGCGGGGAGTCCTCCCAGCGCGCGGGCGTTGACCAGTCCAGCTCTCCCAGGTCGATCTCGACGACGAACTCGTTGTCTGCGGTGGTGTCGCTCACATCGGTTCGGGGAAGCCCCCGCGGGCGGGGCGGTTGCGTACACGTGTGTCCTCGGTGCGGCGGGGGCCGCACCGAGGACGGAAGCGAGGTTGAAAGTTGCGTGCCGGCTACTTCGTCTCGGAGAGCGCCGCGATGTAGCAGCCGCGCGCGGTGGCGGTCAGCGGGTCGGAGGCCATGCGCACCTCGCTGATCTGGACGGGGAAGTCGCCCTCGGCGCGCAGAAGTTGCTCGAACTTCTGCAGGAAGCCGGTCGGGCGCGCCGTCCCGCCCGCGAGCACGACCGTCATCGGGCGGTCGACCTTCGGGAGTTGTCCCGACTTGGCGAACTCGGCGCGCAGGCGATCGATGAGCGTGCGCATCAAGTCCTCATAGAAGATGTGGAGCGCGCCGGTCATCTCGTCCTTCGCGGGGCGCGAGAGGTCGAGCTTCTCCTCCTTGAAGAGTCGCACCTTGGTCGTGTTGCTCTCGCCCATCACCTCGGCCACGTTGCGGTCGATGTAGTCGCCGCCCTTCGGCACGCTGAAGGTGATCATCGGCATCGACATGAACGAGACCGAGACGTTGCACATCCCGCCGCCGAAAGAGATGCCGATGCCGGTGAAGTTCTCGTCCTGAAGCTCGGAGAAGACGACGGCCTGCCCCTCGTTGAGGGGCTTGGCGTTGTAGCCGAGCGACTGGAGGAACTGCTTGAGGACGGCCTCGTGGTAGACGAGGTTGCCGTTGACGCCCTCGCCCTTGCCGGGGACGCTGAAGCAGAGCACGTCGTTCTTCTTCGCGCGCGGCACCATCATCTGGATGATGCGCTGGATCATGTGCTGGCTGTTCTCCTCCTTCGGGTTAATCAGCCCCTCGCTCATCGGGCGGCGCGCGTCCGTGTCGAGGAAGCTGGCGAAGAAGTCGGAGTCGTTGCCGTAGACGTAGAGGTTCTTACAGTTGCGCTCGTAGACCATCCCCCGCTGCTTGAGCATGTTCTCGGCCATCTCGGAGACGGGGACGGGGACGAAGGCGTTGAGCTGCGAGCGGCGGCGCTCGCCGTCGGGGCCGTCGGCGACGACGATGCGGCTCGTGCCGATGTCGAGCCCGACGGGGCCGGACTTCGTGTCGTTCGCTTCCGTCTTCGCGCCTGTGGGGGACTGATTCTTCTCTTCCATTTTCAGCTCCTCGGTGATTTCTATTTTATTATTGTGGGGACGGTCTAGAGATCAGACTGTCGGCGGCACCGCTTGGGCGGCGAGTCCGCCGCGGCGTCACACAGACTTGCAAGGCGCGTGCCTGCCTGGAATCGGGGAGGGTGACTTCCAGGAACGCTCGGCGGGCGACTTCCAGAAAACGTCCGGGGCGACTTTCAGGACTCGGGGCCGGCCTCGGCCGTCGCCGAGTCGCGCGCCTCGAACTTCTCCGCGCGCAGCACGGCGCGCTGCGCCTCCATCCGCTCGCGGTAGACCGCCCGCATCCGCCCGCGCATCTTGTCCACGTCCCTGCCTTCTCTCTCGGCGCGGCGCGCGAACTCCGTCTCGCCCGACGCCACCCCCGGCCACATCCTCCCGCCGAGCAGCGCGACCAGTTCCGGGTCGTAGCCGAAGCCGAGTTCCGCGACGCTCGCGGGCGCGACCACGTACTTGTCCGAGAGGCCCATCGCCTCGAAGGGGAAGCCGCGCGCCCAGTCGTGGTGGAAGGCGATGCGCGCGTTCGAGGGGTTGACCGAGACGAGCCCGTGCGCCGTGCAGTTGGCGTCGTCAATCTGGTGGCGGCTGCGTAGAACCTGCGTCAAAAGACGCCCGGCCAAGACCTGCGCCTCGGTCAACTGCTCGCCGCCCTCGGCCACGTCCGCCCTCGTCTCGAAACAGACTCCGAGGAAGCTCTCGTTGAGCCCCGTGTAGACGACGCGCCCGTCCGACCAGACGGAATTCCCCGCGTGGAAGGCCGCGTCCTCGTCGCGCACGACGCGGTAGACCTGCCCGAAACGGTCGATGACGTAGTTGTAAGACTTCCTGTCGCGGACGTAGGCCAGCAGGTTCTTCGAGCGGAACTCGATGGAGCCGCTGTTGCCCTCGACGAAGGGGAGCAGGACGCTCTCGGAGGTGTGGTAGACGATGCCGACGGGCGCCGACTGCGGCTGCCCGTCGGCCTCGGTCGCGCCCGGTTTGAAGTTGAGGTAACGGCGCGGCCGATTCGGGGTTTCGAAGGTGTTGATGATGCGCGCGCCGTTGCTGTAGCGCTCGAAATCCGGCCCTTGCTCGACCAGCCAGACCTTCTCGGGCTGGTACGAAGGCAGATGCCCGGCGAGCCCCGCGGCGGCGTCTCTGTCCCCTGCGTAGACGCGCTCGACGCTCCTGTAGCGGCCGGCGAGGTACGCGTTGGCGCGGGTGACCGACCAGGCCACGCCGCGGTATGCGAAGAAGCAGAGGGCGAGCAGGGCGACGGCCGACATGGCGTAGAGCGGGCGGCGGAACTGATAGCAGCGGTAGAAGATACGCGCCGAGAGCGGCGCCTGCTTGTGCAGCCCGAGCAGCCCCGTCTTTCCACCCGAGTCCGACGGCAGGAGCTGCCCGACTTCGCGGAAGATCAGCGCGTAGAGCGAGAGATTCAGAAGTTTTTCAAAGAGCCCGAACTTTTTCAGAAAAGCCCAGCGCGCCAGCGCCTCCTCCAACTGCGCGCGGCGCTCGGCCTGGAGCGCGAGCGTCTTGTTGAGGAAGCGCAGGCGCACCTCCGGGCGCGCGAAGAAGCGCGCGTAACTCTCGACGATCTTGAAGTGCGAGGAGGCCGTTTCAGAAAGCGCCGCGTCGCTCAACACCTGGCGTGGCAGAACCGTGGCCATCTCCAACCCCCGGGACTAAACTCTTATGAACAGGCTACTTCTGCAAGGGGACGACGAGGGCGGCCGTGGCCGCGCCCTTCGAGCGCAGGGCGGCGGCCGCCTTCGACGCCTCGCCGCGGTCGGCGAAACGGCCGACCTGCACCCTGTACCAAGTCCCGCGCCCAGGCAGCTCAGCCGCGGCGACGTGAGCCTCGAACCCCGCGGCCCTCAGAGACGAGACGCGCGCGTTGGCCTCCGACTGGTTGTTGAAGGAGCCGACCTGCGCCGTGAACTTCCCGCCCGAATCAACGACCGGGGCGGGCGTTTCGACCCGAGGTTTCTCTTCCGTCTTCGGCAGGGCGGCGGGGGTGGGCTGAGGCGTCGGCGCGGGCGCCGCAGGCTGCGCGGGGGCGTCGTTCGCGGCCGTGGTCTTCTGGCCGGAAGCGAATGCGGGAGAAGCATTTGCAGGCGCGGGGCCTTCGGCTCTCGCGCTCGTCTCTTCGGACGTGGCGGCGCGTTTGGCGGCGCGCGCGTCGTTATGCTTGGAGGTTAGCGTGACAGCCGCGGCGTCGCCGCCCGACCTCATCCAGCCGAGGGTGAGGACGACGCCGGAGCAGCAGACCGTGGTGAACAGCAGCCAGGCGGGGGCCATCTTCAACACGCGGACGCCGACCGCGAAGGGGTCGGGCGCGGCGTGCTGCGGCGGTGCGGGCGTAGGTTTTTCGACGGGGTGGGGGGGCGAAGGCGGCACGTACTCGACGACTGTTATCTCGTCGTCTACGACGGCCTTCTCTTCGTCCACGACGGCCGGGGCGGGCATGTCGTCTTGGTTCATGGCAACTCCAACGTTCTCTGGGGGAGAATCAAAATGGGTTGCGAGCGCTGTGAGGCGCACTCGCGCGTCTACACTTCCACGCTCACGGTAACAAGTTCCATGCCCCGCCCGTCCTCGAAAAAAATTTTCCTCGCCGCGTCGCGCGACACGGCGGCGACTGACTTTTAACCCTTCACACTCCCCCTTCGGCCTGCCCCGAACGTGACGCGACGCGACGCTGTGACGGGCTTTGTCACCCGCGGTCTGCCGCGTTTTGTCACCGTATCACGCGTCCGACGCCCTGCGGCACGCCCGCGCCGCTCAAACCCGCGCGCCGGTCGCACGCCGCGATATACGGGGAAGATTCGACGGCGGGAACGAGCCTTGCTTAAGAATCCGTGGTTTTCCCTCCCCGCGCGCCGTTCCCGGCCGGCTCGCGCGAGGCTTCGACCTAATCAACACGAGAGAGCAGAACTCAGTCCGCCTCCCTCTTCAAAGATAAAATCCCCGCCAGCCCTTTTGCCGCGGAAAAGACAGGGATGCCCCTCCGATGATCCTGACATACACGAAGCGTCCGGCGCGCGCCTACGCGCTCGCGGCCGCAGCCCTCGGGCTCGCCGCGCTCGCCGTCTCGCTCCCCGCCTCCGCGCGCCTCCTCTGGGACGCGCGCTACCTCATGCTCGCCTTCTGCGCGCTGACCCTCGGCACGCGCGTCTATCTCAAAGTCCCGCACGCCGGGAGCGCCGTCCCGCTCTCGGCCGGATTCGTGCTGCTCGCGGCGCTGCTCTACGGCTTCGACGCGGCGGTGCCGCTGGCGGCCGCGGCGGCCGTCGTCTCTTCGCTCAGGCTGTCGCGCCGCGGTGCCGCGCTGCTCTACGATTCGGCGCCCGCGGCGGTCGCGACGCTGCTGGCCGGTTGGGGCGCGCGCGGGCTCGAAGTGCTGGCGCCGGGCTCGGGCGGGCTCGCCGCGGCGCTCGCCGCGCTCGTCTTTTCGCTCTTACAGTCGGCGGCCGGTTCGGCGCAGAACACGGCCTACGGCCGCAGCGGCCAGGGGCGCAGCACCGCGCGCGCGCTCCTCGACGCGCTCGCGTGGACATTCACGGCCTACCTGCTCACCTCGTCGCTCACAGTCCTCGCCGCGCAGATGCCGGCGGGACTCGCGCTCGACGCCTTCCTCGCGGTGGCGGCGGCGGCGGCGGCGGCCGACGCGCTCTACCAGGCGCACCGGCGCGGTGGCTCCGCGGCCGAGCGCGCGTGGCCGGGCCACCGCGGGCGCGAACAGTTCTCCGACACGCACGCCTTCGGCGCGGCCTTCGAGCACGCGGCCATCGGCATGGCGATCCTCTCGGCGAAGGGCAACCTGCTCTGGGTCAACCGCTCGCTCTGCGACTTCCTCGGCTACGCGGAGTCGGAGCTGATGTATTCGAGCCTGAAGGCCGTGACGCACAAGGACGACTTCGTCACCGCCATCGCGGGTCTGAAGAGCATGCTCAAGCGCAAGTCGGACTTCCTACAGATGGAGGTGCGGCACCAGCGCCGCGGCGGCGAGCAGGTCTGGGCGCTCTGGAACGTGGCGCGCTTCCAGGACGGGCGCGAGGACGAGACCTACCTCATCCTCCAACTGCAAGACATCACCGAGCGCAAGCAGTCCGAAGAGCAGTTGCGCCACGACGCCTTCCATGACCCCTTAAGCGGCCTCCCGAACCGCGCTCTCTTCGCCGACCACGTCAAGCTCACCATCGCGCGCGCCAAGCGCCACGCCTCGCGCCGCTTCGCCGTCCTCTTCTGCGACCTCGACCGCTTCAAGGTCATCAACGACTCTCTGGGTCACGTCGCGGGCGACCAGCTTTTGGTCGAAGTGGCCCGGCGTCTTGAGAACTGCCTCCGACAGGGCGACACCGTCGCGCGCGTCGGCGGCGACGAGTTCACCATCCTGCTCGACGACCTCGCCAACGACGCCGAGGCCATGTCCGTGGCCGAGCGCATCCAGCAGGAGATCTCCGCCGCCATCGTGCTCACGGGGCGCGAGGTCTTCACGACGATGAGCATCGGCGTGGCCGTCGGCACCGGCGCTTACTCCGACCCCGAGGACATCCTGCGCGACGCCGACACGGCGATGTACCGCGCCAAGTCTCTCGGCAAGGCGCGCCACGTCGTCTTCGACCACAGCATGCACGCCTCGGCCGTCAACCTCCTCCAGATCGAGACGGACTTGAGGAAGGCTCTGGATAAGGATCAGTTCTACCTGCTCTACCAGCCCATCGTCTCGCTCGACAACTTCAAGCTCTGCGGCTTCGAGGCGCTCGTGCGCTGGCACCACCCGGAGCGCGGCCTGGTCTCGCCGCTCGACTTCATCCCCATCGCGGAGGAGACGGGACAGATCATCCAGCTCGGCGAGTGGGCCTTGGAAGAAGCCTGCCGCCAGATGCGCGAGTGGCAGGAGAAGTACCCGCAGGCGTCCCCCTTCTTCATGAGCGTCAACCTCTCGGCCAAGCAGTTCAACCACACGATGCTGATGGCGCAGGTGGACAACGTGCTGCGGAAGACGGGGCTCAACCCGCGGCAGCTCAAGCTCGAAATCACCGAGGGCGCCGTGATGGAGAACATCGACACGGCGACCGAGATGCTCCGGCACCTGCGCGACCTCGGCGTGCAGCTCGCCATCGACGACTTCGGCACGGGCTACTCGTCGCTCTCCTACCTCCACCGCTTCCCCATCGACACGCTCAAGATCGACCGCTCGTTCGTCACGCGCATGGGGAACAACCTTGAGAACGTCGAGATCGTCCGCACCATCGTCATGCTCGCGCAGGTCCTGGGGATGGACGTGGTGGCCGAGGGCGTCGAGACCAAGGATCAGTTGAAGCTCCTGCGCGACCTCAAGTGCGAGTACGGGCAGGGCTATTACTTCTCGCGGCCTTCGAGCCCGGCGGACGCCGAGAAGATCATCGTCGAGACCAACGAGAAGGTGCGGAAGGTGCACATGCCGGAGGAGGCGCCCGCCCCGCCCGTCCCCAACACGACCGTCAAGTCGATCCGCATGGTCTCCGCCGACTGAACAGAACCCGAAGGGCCCACACACCATGAACGACGCGAGAAAAAAGACGCGGTTCCTCTCCGAACTATCCTGCGCCTTCGGGCCGACGCCCGACACCCCGCGCAGCGGCACCATCACGAGCATCGGCCTCAGGGAATGTTTCGTTAAGACCAAGGCCATCGTCATCGAAGGGCAGAGCCTCCACGTGCGCGTGTGGACGCCCGAGAACCGCTGGCTGCGCCTGAGCGGCCGGGTCAAGTACCACATGGAGCGCGTCGGCTTCGGCGTCGTCTTCCAGGACCTCTCCGAAGACCAGCTCGCCGAACTCTCCCGCCTCGTCGAACAACTCCGCCGCCAGCACCTCGCACAGCCCCGCGAGGACTCCGCCGACGAGCCCGCCGACGTGACGGCCGTCAACTGAAACCTTCCTCGTAACGCGAAAAGGTCAGAACCACCCGCCGAAGCGGGTGGGCCTCTGTGGACGGATAGTTCCGCAAAAACAGAGGCCCACCCGCTTCGGCGGGTGGTTCTGACCTTTTTGATACCGGGCGCCTTCCTTTTGCGCGTTAAGGACTGAGGCCGGACTTTCTCCGGCCATCCGTCCATGATGTCGAAGCAGCAAGGAGGCTCGCCCGTGTTGACCCGCAGACTCAGACAGCTCGTTTCCGCCGCCGTTCTCTTGTGCCTGACGGCCGGCGCCGTCCCCGCGCAGACGCGCCGCGCGCCCGCCAGGACGCCGGCGCAGACGGCCGCGGCGCCGCCACGTAAGGCCGCCGCCTGCACGGGCGCGTGGACGGGCGTCGTCACCTACACGCGCACGCAGAGCCAGACGAACAACAAGACCGTCCCGCGGGTTTCGGGGCGCGGCGAGGACACGACCCAGTGGGAGATGAAGTACGACTACCGCGCGACGGTCGCCGTCGTCGAGAGTCCCGAGCGGACGGGCACGAGCGCCGGGCGCGCCAACGTCAACCACACCTTCTCCTCGGTCGAGACGGTCAACGCGCGCGAGCGCAACTCCTGCGACCGCGGCAAGACGTGGCAGGTGATGACCGGCAACTCCACCTCGAAGACCGAAACGTCCGGCAACGCCTCCGGCCTCGAAGCCAACGTCCACGTCGGCGTCAACACCGACGGCACCTACACGGTCAGCGTCGGCGTGCCGCAGATTAAGGGCCGCACGACTGGTCAGCAGACCTCGACCTACAGCGGCCAGTGCGTGCCGAAGGAGGGGCGGAACCTTTCGATGCCGCCCACCGAGACGAGCATCGACGGCAACTCCCTGACGAGCGACGGCACGCACCGCATCAACCCCGAAGACCCGAACCGCCTGAGCGGCAACTTCTCGCGCACGTGGCAGAACGTGACCGAGACGCTCTCGTGGAGCCTGCAAAAGTGCGGCGCGCCCCTGCGCCTCATCGACCTCAAGTTCGAGCACCCGCGCTACCCGAACATCAACGACTGGCAGGAAATCTCCGAGCAGACGGGGACGATTGACGGCAACCTCGTCAAGCTCAAGGCGAAGGTTCTGAACGCCTCCGGCGAGACGAAGTTCGCCGACGTGAAGTTCAAAGAGACCTACAAGGGCGACAAGTGGGACGGCGCGCGCCCCGACGCGCAGCTCAAGGACGCGGTCGTCTCCGTCCGGCTCGAAGCGGGCGAGGAGCGCGAGGTCGAGCTGGCGTGGGACTCTTCGGGCTACGCGTGGTACGACGACGGCCGCCCGCGCCTCGTCCAGCGCATCAAGGTCGAGCTGGAAGAGTCGGGGAAGAAGACCGACGAGCTGACGAAGAATCTGAAGGTCGCGCCCAAGCCCCTCATCTTAGTCCACGGCCTCTGGAGCAACTGGCGCGCGTGGGAGTCGTGGCAGAACATCCTGACGACCGCGCACAGCTACGACTGGAAGGCTTTCCCCGTCGGCGAGAAGGCGGACAAGGGCGTGATGAACACCGGCGGCGAGTTCATGTCGTCGGGGCCGACCAACGGCATCTTCGAGAACTCGCAGCAGGTCGGCAAGTACATCAGGTACGCGCAGGAGGATCGCAACGCGTGGCACGTGGACGTGGTCGCGCACTCGATGGGCGGGCTGATTACGCGCCACTACATACACAACTTCATGCCGGAGAGCGCGGACGGCCGGCCGCAGGTCGCGCACCTCGTCATGCTCGGCACGCCGAACATGGGGAGCCCCTGCGCCGACGTGATGAACTCGACGTTCGAAGTGCTGGGCAGAACGGTCGAGGCCGTCCGCCAGCTCAAGCCCTCGGTCGTCGAGGAGTTCAACCGCGTCAACACGAACCGCAAGGGCGTCAAATTCTCCGTGCTCGCCGGCAACCCCCTGCCCGTGATGTGCAAGACCGTGGTCTGGAACGACGGCGTGGTGCCGGTCGAGTCGGCCATCTGGCAGATTCGCGACCACGCGCTCTCGAAGAACGTCCACACAGACCTGACGGGCACGGCCGACTTCTCCGGCTTCGTCAAGCCGCGCCTCGCCGTCGGCCCCGGGGGCGACCACACGCCTGAGCGCCCCGAGGCGCCGCAGCCCACGCATTTGCCGGGTCAGGTCAACCGGCTCGACGCGTCCATGGCGCCCGCCTTCGTCAACGCCGCTTACGCCGCGCCGACCGGCTTCGCATTCGGCGCGGCCGGCGAAGGCTTCCGCCCGTCGTTCGCAAAGGAGTTGAGGCTCGCGCCGAAGCAGGTCGTCGTGCTGGAGATTCCCGTCGCGGCGGCGTCAGCGAACTTCGGCGTCACCTTCATGGCCGACGCCCTGGTCTCCGCCACCCTGCTCGACGACAAGGGCGCGGCGCGCGGCACGAACCTCGCCGGCTCGGCGGAAGCGCGCGGCTTCTTCCGCACCATCTTCGTCGAGAAGAACGTCGCGGCCGGCACCTGGAAGCTGCGCCTTGAGAACACCGGCACGCTCGAAGCGACGGCCGTCGTCGCCGCCTGGCAAGACGCCGCGACGAAGAAGTTCTAAAGCAGTTAAGACAGTTGACCACGGAGACGCAGAGACACGGCTTGTTGTCTTTTGACTTCGTGCCGTGTCTCTGCGTCTCCGTGGTTAACTGTCTTACTGGCTAGGGTCGGGTCAGCTCCTCGACGAGGGGGTCGGCGTCGTAGAGCTTGCGGAGGGCTTCGAGGATGGCCGCGGAGTGGACGGCGAGGGCGCGGCCGCCTTCCGCTTCGTCCACGTACCAGTAGCGGTTCGGGAGCTTCTGGATGTTGCTGTCGAAGTTGAGGCCGACGACCTCCGCGTCGCGGTTGACGACGGGGCTGCCGGACATGCCGCCGATGGTGTCGGCCGTGTAGACGAAGTCGAGCGGGGTCGCAAGCTCAAGCCGCCCCTTCCGCTCGCGGAAGCGCGGCGGCAAGTCGTAAGGCACCTTACCGCCGAACCCCTCGGCGCGGTCGTAGAGGCCGTAGAAGGTCGTCTTGAAGGGGACGAGCGTCGTGTCCTCCTCGTAGCCCTTCACCGTGCCGTAGGCGAGGCGCAGCGTCGAGGTCGCGTCCGGGTAGGTCGTCTTGCCGTAGACCGCGAAGCGCGCGAGCGCGATCCGCTGCCCGGCCGAAGCCTCCACCCCTTTGACGTTCGCCTCCTCCCACGCGCGCAGCTCGCGGTAGACGGGCTCGATCTGGCGGGCCAGGACGATGAGCGGGTCGTCGGACTTCGCGACGGCCTCCGCGCCGCCTTCGAGCAGCGCGCGGCGGACGCTTACGTCGGCGAGCTTCGTCCCGGCGATCAGTTTTCGCGCGGCCTCTTCGGGCGTCGAGCTGCCGAGCGCGGCGCGCACGAACGGGTCGTCGGGGCCGAGCGCCGCGCGCGCCTCGGCGAACCACGCGGCGAGCACGGCCTCCTCCATGTCCGCGTAGACGGGCGCGGGCGAGAGGGTGCTGATGGAGAGCGAAGGCAGACGCCCGACGCGGAACTCGGGGAGGCGTTTGTCGTCGTCCTTGCGCACCTCTTCGGCGCGGCGGACGAGGTTCGTGGCGATGGTGCCGAGGCGCGAAGGGACGAGCGTCGTGAAGGCCACGCGCACGGCCTTCGCGGGGTAGTCGCGGTAGGCGGCCTCGATCTCGTCCCACGCCCCCGCGTAGTCGCGCCGCAGCTCTTCGCGCGCCGCGACCGCCTCGCGCAGTGACTTCTCCTCCGCCTCCTTACGCGCGAACGAGCGCGGGTTGCCTAAGCCCTCCTGCTGTCCCGTGAGCCGCTTGATGGAGTTCTCCAAAGAACGCTTCGCGGACTGCGCGCGCCGCGCCTGCTCGGGGCCGCGCGCGGCGAAGGCGGCGAGCGCCTCGCGCCGCGAGCGCCAGACGCGCATCTGCACGGGGTTGCCGGCGTCGCGCTGATACTTGAGTTGCGCGACGGTCAGCAGGCGGTCGGTCGAGCCGGGGAAGCCGGACGCGACGACGAACTCGCCCTCCTTCGGCCCCGCCTTCGACCACTTCAAAAAATTCTCCGCGCGCGCGGGCTGCCCGTTCTCGTAGACGCGGAAGAATGAAACGTCGAGCGCGTAACGCGGGTAGGTGAAATTATCGTAGTCGCCGCCGAAGAAGGCCGCCTGCTCCTCGGGCGCGAAGACGAGGCGCACGTCCGTGTAACGCTTGTAGCGGTAGAGCCAGTACTCGCCGCCGCTGTAGAGCCTGACGACCTGGGCGCCGAAACCGGTCTTCTGCGCCGACTCCTTCTCGATGGCGGCCATCTCCGACTGCCGCTGCGCGTTCGCCTCCGCGGGCGTGCTTCCCTTCTTCACCGAGCCCTGCACGCGCGCCGTCACGTCCTCGTAAGAGACGAGCACGCTCACCTCGTAGTCGGGACACTTCAACTCCTCGGCCCGCGTGCGCGCGTAAAAACCGTTCTTCACGATGTCGCGCTCGGGCGTGGAGAGCTTCGCGATCTGCGCGCCGCCGACGTGCTGGTTCGTCGCCACCAGCCCTTCGGGAGAGACGAAGACGCCGGTGCCGCCGCCCGTCACCGTCCCCACCTCGGCGAGGCGCACGGTGGACAGACGCAGGCGTTCGATCCACGCCGCGCCGGGCTCGAACCCGTAACGCTCCTTCCAGAATTTGAGCGGCGGGTTGTCGAATGTCCACATCCCCTCGTCCGCCACGACGAGCGGCGCGTGCGAGACGGCCAGCAGCGCGGCCGCCAACAACAAATTAATCGCCCTCAACCAAGTCCTCTTCAAAACGCCCCTCCTCATCAAGAAGAACAACGATAAGTTTGCACTCGAATGTGCCCGAGAAGAAGTTAGCCACCGCAGACACAGAGGCACGGCTAACAGGATTTCAAATTCGAGATTTGAAATTTCAAATCCTCAAAGCTGTACCTCCGCGCCTCTGTCGTTAATTGTCTCCGCGCCGCCGAACGGCCACCCGCCGCGCACGCGCGCCCGCAGCAGGTAGACGACGAGCCCGGCGGCGATGAGCACGAAGGCCAGCCGCACCTCTTTCTGAAAGTTCGGCCGCATCAGCAGCACGTAGACGAACCCCGCGAACGCCAGCACCGCCGGCAGCGGGTAGAGCCACGGGCGGAACGGCCGCGGCAGCTCGGGCCTGCGCGCGCGCAGCACGAAGACGCCCGCGATCTGCGCGAGGAACTGCACGATGATGCGTATGCAGCCGAGCGCGACCAGCGCGATGGAGAGCAGCACGGCGCGCGGGAAGGTGCGCGCGGGGTCGCGCACCTCGCCGCCGAGGAAGCAGACGTTGTAGTAGCCCCAGTAGTCGTAGACCGCGATGAGCAGGGCGGAGCCGAGGCCGTAGAAGAACTCGGGGCGGAGCGTGAACGCGTCCGCGGGGAAGTCGAAGGCGAGCGCGGGGTCGAAATGCCAGAGCCCCGGGGCGACGATCCAGAGTATCGTCAGCATCACGCCGAGCCAGAGCAGGTTCGACAGGCGCTCGATGATCGTGACCTTGCGGTAGAGCAGTGCGACCGCGACCGCGCACGTCCCGACGGCGACGAAGGTGCCGGGGGTGACGGCCACGCTCAGGTCGATGTCGCCGAGGAACGAGAGCGGCACGTGCAGCTCGCGCGCGGCGAGCTGCGTGTCGAGCGAGGGGAAGGCGTAGGCCGCGTACATCGCGAACCCGATGCAGCCCGAGGCGATGGAGAGCGGCGCGCTGAAGGTCAACCGCCAGATGAAGAGGAACGACATCAGCCGCCCCAGCCGCCCGCGCCCGTAAATCTCGCCGAGGTAGCGGTACGTCCCGCCCGTCCCCGGCATGGCCGCGCCCAGCTCGGCCCACACCAGCCCGTCGCAGCTGACGAGCACGGCGCCGACGACCCACACGATCATCGCCTGCGGCCCGCCCATCGCCGCCATGACGAGCGGGATGGTGATGAAGGGTGCGACGCCGATCATGTCGATCATGTTCAGCGTCGTCGCGCCGACGAGCCCCGCGCCCCTGATGAGCCGCGGCTCCGCCGGCACGGATTCGTTTTCCGTCGCGGACTCGCTGACTGTCGTCGGATGTTCACCCCGCACGCGCCCGAGTATAACGGATGCGAGGCCGGAGCGGTCAGAACCACCCGCGGTGGCGGGTGGGTCGGGCTCACGCGGTTAGGGCTCTCTGAGAGGGATGTACCCACCCGCCAACGCGGGTGGTTCTGACCCGGCCTGCCCGCCACGTGTCTGCGATGGTTAATTCTTACGGGCCAAGTCCGTCTGCAACCCGACGGGGGCGGCGCCGCTGTTGGGCACCCAGAACTCTCCGTCCGAAGTCTTGACCTTCTTCAGGCCGTGCGCGGGCAGGCGGCTCTCAGGCAACCCGAGGTAGGTGAAGTGCGGGCAGTCGCTCCGCACGGTGCGGAACCAGCCGTGGCGCGCCAGCACGGCGCGCACGCGCACGTCGGCGTACTCGGCCGCGTCGAAGGCCAGCAGCGACAGGTGCTGCGAGGCGCCGGGCGCGGCGACCGAGTAGAGAATCGACTTGGAAAAATCCTTGCTGAAGTAGACGCCGACGCGTTCGAGTTCGAGCACCGCCCCGACCTGCTCGCGCACGGGCAGACGCCGCACGCGCTCGACCTCTTCGTCCGTCAGCCGCCCCTGCGCGCGCCAGTGTTCGAGCGCGGGCAGCAGCCGCGAGTTCCACAGCCTGACGGTGTCGGCGTAGCCGCGCCGCGCCGACTCCGAGCCGTCGCGCGGCGTGATGTCGAGGCCGGAGGCTACCGCCTCCTCGCGCGCGGCCAGCAGCGCGCGCATCGCGGCCGGCTGCAATTCAATCAGCACCCCGCCCAGCTCGCGCGCTTCGACCTGCGCCGCGCGTTGGAACGTCTCGACCTCCTCCGCACCCGTGAAGATGCAGACGGGCGGCGGCAGCACGCCGGCGGCGGCGACAAAGACCGCGCCGTACTCGTTCAGGATGCGGCGCGCGACGGGGTCGCGCCCGTCGCAGGTGACGCGCTTGCCCTCGGCGCCGCGCCGCGCGAGCGCCGTCGAGAGTGCGTCGTCGAAGTTAGCAACATTCATGTTCGTCGTCGTCCCCCGCGAGGGAGCGGGATTAGGGGTCTTGCCGACGTTGCCGCCATCGGCCGCGAGAGCGCGCACGCACGCGACGCAGACCAGCAGGGTCGCCGCCGCGAATTTGAACATGACTGGCGCCGTGGCGCCTGTGCCGAACGCTGCTCTCATGGCTCTTTCAACCTTCACCGGAGGAACGCGACCGCCCGCCGGCCCCAGCGCGGGGCACGTCCCCGCTCACCTGTAACGCGTGCCCCGCGCGGCAAACGGATCAGACGGAACGCTGAAGTGGGAACGCTGAACGCGGAACGGTAAGAGGGTGCCGGGTGCCGGGTGTTAGGTGCTGGGGGAAAACCGTCTTCCACCCAACACCCAGCACCCGACACCCGGCACCCTCTTACCGTTCCGCGTTCCTACTTCCGCGTTCTAGTACTGTTTGGTCTTGACGAAGTCGTAGACGGCTTCGAGCATCTGCCGCTGGCGCGCGGCGCCGCCGTTGATGTCCACTTCGAGGTTGACGTAGGGGATGTTGCTGTAAGCCGCGTGGACGGAGAGCGAGCCGTCGTCGAGTGAGCAGCCGGGCGCGCGCAGTTGCGCCGCGGGCTTCTGCACGACGACGTTGAAGCCGCGCGCCGCGAAGGGCGTGAGCAGACGCGGCTCAGTCACGATGATGAAGTTGTCCTCGTCCTCCTCCGCGTTCGAGAGGTAGACGCCCGCGGCCGACTCCTCGAACGCGCCGCGGAAAATCGCGCGCGAGCGCAGGGGACGGACGAAGGAGACCGCGGTCAGGTCTTCGTCGCGCGACGCGGCCGGGTTCTTCTCCACGTCCGAGTTGTTGTGGACGGCGACGAAGAGCGTCTCGCCCTCGCGCAGGCGCGCGCCGCTGGGCGCGAACAGCAGCCCGAGCAGGTTCTCGGCGAACGCCTCGACCGCGGCCTCGGCGTCGGGCGGGAGATTAAGACACTTGCGGCCGTTGGCGGTGAAGATGCGGTTGGGGTCAACGCTGTGGCCGCGGCCCCCGGCGCGGAAGCGCAGCCGGCGCGCGGGCGCGCCCGCGTCGTCGAACGCCTCGACCTCGACGAAGCGGCCGCCGCGCGCCGCGACGGCCTCGCGCCCCGCCCTCGACGCGCCCTGCTCGTTGTGGTGCGGCGCGAAGAGCGTCACGGCCGCGCCCGCCCGCTCGTAGACGTTCACGCGCACGTCCGTCTCGCCGAGCTTAAAGGTCTTCACCGTCTTCACGGCCGCCTCCTGCGCGCGCGCCGCCGGCAGCAGGCAGCCGCAGCAGAGCGCCGCGAGCAGCATTGTGAATTTAAGTGGTGCGCGATGGCTCACGTCCCTCGCCTCCGTATTGACGGTTTAGTCGAGCGCTAATCGGAAGGAAGTAACCACCGCGGACGCGAGAGACACGGCCTGCTGACTTTGGTCTTAAAGCCGTGTCTCTCGCGTCCGCGGTGGTTAATCTTTTGCTCTTCGCCATCTACTCCGCGCGGTAGCAGACCTCGTTGCCCTTCGAAGATGTCAGGCAGAGGCGCCGGCCGCCCTGCTCGTTGGAGAAGCGGAAGGTGTAGGTCTCGGGGTCGAACTTGCCGGGCAGCGTCTTGTTCATGCTCGCAGCGCAGTTGTTGG
>DAIRFV010000494.1:0-2572 GCA_036794905.1 Pyrinomonadaceae bacterium | reverse complement strand
GACACGCCCGACGACATCCGCTTCATCCGGCGCCTGAGCCGCGACGTGGCCGAGCGCGGGCGCACCGTCGAGTCGGTCATCGAGCAGTACCTTTCGACCGTCCGCCCGATGCACACGCAGTTCGTCGAGCCGTCGAAGCGCTGCGCCGACGTCATCATCCCCGAGGGCGGCCACAACCTCGTCAGCATCAGCCTCATCTCGGGGCGCATCCGCGAGCGCCTGGCCGACGCGCGCCGCACGCGCGCCGAGGGGGCCGCGGTCGGCGTCGGCTTGCGCGTCGAGCAGGGAGGGTAAGTGAGTAAGGACAGTTTGCAAGAGATCATCAAACGCGCGACCGACGCGCGGCAGTGCGCGCTGGCGCGCTACTCGAACTTCTGCGTCGGCGCGGCGCTCGAAGCCGACGGCGGCGGCGTCTACACCGGCTGCAACGTCGAGAGCGCGGCCTACGAGCAGACCATCTGCGCCGAGCGCGTCGCCATCTGGAAGGCGCTCTCCGAGGGCGAGCGCAAGTTCAAACGGCTCTGCGTCGTCGTGGACACCGAGCGGCTGACTCCGCCGTGCGGCGCCTGCCGGCAGGTCATCTGGGAGTTCTGCGGCGACATCCCCGTCGTCCTCGCCAATTTGCGCGGCGACACCGAGACGTTCCAGATGAAGGAGCTGCTGCCGCACCCCTTCGACGCGGGCTTCCTCGAAGAGACCGGCGCCGGGCAGAAGTGACCGGGAGCGTCGGGCGAACGGGCCCTAACGATCCCCGCCCCGCCGGAGCGTTGTCATGCGATTCAGTGCCCTCCTCCTGTCGCTCGCGCTGGCGTTGACGGTCGCGGCGCAGCGGAAGAGTAAGTGGGTGCGCGTCCACACCTACGAGGACGCCGTCATCGAGATGGAGGAGATACACCTCTCGTTCGGCAACTTCGGGCGCGTGAGGTTCCGCACGGTCTTCGACGAGCCGCGCCCTCTGCCCGGCAAACCCGACGTGCTGTACAAGACGGTCGTCGAAGACCTGGAGCTCATGTGCGCCGAGCGGGAGTACCGCCTCGGCGACGCGGTCTACCTCGACGGGAAGGGCGCGGTCGTCCACTCCTACAAGGCCGGCCGGGAAGAGGAGTGGCAGGAAGTTAAGTCGCACATGATGATGAGGCTCCTGACCCCCGCGTGCCGGATGATAGAGAAGAAGAAACTGTGACCCGCGGCGCGCCTCGCGCGCGCCGGCCCCCCTGATATGAGCAGACACCTCCTTTGCCTCTTCGCGGCCTGCGCCCTGCTGGCGCAGACGACCCTCTTGACTGCCCCCGCTCCCGCCGCCGCGGCGCAGAGGGTGAGGCGCGTTGACCTCATCGTGAGCGGCGGGACGGTCGTGACGATGGACACGAACCGCCGCGTCATCGAAGACGGCGCGGTCGCGGTGGCGAACGGGCGCATCGTCGCCGTGGGGCGGAGGAGTGAGATCGTCGGGCGCTACGCGGCGCGCGAGGTTGTGGACGCGCGCGGCCGCGCCGTCATCCCCGGCCTCATCAACGGCCACACGCACATCCCGATGGTGCTCTTCCGCGGCATCGCCGACGACCTCGACCTCAACGAGTGGCTGACGAAGTACATCTTCCCCGCCGAGGCGAAGAACGTCACGGAGGAGTTCGTCCGCACGGGGACGCAGCTCGGCCTCGCCGAGATGATCCGCGGCGGGACGACCACCTACTGCGACATGTACTACTTCGAGGACGCCATCGCCGAGGAGACCGAGCGCGCGGGCGTGCGGGGCCTCCTCGGCGAGACCGTCATCGACTTCCCCGTGCCCGACAACAAGACGTGGCCCGAGGCGATGGCCTACGTCAAACGCTTCGCCGCGCGCTGGAAGGGGAACAAGCTCATCACGCCGGCCGTCGCGCCGCACGCGCCCTACACCGTCTCCGAGGCGCACCTGCGCGAGGTGCGCGCCTTCTCCGACCAGACGGGCACGCCCGTCGTCACCCACGTCGCCGAGACGCGCAAGGAGGTCGAGGACGTGACGCGCGACCACGGCGCGAGCCCCGTCGAATACCTCGCGCGCATCGGGTTCCTCTCCCTGCGCACGGTCGCCGCGCACACGGTGCATCTGACGGAGAGCGAGATCGGGCTGCTCAGGCAGTACTCGGTCGGCTCCGTCCACAACCCGGAGTCGAACATGAAGCTCGCCTCGGGCGTCGCGCCGGTGCCGCAGATGCTGAAGGCGGGCGTGCTCGTGGGGCTCGGCACCGACGGCGCGGCGTCGAACAACGACCTCAGCATGTGGGAGGCGATGGACGCGGCGGCGAAGCTGCACAAGCTCTCGTCGGGCGACCCGAAGGTCGTCACGGCCGAGGAGGCGCTGGCGATGGCGACCATCGGCGGCGCGCGCGCGCTCCACATGGAGAACGACATCGGCTCGCTCGAAGTGGACAAGCGCGCCGACCTCGTCGTCGTCGATCTCGACGCGCTGCACCAGACGCCGCGCTACAGCATCTACTCGCACCTCGTCTACGCGACGAAGGCTGCGGACGTGCGCACGGTCGTCATCGAGGGGCGCGTCGTCATGCGCGACCGCCGCCTGCTCACGCTC